>JBEKFD010000133.1:0-18340 GCA_050013495.1 Occallatibacter sp. | reverse complement strand
TCCCATCCTCTCGATCCGCCGCGGCGGATCGAGAGGATGGGGCATTGGGCAGTCTGGATCAGGAAAGGGTCGCGCGAATGTCGGCCAGCGTCACCATGAGCGTCATGGGCTCCAGCGGGCTGGGGTCGAAACCGAGGGCCAGATAGAAGCTCTTTGCCTGCTCTGAGATTGCATGGACTACGATGCCGCGAATGCCGATGGAGTCGGCGGCCTGGGCGACGCGGTGGGCGGCATCGCGGAAGAGCGCGCGCCCGATACCGCGACCTTGCCATTCTTTGTCGACGGCCAGGCGCGCAAGCACGGCCACCAGAATTGGGCTTGGCATGTTGCGACGGAAACGGCCAGGAGCGGCTTCCACCGCGATTGCACCGGAAGCAAGGGCGTAGTAGGCGATTACGCGGACATCCTGGCAAAGGACAAAGGTCCGTGAAGCGCCGCTGGCCTGATTGCCGCGAGCGCGGCGCTTGAGCCAGTCGTCGAGCGGGAATTCGCCGGATTGAAATGCGGCAACATCGTGGTCGTCGGCAAGTGGTCGGGGCGGTTGGAGCGAGCTCACTTCTCCCATGGCGCGGGCGTTTCTAGTGAGCGGCGCAACCGGGCGTTGGGCTGGGGCGGAGCGTCGAGGCGGCGCAGGAACTCGGCGTACGCTTTGGAACTGACTTGAAATGCTGTGCGGTCCATGAGCGCATCCTCTGCGGCTTGGCGGGCGGCGTTCAGCACGAATTCGGTGCGATTCTTGCCGGAAAGCTCTGCCGCACGGTCGATGAGCCCGCGCAACTCGGGCTTGATGCGGAGGTTGAGAGTTTCGCGCCTTGCTGTTTCCACTTGAATTGCGGCCATCCGATCATCACCTTTTGAGGCAGTATAGCAGGCGTAACGACTTTGTCATTACACAAAACGAAGGAGATAGCGGGGAAATGAGGAGCGCGCCTGCGGTATTCTGCACTGAGCGGCGGCGGGTGGTTCTGCGGCAGTCAAGGGGTGCGGATGAGTTGGAATCGGCGGATGAGTGGCATTGGCGACGTTGCGGTGTTCGGGATTTTTGTTTTTTTTTGCGGCGTCATTGCGCTGGAAAGGGCGGACGCGCAAGGGAAGCCGGCCGCGGCGGGTGTCCAGACGATTCCAGCACTCATGCTGAGCGACATTCATTTCGAGCCGTTCTTTGACCCTGGGAAGGCTGTGCAACTGGCCGCCGCGCCGGTGAGTGCCTGGAGAGGGATTCTGGCCGGCGCTCCTTCAGCGGACCGGCAGCAGCGTTTTGCGGCGCTGGAGCAGACCTGCCACACCCGCGGGGAAGATACGCCGTTCACGCTGCTCGATTCGAGTTTGAGGGCCATGCGGCGCGATGCGGCCGGAGCGCGGTTTGTTACGGTGAGCGGGGATCTGATTGCTCATGCATTCGATTGCAAGTTCGCGGCGGTGTTTCCCCACGCGGTGCGGGGCGACTACCGGGCGTTTGTGGAAAAGACGCTGGATTTTGTGATGGACGAGGTTGACGCAGCCGTTCCCGGAGTGCCGGTTTACTGGGCGCTGGGGAATAACGACTCCGATTGCGGCGACTACCAGCTTGATGCGCACAGCGAATTTCTGGCGGCGGTTGGCGAGGAAGTGACAAAGACCTTTCCCGCGGATGAGCGGAAGGGCGCCGAGGAGACGTTCGCGTCTGGCGGCTACTATAGCGTGCGGCTGCCGGAGCCAGTGCGGAATGCGCGGCTGCTTGTGCTGGACGATCTGTTCATGTCAAGCAAATACGCGACCTGCGGGGGGAAGGCCGATGTGGCCGAAGCGGAGACGCAGTTGGCGTGGCTTGCGCAGCAACTGGCCGAGGCGCGGCACAACAACCAGAAAGTCTGGGTGATGGCGCACATTCCGCCGGGCGTGGACGGGCATGCAAGCGCGGCCAGGATCGACCAGGTTTGCGGCGCGAAGGGGCCGAAGATGTTTCTTGGCTCCGAGAAGATTGCCGAAGTGCTGGAGGAGAATAGCGACGTGGTGAAGCTGGCCATTTTCGCGCACACTCACATGGACGAACTGCGGATTCTGAAGACTGAGAGCAGTGCTGAGACTGCCGCTGCTGGCGAGGGTGTGGCGGTGAAGATGGTGTCTTCGATTTCGCCCATCAACGGGAATGCACCTTCGTTCACGGTTGCCCGCGTAGAAGCTGCCACCGCGGGATTGAAGGACTTTCGGGTGATCTCGGCATCGAATGCGACCGGTGTGGATACGGCCTGGCATGAGGAATACGACTGGGGGAAGACGTACGGCGAAGCGGAGTTCTCGGCGGCAGCCGTGAGCAAAGTCATCTCTGGCTTTGAGGCCGATCCGGATGCAAAGACGGAAGCCAGCCGTGCGTATATCAACAACTTTTATGTCGGTAGTTCCCCGCTGCTGGGGCTAATTTGGCCGCAGTATGTTTGCGCGTTGCGGAACGATTCGGCGAAAGCCTTCAAGGCATGCGTTTGCGCGGCGCCGACTGGCAAGTAGATCAAGGCCCGATCAAGCGAACGCTGGGGAAATATGCGGCGTAGCGGCGCGTGTCCTGGGTCAACAATGGGCATCCGAGAACGGCTGCGTGCGCCCCAATGAAGAAATGGGGCAATACGTTGGCCCTGGTTCCGCCCTGACGGCGATACTGCGCAAATGCCTTGCCGGCGCGAAAGGCCGCACTGCAAGGAATGCTAACGACAATCGCTCCCAGTTCGTCGAGTCTTTCGTCCAAGGCATCTCGGGTTGGGAAAGAAACTGAGATCTCTGCGTAGACGATAGGGTTGATGGCCAGTTCGTGGAGATGCGAAAGACTCCGCATCTGATTGCTTGACCATTTGTGCCAGGTGGGGTCAGGATCCCAAACATCCAGGATCACATTCGCGTCAAGCAGGATCATCAGAGTAGCCGCGGAGAAACTCCATGTACTCGTCCGTGGAGCAGCCCAGTTTGATCTCGGCCGCACCAACAGCTCGATCAAAACGATCCGGACGCTGTTCTTTAACTGGCCCATCATTGCGGAGGACCAGTTCGCCGGCATCGTTCACGTCAAAAATCAGCTTGCATCCAGGTTGCAGACTCAGGGAATCGCGGATGTGCTTGGGGATCGTGACCTGGCCTTTGCGGGTTAGAGTGGTCTGCATGAGGCCCGCCCTTCTGGTATTACTCCATTCTTGATTGTAATGCCAATGTGGAAATCGACAGTCGCCCGCAAAATAGAAAGGCCATCTGTGGGATGGCCTTTCTATATCTTGAAATGACTCAGATCGGACAAGCGTTAGAACGGATTCAGTTTAGCCAGACCCTTCTTCTTTTTCTTCTTGCTGTCCGACTCTTCCTTGCTGTCGACCTTGGGCTTCTTTGACTTGTCGTCGAGGGCGGTTGCGGTGGCGCCGGTGGGCTTGATCTCGTTGACTGGAATGGGCGCTTCGGCCGGCTTTTCCGCGGCGGGAACCACGGTATTGTCGGGGCCGACGGCCTTCAGGCCGGCACTCGTGTCCGGGGATGCAGCAGAGCCCTGGGGAGCAGATACGATCTCGGCGCCAACGCTAGTGCCTCCGGCGGGCGGCGCCATCTGCAACGGCACGGTGGAGGGCTGATCGCTGCGCGTGGGTTCATTGGCGTTGGTGGGGGGCAAGGTTCCGGCGGGTGCAGGGGGCCTGCCGGTACCCATGGCGTCAGTGAACATGGCGACGTTCTGCTTGGTGATCTCGGGCGCCAGGGTGCGCTTGGGGTCTTCCAGGGACGGTTCGCCGACGTGGACGGCTTCGACGACCGTGGGGCCGTGGCGGATGATCCCCAGGGTCCGGTCGGTAAATTGCAGCTTCGCGCGGCTGCGCTCTTCCGCATCGCTCTCGGCCACGGCGGCGTCGGTAGGCTCGGGAACGGGGCGATTCATGGCAACCAGGCGGTCGCGGGCATCTTCAACGTGGGGCGCCATGGGGTAGCGTGTAATCACTCTGGCGTAGGCCTGTGCGGCCTTGTCCATATATATGGCTGCGAGCCGCTCGCGCATAGCGCCGGGAAACTTGGTCGCGATCTGGACGTTGTGGGCCTCGCCGGCATAAGCATCGCCAATGCCGAGTAGCGCCAGGTCGCTCTTGGAATAAAGCGGATAGGTGTCGACCACGGTGGAAAGACGGGCGATGGCGGCGTTGTAGTTCTCACGGCTGGAATAGTAGAGGCCGATCTCGGTTTCCCGCTCGGCCAGCACTTCCTGCACATCGCGCAGCTTCTGCTTGGCGCGGGGAACGAGGGTGGAATCCGGAAACATATTGATCATGTTCCGGTACTCAAGCTCGGCGCGGGTGACGTTCTCCGGATCCCGGTCGGGCTTCTCCATCTGCTGGTAATAAATGTCGGCAACCTTCATCTGCGCCTCTGCTGCTTCAGGAGCGTTGGGGAAGAAGGTGATGAAGTCCTTGTACTCGGCTTCTGCCTGGGTGAGGGCCGCGGTTCCGCCTTCCTTGAACCAGCTATCGCCTACGGCGAGCTTGGCGCGCATGCGGTATTCGGATTCAGGATAGGTGTTGAGCATCGTTTGCAGATCGAGCCGGGAAACGTCGAAGCGACCCTTTTTCATGGCCAGCATGGCCTTGTCAAAGAGCTCCTTGTCGGGCTGCTTGGAGTTGACGCTGGCCAACGGGTTGGCGCTCAGGTCCTGATCTTTCTTCTTCTTGGGCTTTCTGTCGGCGTGGGCGGCGACAGAGGCGAGGACGAAAAACGCGAGCGCCAGCGCGGCGATTCTGTTTGACAACCGGTTCATAAACCCTCATTGCGGCGCCGAGCGGTGAAATGGCCCTGCGACGTTTTCCGAATACTCTCGAATCTTACGCTGATGCTTTTCAACCAGACTGCTCGCCCGCCGCTTCACGTGCAGCGGCCAGAAGGGAGCGCGCATCCTGCTCCGGGTGTCCGGAGCCGAAGACGGCGTTTCCGGCCACCAGCAGCTCCGCTCCTGCTTTCGTGAGCCACCCCGCCGTCCACCTCGATTTTAAACGCCAGGCCCAGTTCCTGGCGCAATTCGGCCAGGCGGCGCAGCTTTTTTAGCGAGTAGGGGATGAATTCCTGCCCGCCGAAGCCGGGGTTGACGCTCATGATCAGGACGTGGTGGACCATGGGGAGAATGTCGATGAGCAGATCGACGCGGGTGGCGGGATTGATCACCACGCCGGGCTTCATGCCGTGGTGCGCAATGAGTTGCAGGGTGCGGTGCAGGTGCGGGCAGGCTTCGTAGTGAACGCTGACCCAGTCGGCGCCGGCATCGGCGAAGCCGGCGATGAACTCATTGGGGTTCGAGATCATCAGGTGGCAGTCGAGGGGCAGGCTGGTGGCCTTGCGCAGGCTCTTGACGACCGGCGGCCCGATGGTGATGTTGGGGACAAAATGGCCGTCCATGATGTCGACATGGATGGTGGTGCCGCCGCCGCGCTCGGCCGCAGCCACTTGGTCGGCCAGGTGGGCGAAGTCGGCGGAGAGGATTGAAGGAAGCAGTTCGACCATGGTGTTGTGATGTTCCAGCGGCGCTTCCAAGGCGCGATTGCCTTTTCGTGCTTGAAATGTCCTGGCGCCTTTATCCTGACCGCACAAGTGTATCAGTGGCGATGGGCGAGAGTCTGCCGGGGAGCCTAGGCAATGTCTGCGACTGGAAGTACCTCCTGCGCGTTCCTTCCAGGGAACGATGAGGGGTACGATTTGACATCTTCTAGAGTCTAGTGTATTAGTTGAGTAGACACTTTGATGAACCTACGGATCAACTTCTCTTCGGGCGTTCCGATCTACGTGCAACTGATGGAGCAGATCAAGCACGCCGCAGACACTGGAGCCATCCGGGAAGGTGAGCAGTTGCCTACGATCAGGAAGATTGCCGAGGAGTTGGCGATGAATCCCAACACCGTGGCCAGGGCGTATCGCGAACTGGAACGGGAAGGCGTGGTCGAGGTGCGGCATGGTTCGGGAGTTTTTGTGGCGGCGCCCCAGGCATCGTCCGCGAAAACGGTTGAGATCCGCAAAGCGGGCGAGACTCTGCGCCACGCTGTGCAGAAGGGGATGGAGCTTGGCCTGTCCGAATCGGAGCTGCGCCGCGTGTTTGAAAACGAGCTTTCAAAACAACTGGACAAGCCAGGACCAGCAAGGAGTGGCAATTGAACGACATTGTCATTAATACCCACAGTCTCTCCAAGAGCTACAACGGAAAGCCGGCATTGCTTGACCTCAATCTCGCGGTGCCGCGCGGCTCTATCTACGGCTTTCTGGGTCGTAATGGCGCCGGAAAGACCACGACGCTGAAGCTTCTTCTGGGGATGATTCGGCCAGATCACGGGGAGTTCAGCCTGTTTGGCGAGACGGTGACGTCCGAGGCGATTTCGGTTGCGGCGCGGCGGCGTGTGGGGTTTGTCAGCGAAGACAAGGAACTCTACAACTACATGACCGTTGGCCAGACGATCCGGTTTACACGCGCGTTCTTTCCCCAATGGCGGCGAGACCTGGAAGAGAAGTACCTGGACCTTTTTGAGTTGCCCGTGAGCAAGGCGGTGCCGAAGCTTTCCAAGGGCATGCGCACGCAACTGATGCTGCTGCTGGCCATGGCGCGGGGCGCCGAGCTGCTGATCATGGATGAACCCACGGGCGGACTTGATCCGGCCATGACGGAAGAAATACTTGAAGAACTTGCCGGCCTGACGGCGAGTGACGGGACCACGATTTTCTTTTCGTCGCACCAACTGGCGGAAGTGGAACAGATTTGCGATGCCGTTTGCATCCTCGATAAGGGAGAAGTGGTGATCGAAGGGGTATTGGACGATCTGAAATCGCAGTACCGGCGCATTCTGCTGGTATTCGACGAACAGCCGCCGAAGAAACTTGCCGACATGCCCGGGATCGATCACTTGCGGCTGCGCGGGCGCACCGCATCCATGCTGGTGCACCAGGATGTGGATGCTGTGGTGGAGCGCGCTCGGGAAGCGGGGGCAACCTCAGTGGAAGTGCGGCCCCTGACGCTGAAAGAACTGTTTCTGGATCATGTAAGGGGAGAATAATGCTCTGGTTCAAGGCTTGGCTTGAAACCCGATGGCGCTTCGGCTTTGTGGTCGGATCGATGTTGTTCGCGTGGCTCGCACCAGTGTGGACGCCACTTTTTGGCCTGAGGCTGCCACCGGGAGTTCCCGCGTCGCGATTGTGGCTGGCTGTTCATCTGGCCTCGGTTCTTCTTTACATAGTCACGGCAATTTTCCTGGCCGGCTCCGGCATTAACAGTCAAACCACGTACGCGGCAACATCGGGGTTCCATCCCTCGATGTTTTTCACCCTGTCCCTGCCTGCTTCGCGGGGGCGATTGCTCTTTATGCGAGCGGGGTTGGGAGCCTTGCAAACAGGCTTTCTTGTTGCCATCATGGCGGGCTTCACCTTATTCCATCGACCGGAAGCCATAGGAGCTATGCAGGCCCTCAACTACATGGCGCGAGCAGTCATCTGCACCATGGCCATTTATGCTCTGTCGGTGCTGCTGGCCTGTGTGCTCGACGAGATGTGGCAGTTCTACGCAGGCGGTCTGTGCTGCATCGCAATTTTCCTGCTTCAATCCAGAGTCGCTTTGATATCGCGGATCAGCCCGCTTCGCGGTATGAGCCTGATTTCATATCCGCTGGGAGGGCCGATTCCCTGGGCTCCGATCACGGCATCCGTGGCGCTGACCGTTGCCTTTCTCAGCTTGGCAGTGCTCGTGGTGCGGCGAAAAGAATATTGATTCGATGAGGCTTTGGGCTCGACGCCGGCGCAAACCGAATATATGGAAGTGTCCGAATCCGGCCATTGCGATGCGCAACCGGACGCTTGAACGGCGACCAAAACGGTCTGCGAATCAGCCGTAACCCACTCTGCATAAACCTGTTAGAATATACGACTGTTTGGCACGGCAGGTGCTCTATGTACTTGCAACAAGCGCCTGAGCGGCAAATGGTCTGAAAGAGGCACGTTAATGACTGGGCTCCGGGATGTACGGTTCGCACTGCGGCAACTTTGGAAAAGTCCTGGCTTCACATTGGCGGCAGTTTCCATGCTCGCCCTCGGTATCTGCGCCAACGGCACGGTTTTCAGTTGGATCAACGCGACGTTGCTCGACCCGGTTCCAGGGGCTGCACGCACGGGCGATTTGGTGACAATCATGCGCGGTGCATGGAATACCGCACCGTCGCCGCCGCTATCGTATCCCGACTACCGCGATCTGCGGGCGAGAAATCGCAGCTTCGCCGGCATTCTGGCTTACCACGATGACTGGGTTTCGTTGACCGGCGGAGACACGCCGCAGCGCATTTACGCGGCCAACACTTCGGCGAACTACTTTGACGTGCTGGGCATCAAGCCCTTCATGGGCCGCTTCTTCCGACCTGATGAAGAAGCCGGCGCCGGCGGCGCGCCTTTTCTGGTGCTGGGCTATTCACTTTGGCAGACCCGCTTCGCATCCGACCCGGCCATCGTGGGAAAGTCGATCGAGATTAACGAGAGGCCGCTCACAGTGATTGGCGTGGCGCCGCAGGGGTTCATCGGCTGCAAGACAGGCATTCGCACCGATGCGTGGCTGCCGCTTGTGCCGATCCGGTCGAGCGGCCCAAATTGGCAAATTGAACAGCGCGGCAGCTCCTGGCTCAACGTAATGGGCCGGCTTGGCCCGGGCGTCAGCCGCGCAAGCGCGGCGCAGGAGTTGGAAGTTCTGATGCAGCAACTGGTGGCGCAGTATCCGAACGACCACGCTGGCGTGAATACCATCTATCTCGACCCGCTGTGGCGCTCGCCGTTCGGCGCCAACGTTTATCTCGCGTCCTCGCTTCCAATTCTTCTGGCCATTGCCGGCGTGGTGCTGCTGTTGACCTGCGCCAACATAGCCACGCTGATGCTGGTTCGATTCATCTCCAGGCAGCGGGAGATTGCGATCCGGCAATCGCTGGGCGCCAACCGGATTCAGCTCATGCGGCAGATGACTTTGGAAGGACTGCTGGTAGCCCTGGGAGGAGGCGCTGTCGCCGTTCTTTTTACCGCCTGGACTTCCAAGACGATGGCCAATTTCATTCCGCCGAGCAGCAGCCCGATCGCGATCAATGGGGCTCTCGATTGGCATGTGGTCGCCGCCATCGCGGTTCTTGCCGCTCTGACCAGCGTGCTGTGCGGCGCTATGCCGGCGTGGAGATCGTCCAAGGTGTCTCCCGCTGAAGTTCTCAAGGAAGAAGCGGGCAGCGTGTCTTCGGGGGTTCACAATCAGTTTCTGCTCAGCGGGCTGGTGGTGGCGCAGATCGCTCTGTCGTTGACGCTGATGATTACTGCTGGGTTGTTCATGCGGACGCTCAGGAATACCAGTGAAGCCGATCCGGGTTTCGACCGCAGCCATGTGCTGCTGGCCTCGGTGGATCTTGGAAACGCGGGGTACTCGGAAACCGATGCCGCCGTCTTCCAGCGCAACCTGCTCGCGAAGCTTGCGGCCCTGCCCGGCGTAACGTCAGTAACCTTGTCCGACTGGGTGCCGCTCAGTTTCACGCGCGGCTCGCTCGAAGCATTTCCCGAGGGGTATGTGCCCAAACCGCATGAGTCCATGGAAGTGCGGAGAGCGGCCGTCAGCGCCAGCTACTTTGAAACCATGAAGATTTCCCTGGTTACGGGGAGGGAATTCACTCTTCAAGACGATGAAGCCGCACCCCGCGTAGCGATTGTGGATCAGACCCTGGCCAACCATTTCTGGCCAGGAAAACTCGCTCTCGGCAAGCGAATGCGCTTCTACGGCGCCTGGTACACGGTTGTCGGAGTAGCAGGAAACACCCGGCATCAGCGTATGAATGAAGGGCCGGAGCCGATGGTTTATCTCTCCCTTTTTCAGGTTTCGAACTCCCCAACGATTGTCCATTTGCGCACCAGGGGCGATCCGGAAATGCGCGCGCCGCAGGTGGAGAAGGCCGTTCACGAACTGAATGCCAAGCTGCCAGTGTTCGACGTGCGGACGCTTGAACAAAGCACGCAAATGGCAACCATGTTCGAAATGATCGAAAGCACATTTGCCAGTGCGTTCGGAGTTCTGGCCCTGATTCTAGCCGTATCGGGCATCTACGGCGTGATGGCCTACCGGACCGAGTTGCGCACGCACGAGATCGGGATACGCATGGCACTGGGCGCTTCCCGTTCCGACGTGCTGAATCTTGTGTTGAAGCAGGGATTTCGACTTACGGGGATCGGTGTTGTTCTGGGGCTCGCCATGTCGCTGCTGCTGACGCGCATGCTGCGCGGGCTGCTTTTCGGAGTCTCGGCAATGGACCCGTTGACTGTTCTTACCGTTGCCGCGGTGTTGCTGGTGGTTGCGATTGCGGCCAGCTATCTTCCGGCGCGCAAGGCGATGCGTACCGATCCGATGGTTGCGATACGAGAGCACTAGAATCGCATCCAGGTTTGGCAGGCAAGACCTTACCGCCCGGAGTTCAGCCTGGCAGCGTGCGCCGATTTGCTTGAAGAACTGACTTCGCGAAGGGCTGCTCCCACGATGCTGCCCGGACCCGGTTCCTGCACGAAAACAACCAGGCGGAGATTCTTTGGATCGACGCCGGGCTTGAGTTTGGTCTTAAAGTCCTCGCTGAATGTCCTTCCTTTTTCGAGCCTCCCGATGTGAACGAGATCCAGAGCAACGGCTGCGTGGCTGAGGCGACGGCCGCCATTTTCTCCGCGCAGCACCTGCGACTCGGCGTGGTCGAGAGCGATGACCGCGTAGACATCGGCGCTGTGCCTGGCTGTGGATCCGTCCGCGTCGATGTGGGCACGCAGCGTGGACGGAGAATCACCCTCGACGGTGAGCGCGCTGATGCTGACGGAAAGCTGCGGGGCTTTGGCGGCCGTCTGAAAGGCCTGCGCCACTTGTCTCTGGTCCTCCAGATGCAGCTCCGTGGCGCCATCAACGATCATCTCCGGCGTGTAAGGCGAACTGCCGCCGAGAGCGTGGACATATGCGCTCTGCCGGTCAGTAAAAAAGGACGAAGAATATGGGTCTTTCCAACCATCGTGGTTCCAGTAGTCCACGTGCTCGCTGAGGACAATTGCCAGAGCGCCCGGAATGGGCTGCGACACGTCGATCTTCTTGAGCCAGGCATCCGCAGGCGGGCAGCTGGAACAGCCTTCCGAGGTAAAGAGCTCGATGAGAATGGGCGTGGCGGGTTGCGGTGCTGCGGCGGTTCCGGTTTGAGCAGTGCAGTTCGTGCGGAAGAGGAGGAGCGAAGACAGGAGAAGCAGGCTCAACGTTGCTCGGCTTATGCGGTCTCGAAACATCTGGACCTTCCTCTCAACAGGCAGAGCCGCGCACATTCCGGCGTTCGAGTCATTTTACCCAGCACCTGGCCGGGTGAAGCAATATCCACTCCTGCCGGTGGTTGCCTGACCATTGGATTGGAAACGCTCGCAAAACGTTACCGGGTTTCGCGGCTTTTCTCGAGCCGTTGCAGCAGCAGGCGGCAGCGAGCGCGCATGGCCGCGGTTCCGCTGCGGCTGTGGATGCGGAGCAGGTCGAGGACCATCGGCAACAACGAGCGGTCGCGGCTGGTCAGATCGGCCAGGCACTGGAGGGCGGCAGTTTTCACAATGGAGGACGGGTCGTCGAGCCATGATTGCAGCACCTCGGCAGCTCGGCGTGCTTCCGCAACTGTGAGTGGAAGACGTCCGAGGGTGAGCGCAAGATTCCAGCGGACCTTCTTAGGCTGGGCCTCGGGAAGCAGGCCCACCAGTGCGTCTTTGGATCGGGCGAGAACGCGATAGAGGGCGGGCGATGGTTTGTGGGAGACGCGTTCGAGCACGTCTGCGGCGCGTTGAGAGATGCCCAGGTCTTCCTCAAAAAGCAATTCGACAAGATGCCTAGCCAGCGCCGGCTGGGCCTTGATCAGCGGCACAACTTCCTTGACGCGTCCGACCGAGAGGGCATATCTGCCTTGAGCGAGGAGCTGGCGAATTTCGGCGCGGGTGGTCATGGGGCGGGCGCGGGGTTCTCCTGCTGTGTGGGCGGAGAGGGCTTCAGTTGCTTTGCAGCAATTCGTCCGATGCCTCGAAGAATTGGCTTGATGGGCCAGTGGCCCGCGGGGTCGGGGAAGAAAATTTCCCCGGATCGGCGGACCTCCGGGCGGTAGTACCAGCGCTTGAGCAGAGCCAGATGGCCCTGGCGAATGGTCGCGGATGGGGGCTGTGTGAGCTCGGCGAGGGTAGCGAGAGCGGCTTCAAAGCGGGATTCGAGCAGGCCGCGGGGGATCTTGGGGATCGCGGCAATTCCAGCCGGCGCCGATTCCTCAGTTCCTGATTCGGCTTGGGTTGCTTCATTCTTCCTGATCCCTGACCCCTGATCCCTGATCCCTGTCTCTTCAGGGACTGGCTCGATAGCCATGGGCTGGGCGAAGAGTGAACTGGAGCGGGATTGCTCGTTCTGGATTCTCATGCCAAGGGTGGAAAAGGCTGCCGGGCCGTGGAGACGGGCGTTCTCGTACAGGAAGACAGCGACTTCATCGGGATTGGCGGAGGCTTGTAGGATCACTGCGCGCAACTGGCTCAGTGGGCGGACGAGATCCGGCGCGAGGGCGCGGACCGCTTCAACGCGCTGAACCTGTGCGTGGAGGGCCGCGGCGGCCTCGAATTCCAAATTGGCCGAAGCTTCTTCCCGTTGGGTGCGGAGGGTGACCAAGCGGCTTTCGCCGCGGGTGGCGAGAAAATTTTTAACGGCGCCGGATTCCTGGCTGTAGCGCTCGTCGGTGCAGCCTTTAAAGCAGGGGGCCAGGCACATCTTCATCTCGGAGTAGACGCAGCCGGGATGGGATGGATTGGGGTCCAGGTCGTCGGTGCAGCGGCGCAGGAGAAAAAGCTTGAGGGCCTCGTCGGCGAAGCGCTCGGCGGCGGCGCGGGACTGGAAGGGACCGTAGGCCCAATCGGCTTCGCGCTGGCTGGGGCGGTTGGTAACTGTGATGCGCGGATAGGCGTTCGAACCGAGGTAGCGGATGAAGGCGGGCGCGCCGAGGTGCATTCGGTCGAGGGCTTTGGGGCCGTAGATATTTACGAGGAGTTCGAATTGAAGCAGCAGCGACTCGAAGTCAGAGCCGGTGAGACGCCAGGCGATGCGGCGGACGCGGCCGGCGAGCTGAAGACGGCGGGGATGTTTGGCCGAGGGCTGAAGCAGGCGTTCGAGGCGTGCGCGCAGGTTGGGGGTGCGGCCGATGTAAGGCTCGGCGTGGGCTTCGGCTCCGTAAAGCGCGAAGACGGCGGCGGCGCGGGGCAGCTCAGCGAGCGCGGCTTTGGGGTCGGCCGGGTCAAAGGGAAGCGATTGGGTGAGCGCGTCGCCGGGCACGGGATTCAGGCTCCGGCGATGGTCATGCCGTCGATGCGGAGGGTGGGTGAGGCGACGGAGCCGCGGAAGACGAGGTCGTTGCCGATGGCGGTGACGTTCATCAGCATGTCGGCCAGGTTGCCGGCGATGGTGACCTCTTCCACAGCGTGGGTGAGCTGGCCGTTTTCGATCCACAGGCCGGTAGCGCCGCGGGAGTAGTCGCCAGTCACAATGTTGGTGCCGAAGCCCATGAGGCTGGTCACGTAAAGGCCGGTATGAGTCTGGGAGATGATCTCCTCCGGCGTGAGCTGGCCGGGCTCAAGGTAGAGATTACCGCAGCCGATGCCGGGCGTGCCTGCCAGGCCGCGTGAGGCGTTGTGGGTGGATTTGAGGCCCAGCTTGCGGGCCGAGTAAGTGTTGAGCAGGTAGGTTTGGAGCGTGCCGTTTTTGACTACAACGGTGCGCAGCGAAGGCAGGCCTTCGCCGTCGAAGGGCGAGCTGCCGAAACCGCCGGCGCCGGTGGGGAGGAGCATGGCGTTGTCGTCGACGATGGTGAGTGTGGGCGCGGCGATCTGTGCGCCCATTTTGCCGGCGAGAAAAGACGCGTGACGCCAGATGGAGTCGCCCGAAGCGGCTTCAAAGACGGAGCCAATCAGGGAGCGGGAAACTTCCGGAGCAAAGACGATGGGGACGCGTTGAGTAGGCACTTTGCAGGCTCCTAGCCTGCGTACTGTCCGGCGCGCGGCTTCTTTGCCGATGGCTTCCGGCGATTCGAGGTCGACAAGGCGGCGAGCGCCACTCCACCAGCCGTCGCGCTGCATCTGGCCGTTGGCATCCATGGCCAGCGGCGCGGCTGAGACGCCTGCGTAGCTGGTGCGGTATCCGCCAACAAAGCCGCGTGAGTTGGCCATGACTTTGCGGCCGGTGGCGGCGTCGAAGCTGCCGCCGTCGGAGTTCGTGATGCGCGGGTCCGCGGCTAATGCGGCAGCTTCTGCCCGGCGGGCCCACTCGATGCGCTCCTTGCCGTCGAGCGAATAAACGTCGTCGTAGAAGAGGTGAAGGTCGCCGGCAATCGAACCGAACTCCGCGGTTTCGGGAAGGCCCGTGAAGGGGTCTTCTTCCGTAACTTGCGCCAGCGCCATCGCGCCTTCGACAAGCTGGCGAATGCCGTCGGGGGTCAGGTCGGAGGTCGACGTGGAGGCTGAGCGGTTGCCACGAAAGACGCGCAAGCCCAGGCCGCGAGAGCCGGACTCCTTCAGGGTCTCGACTTCTCCCATGCGGACGTTGACACTGAACTCGTCGCCCTCCCGGACTACCGCTTCGGCGTCGGATGCGCCTGCTTTCATTGCCAGTGCGACGACGTCGGCGGTCAGGGATTCGAGGTCGAGAGTGACTTGATCGAGTTGGGGTGCGGCTTGGGGCATGGGTCAACAGTAACAAAACGGGTTGCTGTCCCGCACGGAGCGCGAAGGGAAATGATCAACCCGCTGACGACCTACTTCCCTTCCGGGAAGTCAGCGCCGACAGTCACGCTCTCCCAGGCGGCGGTTTCCTTTTGCCACTGGGCGAGTTTGTCGCGCAAGCGGGTGAGCGCGATTTTGCCGAGGATGAGGTGCAGGGGCGGATTGGGCGAGTCGGCGACAGCGATGATGGCTTCGACTGCTTTCTGCGGGTCGCCTGGCTGCTTGCCGGATTGAGTTTCGAAGTATTCGCGGGCCTTGCCGGCGGTTTCTTTGTATTCCGGAAGCTCTTTGGCGGCCAGCTTGCCGGAGCGACCGAGGAAATCCGTCCGGAAGGGGCCGGGCTCGACGACGGTGACGTGGATGCCGAGCGGCTTGAGTTCCGCTGCAAGGGCTTCGCTGAAGCCTTCGACGGCGAACTTGGTCACGTTGTAGAAGCCCCAGCCCGCGCCGCCGACCAGGCCGCTGATGGAGGAGAGATTTAAGATGTGCCCGCTGCGGCGCTGGCGGAAATAAGGAAGGAAGGCGCGCGTGGTGCGGATGAGGCCGTAGATGTTGGTCTGAAACATGGGCTCGAACTCGTCTTCGGAAACTTCCTCGATGGCTCCGTTGAGGCCGTAGCCGGCATTGTTCACGAGCACGTCGACGTGGCCGAAGGCGGCGATGGCCTGCTGGGCGACGGATTCTATTTCGGCGGGCTGGGTGACGTCGAGGGTGAAGACGCGGGCGGTGCCGGGATGCTGCTTGAGGAGATCGTCGAGCTTGGAGGCATCGCGGGCGGTGGCGATGACGCGCTCTCCGCGGCGCAGGGCTTCTTTGGCGAGCAGATGGCCGAAGCCGGAAGAACTGCCGGTGATGAACCAGACGCGTGAGGATTTTGCATCGGACATGAAATTGTCTCCTTCTTGGCCTGCTCGGCGGTCGCATTTCAGTGGCTAAGAAATAGATGCCGGGAAGGCTGAGACCGTCGCAAGCTTTGGATTGTTTTGGTTATCATTTAGTGATAACCTACTTATGTAATGCGGAAGCACGATCCGGCCCTCGATACGCTGCTGGACCTCAATGGCTTGACTTTCGTAGTCGATCCGGAGGGCGGACACTGGGTCAAGTTCGTATTCACGCGGGTAACGGCGACGGCGGAGAAGCCGCATGGGCTGGACTATTCGCTCACGCTACATGGGCCGAAGGGCGAGCGGCTGGTGGGATTCGACAATGCTCATGCATTGGGAAAGCAGAAGCGCGGCGAGGCGCAGGATCATCGTCATCGCCTGCGAACGATCAAGCCGTATGAATACTCTGACGCTGCAACGCTGCTCGCCGATTTCTGGACGGAAGTGGATTCGGTGCTGAAGGAGAGAGGAATATAGACATGAGCACGCTGAGAGTTGGAATCGCCAGCTACGAAGAGATGAAGGCGCTGACGCTGGCCGTGGCGCGAGGCAAGCGCAGGCTTGAGCCGGATGAGCCGCGAGTTTGGTTTCCTTCGACGGAATCTTTTGCCAAGGTGCTTTCGGCGGGGAATCGCGAATTGCTGCGCATCATTGTAGAGAATGCGCCTGGGTCACTGGATGAATTGGCTCAGCTTTCAGGCCGTAAAAAATCGAATCTCTCGCGGACGCTGAAGACGATGGCGAATTATGGTCTCGTAATGCTGGAGCGCGGACCGCGCGGGCGCATCGCAGCAAGAGTTGTGCATGATCGGATTGAGCTGGAACTACCGCTTGTGCGGAAGGAGTTTGCTGCGTAGAATTGCGCCTTCGATTACGCGGCAACCGCCTATTTGCGCAGCAGTTTTCGGTAGTACTTCCGATAGTACTCAGATTCCGAGTCGGGCGGGTAGCTATGGTAGCCCTGTGAGCCATCGCGGCCCCAGCAGTAGGTGTTGTTCCAGGGGCATTCAAGGGGATGTGGAAGAAGCACGTTCTCGTAGTCGGTGCAGGTTTTGAGGGCGTGATTTTGTTTGCGGCGGACACCGCGGTGGGCCAGTAGCTTGTCGTTTTTCGCGCTCGCAAGACCAGTGATCGCCGCGAAGGGGCGGCGGTAGGAACGGCTCATAACGAACTCCTGTACGCAGTTGCGTACCTAGGTCATGGCTGTCCCTCCTCTCTGCTTTGATTGTAAGGGAATTTGCGGGCGAACGTGGATTTCGCGGCGGCCCTACGGGACGCCAAGGTTATTTGTGATGGTTAACCCCGGGTCGCCCCTTCGCTGCGCTTCGGGTTTACCCGGGGCTACTTTCGGGTCGTCCCTCCGGGACGCCTTTGGGGCAACTGCGGTGCGGCGGGGGTGGGCTTGTGCGGCGGATGGGTTCGTCGATCCCAGGTCTCACAATCCAGACCTGGAACACCCGGCAGAATCGTGCCATTTGCCTATCTAGGCGTCCGCATATTGATTGCGACTAGGAGAAACATCAGTGGGGCCATGATGGTCGTTCGCAGCATGGTGTCGGTGCTCGGCGCAACTAAAGCTGCAAGTAGGAGCAGCATTGCGATTCGCATCGTAATCATGTTCCAGTTCGTCGGCTCGCCCGACCGCTTCGCTTGAATCATCCCAACGAGCGCGATGATGGCGGCAACTCCTCCGAAGGCCGCGGATGTCCAGGATGCTAGGAACTCATGATTCTTCAGCCACGTCTCCATATCTTGCTCTCCTTGCCGTGTGCTCCACGGTACGTTTGCACCGGCCTATTTCGTCTGGAGGAGAATTCCCAACAAAGTGTCTGCCTTGCTATCTGCCCGTGCCTCCGACGGTGATTCGGTCTAGCTTGATGGTGGGCATGCCTACGCCTACGGGGACGGACTGGCCGTCTTTGCCGCAGGTGCCTATGCCTTCGTCAAGCTTCAGATCGTGGCCGACCATGGAGACGTATTTCAGGGCTTCGGGGCCGTTGCCGATTAAAGTGGCGTCGCGGACGGGGGCGGTGATTTTTCCGTCTTCGATTAAATACGCTTCCGATGCGGAGAAGACGAATTTGCCGTTGGTGATGTCCACCTGGCCGCCGCCGAAGTTGACGGCGTAAAGGCCGCGCTTGACGCTGCGAAGAATGTCGTGAGGATCGTCGTCGCCGGCCAGCATGTAGGTGTTGGTCATGCGCGGCATGGGGATGGATTGGTAGCTTTCGCGGCGGCCGGAGCCGGTGTTGGCTGCGCCGGTGAGTCGCGCGGAAAGCTTGTCGGTGAGGTAGCCGCGCAGGATGCCGCCTTCGATGAGGGTGGTTTCCTGAGTGGCGGAGCCTTCGTCGTCTACGTTAAGCGAGCCTCGGCGGCCGGCGATGGTTCCGTTGTCGACCACGGTGACCTTGGAGCTTGCTACCGACTGGCCGATGAGGCCGGCGAAGGCGGAGGTTTTTTTGCGGTTGAAGTCGGCTTCCAGGCCGTGGCCTACGGCTTCATGGAGCAGGATGCCGGGCCAGCCGGGTCCGAGGACGACTTCCATTTCGCCGGCGGGGGCGTGGACTGCGCCGAGTTGCAGGATGGCTCCGCGGGCGGCCTCGCTGGCCAGGCCTTCGGGACTCTTGGAGCCGATGAACTGATCTAATCCCGCTCTTCCTCCGCCACCGGCGGAGCCTTTGGTG
>JBEKFD010000132.1:0-13912 GCA_050013495.1 Occallatibacter sp. | reverse complement strand
ATAAACTAATTCGAGTAGATTTCAAAGGCGCGTAGCTCAGTTGGTTAGAGCGCTTCCTTGACACGGAAGAGGTCGCTGGTTCGAATCCAGTCGTGCCTACCATATTTATCAATAACTTACAGTGGGTTTCCTGAACGCTCCTCCTCGTTTGTGGGAACACAAAGGAACAACAACCCCAAAACCCGTTCCTTTTCTGTCTCGATTGCAATGGGAACAGGCTTTACCCCGCCATTAGCAGCGGGGGAGTTGCCTTGGGCAGCATCATTTGGACCACCTTGGTTTGGGCGGTCCGTTTGTCCTGCGTAAGCGCGTGTGTGTGCAGGTCCATTGTTATCTGGGGTTAAGGGATCGGTCAGCATCGGGATGGCGTTCTACCCAGAATCCGGTAGCAATGCCGGCGAACTAAGTAGCAATGCCGGCGAACTAAGGCACCAGGCCGATGCCGCAATGTATGACGCCAAACGCGCCGGCGGCAGTATGATCCGCCCGCAGTTCGAGATACCCGTTTCTGAGCCCCAAGCAGCCCCATGTGAGCAATGTTCAGTTCGCTGACTTCTGCCCGAGTGACGGGCAATCTGGAAGTTGATATGGTGTGACCCTGTCAACATGTGTGAATCGCTGGGGTTGTTTTTGTATTTGTCTTTTCGAGGACAGACTCAGCAGCGGCCGTGGCAGGTATAGGCGACGATCGATCAAGCTGATATTCGCGGGCCGGAACTGCATAATCATGATTCGTCGGGAGTTGCCTCTGACTCGAGTGTGTTTCACAAAAGACCATCACAGCTCGGCGCAAACCCTCAGGGGTTAAAACCCCTCGTCCTTCCGGCCTTTTTGGCACGACTGAAGTCGTGCCCTGACACAAAGCAGGTTTATGAAACACGCTCTACTGACGCGAGTCCGGCTGAGCTTTTCGCAAACTTCCGCCGAGGATTCTCCTTCGTGCTTTCTGCGGGTGCTGCTGATTCTGTCCTCTATCCTTCACTGCTATGTGCTAACGCAGTCAATCGCCGCCATCCTGTTTTTGGCTTGATCGGGCGCGGAGCCATTCGTCGATATGCGGCCAGGTTAGCTTGCGCGCGCCGCTGCCCGCCATAATCCCGATGTGTCCGCCCGGGACGCGAAATATCTCCTTGTCCCGGCTGGCCACCTTGGAAACGATAGCCTCCGATTGGCATGGAGGAGTAATGTGATCTCCCTCCGCGATGACAGTGAGCAGATTTGCCTGCAACTGCCCCAAATCCACGCGTTGGCCGCGAACGATCATCTCTCCCATCATGAGGCGGTTGTTTTGATAAAGATCCACGATCAGTTGCCGAAAGACTCCACCGGCAAGCGGGATATTGTCGGTCACCCAGGTATTCATCGCATGCCATGATTCGACAATCTGGGGATTATCCAGGTTGTCCCACAATTTGACGTAATTGCCGATGTAATTCTCGACAGGCTTCAGGGCTTTGGCGCCGTAGTCGATCATCTCGCCGGGCATGTTTCCAAAGGCCGCCAGGACCTTTTCGACATCGAAGTACTTCTTGTCGGTCCATCGCGCGAAGGTGATGTCCTGCTTGTTGCCGAAATCCAGCGGGGCAGTGAGCAGGATCAGGTTGCGCAGACCGTCATTGGGCCGCATGGATGCATATATCGTGGTCAAAATGGCGCCGATGCACCAGCCGAGCATACTGAACTCTTCCGTGCCTGAGATGGCTTTGATCTTGCGAATGGCGCGAGGGATGTAGTCAAGGGCATAGTCGTCAAGCTTGAGATGCTTGTCTTCCTGCCCAGGCACGCCCCAGTCCAGAAGGTAGACGTCAAAGCCGCGACTCAGAAGGAACTCGACAAAGCTGTGGCCGGGCCGAAGATCCAGAATGTAGGGTCGATTCATCAGGGCGAAAACCAGCAGCAGAGGAATGCCATGCTGCTTTTCCTTGGGGACCAAGGGAAAGTAGCGATAGAGCTTGGCCTTATTCAGCGTCCAGACAAGTTCTTTTGGCGTTTGTGCAATCGCCGCCTTGGTGGTCATCATCTTGTTGAGGGTCCGCAGGCGCTCCTCAAGAAGTGCAGCCTGCTCAGTGATCGCTTGGGCCTGCTCCATGTCTATTTAGCTCTCTTTCCGGCAGCTTTCCTGGAGGGTGCTGTCTTCCTTGGTCGAGCCGCGGGTTTTGCCGCAGGCGCGGATTTATGGGCAACCACCTGTTTCGCGGGTTCAGTCTTCGCCGGACTGGCTTCAGCAGTTGGCGTGGTGCGGGCAGTGGGCCCGGCGACCGTTTCGGCCCGAACGCCTGGTTGGGCGGGACGCAACAAACGCAGGACGCGATCCAGCTTTGCATCCATGTCGTCGAGACGCATCTCCAGATTGGTTAAACGCTCCGCCAACGCAACTATATCCTTCCTCGAGGGCAGAGAGAGTTGCTCAAGAACCTGCAGCGAAGACTTCTCCAGCACATCTCGCCAGGGCGCAGACAGAGTCAACGTCGTGTCGAGCATAGCTCCGCTCGCCTTGGCATAGCTTTCGGTGTTGACTGCTTCCACCATGGCCTTCGCCATGGTATCGAGGTAGATATCCCGCAGCCCTCGAAACGACTCGAGCGGATCGAACGGTTTCGACCCCACGGCTTGACTTTCGCTCATCGCTGACTCCATTTCTGCAAATCACTAAAAGTTTATACAGAAGGACAGCCGACGAGGAATGCATGCGGTTGTCCAATTTTCAGGGAACCGTAACCCGGGGCTGTCTTCAGTATTCTTTTCACCTGCTCGGACCGAGAGATCCTGCTAATTCACCGTAGTGAAAGGCTTGGCGGCGATGTCCAACAGAGTCTTCTGGGTCGCGATCATGCTGTCCATCCCATGCTGGAATGACTCGGCCAACTGTTCGGCCGGGGTCCCGGTCAAGCCAAAATAATGCTTGGCTCTATCCAAATCAGCCTTGCCCTGCGCCGCGGAGTTATCCAGGGCTTTCTTCTGGAGCACGACAGCCTGTTCCACCGCTTGAAGCAGTACCGCGGCTGCACTCTCGCCGGCCTTGATGGACGAGGCGGCGCGCTCCTTGACCAGACCGGCCAGCGCGTGGCTTTGCTCAAGAACCAGGTCAATGGCTCCCTTTTGTGTGTCGGCGTACCGCGCAAAAGCACTGGCAGCCAGATCGAGCATGAAAAGGCTCGATGCTCCCGGAACCGTTTGCGACACATTCTTGCATGCGTTCAGAAGCTCGGCATTCTGTTCCACGGCCATGTCGATCCCCTTCTTCTGCAGTTCAGCAATTCTTTCCACGCTCTTGCTGTAGAGGTTAGTGATGGTTACCACTACTTCTTGCTTGTCAGCTGCGGCAGTCGATACCGGCCCACGGGCTGTGTTCTTGGTTGTGTTCATATCGTCCTCCTTCGGACTCGAACTTGCGCTGCAAAGATTGCTGCACTGCAGCATAAGATAATCATACGCCAATGCAGGGTCTTGTCAAACGGTGTTATTGAAGCCGTGCGCCAATTTGTTGAAGCGTGAGGGCCGGCCAAGCCTTGGGGCTGTGAACTGCGACCGCTACTGAGCGGAAATCACCATCGCAATTCCCATGCCGCCGCCGATGCAGAGACTGGCCACGCCATGCTGTTTACCACTTCTCCGCAGCGCATGAATCAACGTCACGAGCACGCGGGCGCCCGATGCGCCGATGGGATGACCCAAAGCAACCCCTCCGCCGGTGATGTTGACCTTTGCCTGATCCAGTTCCAGAGCACGAATCACGGCCAGCGATTGCGCGGCAAACGCCTCATTCAACTCGAACAGATCGATGTCGGACAAGCTCATTCCCGCACGGACCAGCGCGGCAGGTATTGCGACTGCGGGGCCAATCCCCATGACCGCAGGCTCAACACCCACCGTGGCGTAACCCAGGATCCTGGCAAGGATCGGGAGGCCATGCTCCTTTGCATAGTCTTCCGTCGCCACGGCAAGCAGGGCAGCCCCATCGTTCAAGCCGCTCGAGTTTCCGGCGGTCACCGTTCCGCCCTTCGGCTTGAATGCGAGCCTCAGCTTTGAAAGGTCTTCCGCGCTGGTGTTGGGGCGCACGTGCTCATCCTCGGCGAACACAACCACCCCCTTGCGGCCGGGCACGTTGACCGGAACAATCTCCTCACGGAAAACTCCTGCGGCCTGGGCCGCCGCGGCTCGCCGGTGGCTCTCCAGAGCAAACGCATCCTGATCTTCCCGCGTGATGTTCCAGCGCTCGGCCACATTTTCAGCCGTGATCCCCATGGCGCAATTCAGTTGAGCGTCTGTCAGCCCGTCGCACAGAATCGCATCCACCATCTCCGCATGGCCGAAACGATTGCCTGCGCGCGCGCCGGGAAGAAGGTAAGGAGCGCGAGACATGCTTTCAATGCCGCCAGCAATGTAGAGATTGCCGTCGCCGGATTTGATTCCCTGAACGGCGGCGACCACGGATTGCATCCCGCTTCCGCACACGCGATTGATGGTTTGCCCGGGGGTTTTCAGGGGCAGGCCTGCCTTGATCACAATCTGGCGGGCCGGGTTCATGCCCTGACCAGCCTGGAGAACATTGCCTACGATCACATCTGCAATATCATCCAGAATCAAGCCGGGCAGGATCTGACTCATCACTGCCACGCCCAGATCGACAGCGGATACGTCTTTCAAACCACCCATAAAAGCGCCAATTGCCGTGCGCTTTGCAGCAGTGATCACGATTGCCGACATGTGTACTCCTCTACAGTTTGTGGCCTTGATCGAGTGAGAGGTTGCATGGGGTCTTGATCCAAGGCGCAGCTAAGGTAGCAAACCGCTCGGATTGTCGGCAAGAGAAATCGATTCTGTGAATTGAATCTATGGAAGGACGGTTCGGCTACGCCGGGCTTTGGTCCTACGTTTTGTTACCAGATCCAACCAATGTCAAACCACGGCTAGAAGGGCGAATCCGTCCCGGTTGATCCAGGAGGACCGGCCTCGGAGATCGGTCCGTCCTCGATGGCAAAGGCATCAGTACAAGTAATCTGTACCGGCAAGTCTTGCTGCATAGATTGACGCAGTGCAGCAAAACCATTAGTCTGATGTCAGAGTCTGGTGTTAGCATTTCCCGGAGACGTGGAGCAAACAGCCGCATGGTCCCCCGCTTTTCGGAATGGTGCATGCACAAAAACACAAAGGATCGATGACTCAATGAGGATGTCGTGGAAGAGCAGTAGGAGGGTTTAATGGAAGACCAGGAAGTTCAAAGTAAAGTCGTCATAGTCACGGGTGCTGCCGCCGGAATCGGCCGCGTAACGGCCCTCCGCTTTGCCGCGGAAGGCGCATCCGTAGCTGGGTGGGATGTTTCGGATAAGGCTGCCGCGGCTTTTGAGACGGATATACGGCAGGCGGGCGGCGAACCGCTTTTTCAGGTGGTGAACGTCACCGACGCACAGGCCGTGGAAGCGGCTGTGAACGCAGTCATCGACAAATGGGGTAAGGTCGACGTTGTGGTGAACAACGCCGGAATTTTGCGCGATTCTCAACTGGTAAAGATCAACGCCGCAGGAGAGGTCAAGAGCATGCCGGAAGCGTCCTGGGACTCGGTGATCGATGTCAACCTGAAGGGCGTCTTCATCACCACCCGCGCCGTGGTTCCGCAGATGATCCGCCAGGGCGGCGGGGTGATCCTCAACGCAGCGTCGGTAGTGGCTCTGTATGGAAACTTTGGGCAAACCAATTACGTGGCAACCAAGGCGGGTGTGATAGGAATGACTCGCACATGGGCCCGTGAATTGGGAAAGTACAACATTCGGGTCAACGCTGTCGCCCCTGGGTTTATCGCTACGGACATGTTGAAGTCGATGCCCAAGGAGGTCCTCGACGGCATGATCGCTCACACGCCAATGAAGCGGATCGGCAGTCCGGAAGATGTGGCCAACGCCTATTTCTGGCTTGCTTCAGACCAGGCCAGCTTTGTGCATGGGGCCGTCCTGTCCGTGGATGGCGGCATGGTGATCGGTACCTAGAGTCTCGCCTTCGGTGCGGTCCCCTGAGACCTTAGGACTGCCAGATCCATTTGTCTTCTGCCTGGAGAATGGTTCAACCAAGCGCGCACTGTATGCTCAGGTTCCAGAAGCGCCTGAGCATTGGAGTTCGCGATGAAAAGTCAGGAATTGTCCTTCTGAGCGGTCAACCCTTACCTCAACTCCATCCGGGGTCGGTAGGAGAAATTGTCTTCGCGCCGCAGTGCTTTGTTAATTAAGAGATCCGAATGGGCTTTACTGACGAGAAGGTTGTCCCTTTTCTCAAGAGAGGCTCCTCCATCATGATGGGCGTAAGCCCGAGCGTGATTGGAAGCACATCACAAAAGGCTCCGATCCACCCGGACTCAATCCGAATCCTCTCTGAATACATGTTTTTGGAGGTCACACTCGCCGCGGATCAACGCCTTCAAGTCCGGGGAGACCAAGTGGCAAAGCTGGCCCCCTGTCCGTGTTTAACATCTGCATTGGATAGAAAGGCAGGCAGCCTGAGCCACGCCTTCACAACGATTTCCGAAGCCTGCGACACGCTTCGCCGATCACACACCCGCAATGTCTTTGGCCGGGCTTTTGCCGATAACGATTCTGAAAAGCGCTCTAGCCTCGATGGCCTCAGGCTGCGGGCGATCCAGAAGACGCTTTCGGGAGCGAAAAGTCACCCGTAGTGACCACGTGGAAGGCCCTGGCACGGACACCCTGGCGGTACATTTGGGGGGATCGGGGACGCATGGCCAATTAAATAATTGAAAATAAATATCCTCTATCGCGATACGAATCCAGTCGTGCCCGGTTTCGTCTGTCCCGGCTTGGAGGATAGGATGGGATGTGCTTTAGAGGCGGGGAGAAGGAGCAGGGCGGATGGTGAAATCGCATGCGGGGCACGGATCGGTCTTCTCGAAGCTGTGGCCGGATGGACGGAGCGCGCTGGCCGGCATTGTGCACGACGGCATGCTGCTGGCCATCGGCGGCTTTGGCCTGTGCGGCGTGCCCGACGCGCTGATTCTTGCCCTGCGCGACTCCGGCGTGCGCAACCTGACCATTGCCAGCAACAACGCGGGGGTGGATGAGTGGGGAATCGGCATGCTGCTCAAGACCCGCCAGGTGAAGAAAATGATCTCCAGCTACGTGGGCGAAAACAACGAGTTTGAGCGGCAGTTTCTTGAGGGCGAGTTGGAGATTGAGTTTTGTCCGCAGGGCACGCTGGCTGAGCGAATGCGCGCCGGCGGGGCGGGCATACCCGGCTTTTACACGCGAACCGGCGTGGGCACGTTGGTGGCGCAGGGCAAGGAGCACAAGGATTTCGACGGAGCGACGTACATTCTGGAGCGCGGTATTCAGGCCGACCTGGCGCTGGTGAAGGCCTGGAAGGCCGATCGGCTGGGGAACCTGATGTATCGGCGAACGGCGCGCAATTTCAATCCCAACGCGGCCACATGCGGAAAGATTACCGTGGCCGAAGCGGAGATCATGGTCGAGCCGGGCGATCTCGATCCCGACGAGATACACACGCCGGGCATTTTTGTTCATCGCGTGGTGCACAATCCCAACCCTGAAAAACGCATTGAGAAAATCACCACCCGGGAGGCGTAGACAAGTGGCCTGGACTCGACATCAAATGGCTGCGCGCGCGGCCCATGAGCTGAAAGACGGCTTCTACGTCAACCTTGGCATCGGCATCCCGACACTGGTCGCCAATCACATTCCAAAGGGAATTACAGTTACGCTTCAATCGGAGAATGGACTTCTGGGCATGGGGCCGTTTCCGCTGCCGGAAGAGGTGGATGCGGACTTGATTAACGCGGGAAAGCAGACCGTGACGTTCGTTGCCGGTGCCTCGACCTTTTCGAGTGCTGACTCGTTCGCCATGATTCGCGGCGGGCACATCGACCTTGCAATTCTCGGCGCGATGCAGGTATCCGAGCATGGCGACCTGGCCAATTGGATGATCCCAGGCAAGCGCGTCAAGGGCATGGGCGGCGCGATGGACCTTGTTTCGGGGGTGCGGCGGGTGATTGTGGTCATGGAGCACACTGCGCAGAATGGCGACGCCAAGCTGCGCCGCGAATGCACGCTTCCGCTCACCGGCACGCGCGTAGTGCAACGAGTGATTACCGATTTATGCGTGCTGGATATTACGCAGTCGGGTTTCGAGGTAGTTGAGCTTGCGCATGGTGTGACGCGCGAGCAGGCAGAGCGGACGGCAGATGCGCCGCTGCGCTTCAGCAGCGCGTTGATGCCCCTGCATTGACCGCTACTTTGCCCAGTGCGGCTTTCTCTTCTCAAGAAATGCCGCAATGCCTTCTCGAAAATCCGTCGTGTCCCGGGCCTCTGCGTTCGCTTCCATCCCCTGGGAGATGGCTGCATCGAGCCAGGCCTTGTTCTGCGCTGCAAGCAGGCGCTTGGTCGCGGCTTGCGATTGCGGACTGTTCGCCGCCAGCACCTGCGCCAGAGATTGCACGCGCTCATCGAGCGAATCCGGCTGCACCACTTCATTCACCAGCCCCAGCCGATGAGCTTCCTCGGCATCGAAGAAGCGGCCAGTGAGCAGCAAATCGCGGGCGCGCTTGTCGCCAATTTGCAGGGCCAGGAAAGCGGACACGAGCGCGGGCACAAAGCCAATACGTGCTTCGGTGTAGCCGAACTTCGCAGCAGGAACGGCCAGGGTGAAGTCGCATAGTGTGGCCAGGCCGGTACCGCCGGCGATAGCAGGACCGTGAACCGCGGCGATTGTGGGTTTGGGCAATTCATACAAAGTGCGGAAAAGCCTGGCGATCCGCTCCGCATCCGCGCGATGATCGGCGGCGGACTAGTCGTTCATGTTCTGCAACGCAGACAGGTCCAGGCCCGAACAGAAAGCATCGCCTGCGCCCCTCAACACCACCACACGGCAACTGCCGGTGGCGGCCTCTTCCAGCGCGGCAATCAGCTCCCGCTGCATCTCGGGAGTCATTGCGTTGCGGCGCTCGGGACGATTCAAGGTAATGGTCCGGACGCCCGAATCTTCCGAAACCAGGATTGTCAAATAGCTCAAACCGGTCCTCCAGCGTGTTACGTGTTAGTGCGTGTTTCATAAATGGCCACCATGCTTGGAATTCCATCCAGCAGGGGTTAAAACCCCTTATTCTTCGGCCATTCCCGGCACGACTGAAGTCGTGCCCTGACACAAAGCAGGTTTATGAAACAAGCTCTACCAACTCACTATCAGTTTGTGGCGGCGCCAAAATCCTTTCCAATTTCTGCGCTGGCATAAGTCAAATCATCCAATGGCTGTAACTCTGGCAAGCGCGCGCCTAGCTGCTCTAATTCTGCTACAAGAATCTCTGTTGGAATGTTGCCGACCAGCGCGTCCTGCGCAAAGGGGCAGCCTCCAAGGCCGCCGATCGCGGAATCGAAGCACCGGCAACCGGCAAGATAGGCGGCGCGGACTTTCGCTGCGGCGTCTTGCCGTCGTGCGTGAAGATGCACGCCGATCTCGGTTTCTCCTTTCGCTTCCAGCGCCCGGGCCACGGTCTCCGATATCCGCGAGGGCGTTGCCAACCCTACGGTGTCGGCCAGCGAGATCTGGCGGATGCCCGATTCGATCAACAGATTACACGCAGCCGTAACTTGATCGATGTTCCACGCATCGCCGTAGGGATTTCCGAAGGCCATCGAGACGTAAGCCACCACGCCCAACCCCGCGCTTTGTGCAAGGTTGGCAATTGAGCGCAATTCGTGCAGGGATTCCTGCTGCGTCTGATTCTGATTGCGGAGGAGAAACCCTGGCGAAATAGAATACGGAAATCCAAGCGTCCGCACTTTGCCGGTCTTGATTGCGCGCTGCGCTCCCCGTTCATTCACCACGATTCCGATGAGTTCAACATGGGGCGGACAATCGAGCAGCTCCAGCACGGCCTCGGAGTCGGCCATTTGAGGAACTGCCGCAGGGGAGACGAAGCTGACCGCGTCAATGTGCGTGAAGCCGGCCGTCACAAGCTTCCGCAGATATTCGGCCTTGCGCTCGGCCGGGATCTGCGCCCGCAGCCCCTGCCATGCGTCGCGCGGACATTCAACGATCTTGACCAGATCACCCATCGATCTTGCTCAAACGCACACTTCCTTCGCTGGCACTCACCCGCGAGACGGATGGACTTTCAGAATCTCTCTTGCGATCACCATGCGCTGAATCTCACTGGTGCCTTCGCCAATGGTGCAAAGCTTCACGTCGCGGTAATACTTCTCCGCAGGATAGTCCTTGATGAAGCCATAGCCGCCGAATAGCTGCACGGCCTCATTGCAGATGCGCACCGCGACCTCGCTGGCGAAGAGTTTGGCCATCGCCGACTCGCGGGTTACCTTGCGGCCCGCATCCTTGAGGACCGCCGCACGCTGCGTCAGCAACCGGGCCGCATCGAGTTCCGTGGCCATGTCGGCAAGCTTCCACTGAATGCCCTGAAACTCCGCGATGGCCTTGCCGAATTGCCGCCGCTCCTTTACGTACTTCAACGCCGCATCGAGCGCGCCGCGGCCAATGCCCAGCGCCAATGCGGCAATCGAAATGCGGCCGCCATCCAGAACGCGCATCGCATCCACGAAGCCTTCGCCTTCCACGCCAAGAAGATTCTCTTCGGGGATTTCGCAGTCCTCAAAAATCAACTCGCTGGTGTCGCTGGCGCGCAGGCCAAGCTTGTTTTCCTTCTTGCCCGGCCGGAATCCCGGCGTGCCTTTTTCAACGACGAAAGCCGACAGGCCGTGCGTACCCTTGCTCTTGTCGGTCACCGCAATCACCACGGAAACGTCAGCGTAATGGCCGTTGGTGATGAAGGTCTTGTTTCCGTTGAGCACGTAGCGGTCGCCCTTCTTGACGGCCGTGGTGCGGGCCGCGCTGGCGTCCGATCCCGAGCCTGGCTCGGTGAGTCCCCAGGCCGCGAGCCACTCGCCGCTGGCAAGCTGGGGAACATATTTTCGTTTTTGCCGCTCATTGCCGGCGAGAAAAATGTGATTGGTGCCGAGCGAATTATGCGCGGCAACGGTGATGCCCACCGAGCCATCGACGGCGGAGAGTTCTTCGATTGCCAGCACGTAATCGACGTAGCCGAGACCCGAGCCGCCGAACTCCGGGGGAAAGATCACGCCGAGCAGGCCCATCTTGCCGAGCTTCTTGATTACGGCCATGGGGAATTCGCACGCTTCGTCCCAAATCATTACGTTGGGCGCAATTTCCCGCGCGGCAAACTCGCGGATCTCGCGGCGGAGATGCTCCTGATCTTCGGTCAACACGAACGGATATAAACTCGCCACGGATTCAAGCTCAACGCTCATATGGGGCTCCCTCAATTTCTGATGCATCTTGCCAACTCGCGGAATCGTTTGCTGACTACCCCGGGTTTCCTCGTCCTCGATGCTCCGCATTCCCTCGGGGGCTAAAGCCCAATGTGATTTCGGGCTTCTATGTACGGGCTGAAGCCCGTACCCTTCAGCGCTTCGGCTGCTGAGAATGTTCAGTTCACGTCTGCAGCACTCCGGGATTGAAGCGGGGAACATCGGGATTCAAGGCGCAGGCCCCGAGAGCTGTGATCAATACATCCCTGGTTTTTGCGGGATCAATGATCGCGTCAATCCAAAGCCGCGCAGCTCCATAGCGTGGATCGGCCTGCGCATCGTACGAATCCTTGATCTCGTCATAGAGCGCCTTTTTCTCTGCTTCCGACAAGACTTTGCCGCCGCGCTCCATCTGCTTGGCACGAACTTCTGCCAGGGTGTTGGCCGCCGATGCGCCACTCATCACCGCATAGCGAGCCGTGGGCCATGCGAAGAGGAAGCGCGGATCGTAAGCCTTGCCGCACATCGCATAATGGCCTGCGCCAAAGCTGCCGCCGATGATTACAGAAATCTTTGGCACAACGCTGGTGCTCACCGCGGAAACCATCTTTGCGCCGGCGCGGATGATTCCCGACCATTCGGCATCCTTGCCTACCATGAATCCATTCACGTCGTGCAGAAACACCAGCGGGACAAGATTTTGATTGCAGTCCATGATGAACCGCGCCGCCTTTTGCGCGCTCTCTGTATAGATGACGCCGCCGAATTCGATGAGATTCATGCCTGCGTTCGGCCCCATCGTCACGGTCTGGTTCTGGTTGACTTTTTGGTTGGCGACGATGCCGACGGCGCGGCCGCCGATGCGCGCATATCCGCAAAGAATCGTTCGGCCAAAGTCCGCTTTGTACTCGTCGAACTCGCTGCGATCGACGATGCGGGCAATCACTTCGCGCATGTCGTACGCGTTGCTGGCGCCGGGCGCGGGATTCAGCAGCGCGTACAGATCGTCTGCCGCGAATTTAGGCGCGTCGCGGTGGGCATCGAACTCGTGCGCGTTGAAGGCTTCGCGCACGGACTCCCAAATCTCCGCACCAATTGGGGCGCTGTGCCGTTCGCCCATCTTCCCCACCAGGGAGCGCAACCGCGCAATGCACAAATGATCGTTGGGCTCTTTGAAGTCCACGGTTCCTGAGATCTCCGCATGCATGGACGCACCGCCCAGATCCTCCGGGTCAGTCTTCTGGCCGATGGCCGCCTGAACCAGAGCGGGACCGGCGAGAAACAGCCCCGAACCTTCCGTCATGAGGATGGTATCCGTCATGACCGGTAAATACGCACCGCCGGCAACGCACATGCCCATGATGGCCGTGATCTGCGGAATGCCCAGCGAACTCATCACGGCGTTGTTGCGGAAGACGCGGCCAAAATCGTCAGTGTCTGGGAAGACATCTTCCTGCAGCGGGAGGAATATGCCGGAGGAGTCGACAAGATAGAGAGTGGGGATGCGATTGTCGAGTGCGATAGTCTGGGCGCGCAGCACTTTCTTTGCCGTCATGGGAAAGAACGCGCCGGCCTTTACCGTGGCGTCGTTGGCGATAATCATGCACAGGCGGCCGCTTACGCGTCCTAATCCGGTTACAACTCCCGCGCCGGGAGCGCCACCGTATTCGCCGTACATTCCGTACGCGGCCCAAAGCCCCACTTCCAGGAATTCCGACCCTTCATCGAGCAGCAGCGCGAGGCGTTCCCTTACCGTCAAGCGGCCCTTCGCGTGCTGGGCCTCGGCGGCTTTGGCGCCACCCCCCAGCCGGATCGAATCCTCTTCCGCAGACACCGCTGCCATCAACTCGGTAAGGGCCGCGCGGTTCGCCCGCGCCCGCGGAGCCTCGGGATCGAGCTTTGACCCAAGGCTGTTGTCGAACTTCAATTCTTCTGCCATCCCTTTTTCCGCCATCCCAGCGCCCATGAAAACTCGAAGACTATAACACGTCCCTCATGATGGACGCACATTCCAGCCGTTTGGACAGGAATCCACCCGAACGCCCAAGGACTCAGCCGCAATTGGGCCGCATCGATTTGGATTCCTGATTCGAAGGGAAAGAGGCCTGCCTCGCGGCTGTGCGCGCCTCGCGGCGGGTGTCATGCGGCATGTCTAAAGCACAATTCAATCGTCCAGGCGCGAGCCGCGATGGATGCGAGCCTCAAGCGTGTGCATGGCGTCGTAGATCTCATCGAAGCTCTCAATGGCAAAGAGCAGGTGGTGCATCTCGTCCACCTTGACCGGCGTGCGCAACACCTCGTCGAGAACAAATGGCCGCACCGCGCAGCCGCTATGCAACACATTGGAACACTCGCCGTTGGAACTGATCAGGCCGCTGCCGTAAACCTTCACCTCGCCATGTTGCCGGATGAGGCCGAACTCGACCGTGTACCAGAAGACGCGGCCCATGCGTTCCAGAATCGCTTCATCCTGAATGCGCGAGCAGAGCTGGCCGTAGTGGGCCAGAAAGTCCGCGAAGACCGGTACCGCGTGCATGGGCACGTGGCCAAAAACATCGTGAAAAATGTCCGGCTCGGGCGTGTATTCAAACGAGTCCCGGGTGCGCAGCCAG
>JBEKFD010000131.1:0-13626 GCA_050013495.1 Occallatibacter sp. | reverse complement strand
GGCGCCGGTGCCGCCAGCGCATTTGTCGTTCATTGAGGCGATCTTCTTCTTGCGGCCTGAGGCTGGGTCGTCCTGAAAGACAATGATCTTGGCGTCCTGGCCGCCAAGCTCAATGACCGAATAGACCTCGGGGTGCAGCTTCTCAACCGCCAATGCGACTGCGTGCACCTCCTGCACGAATTTCCCGCCGGTGAGGCGCGCTATGTTACCGCCCCCAGAACCGGTAAAGAAGATGCGCGCGTTCGCGGGCGAGATTCCGGGCGACACTTCCATGCGCTCCAGGAACTCGAGCACCTTCTCCGGCTGGCGGGTTTCGTGGCGCTGATAATCCTGCCACACAGTCGTGTCAGACGCAGCATGGACCACCACAGCCTTCACGGTTGTTGAGCCCACATCGACTCCGACCAGATACTCCACCATCCCGATTCTCCCAGTCTCTAGCAGGTGCTATTGCTCAAATGATTTATGCGGAGATTCGCCGACGCACACTTCTGCCATCGATCAGATCGCTGACATGCCAGGCGAACTGCGCTGCTTCGCCCGCGATTCCCTGGCGACGCGGAACCTTGGACAGGGCGCGCTCCAGTTCCGGGTGCGCGGACACGTACTCGCTCAGATCCTCAAGTTTTTTCCCGCGTTCCGTAAGCACGCCTTGGAATTCGTCCCGGGCGCGAATCCGCGCTTCTGACAGCGCCATCTGGGCGCGGCTGTAGGCGTGAATCGCGCCTTCGCCGGACGTTTCGATGGGGATGTAGATCATCTCGGGGAATTTACTGACGACACGCGCCTGCACGGCGTCGGATTGCGTCGAAGGCATGCAGCCGAACGGCTTGAGACTTAGAACCATGTGGCAGAGCTTGTTCTTCGTGTAGTAGATACTCTTGGCTACCTCCATGTGGCCCTCGCCGCCCTGTGCGAGTTCGTTGTAGAACGGGGCGGAGAGCGCGGACATTTTGGACTGCTTCGCAAGCGCCGGGGTCATGCCGCCGGTGCGGCCGGCGATGCGGCTGAAAGAGCGCGACCAAAGTGCCTGCGCGGCCCAGAAGAGCGACGCCTCTTTTGTGTTGGCTAATCCGCGCGCTAGCTTCGCTGCAAGGGAAATATTGACCCGCTGGGCGCGGCCGCGCTCGCGACGCACAGCCCACTCCAACCGCGTGAGGTAAGCAACCCATGTGGAGATGGGCTCAACCAGAACCTGCGCACCCTCCTTCTCAAGAAACCGGAAGATTTGAAAGTTGCCGTCGCCCTCAGTGAGCTGGGCCCAGAATTCGCCGGTGATTTTGACCACAGGTTTTACACGGAATCGATCGACCTGAATGCTGTCCAATTGGGTGCGCAGTTCCTCGATTGCATCGAGAAGATCGCGGCCGTAGAGGTGGTGCACAATCTTCAGCGCCACGCGGCTAGGCGTGCCGATTGCCGCACGAATTGCGGCACGGATGCGGGATGCATTTCGGCCGTTGGACTCTGGGGCTCCGCGCGCGCGCAGCAGCGAAGCCATTTTGCTCACCGATTGTTCGATAACCTGGTCCGTCTGGCCAGGAATCTTCTCAAACGGCCGAATGCGGTAACTCAAATCGCTGATCACGTCGCCGATCATCAGGGCGTTCAGGCCGTTCAATCCGAAGTCGAGTGAGAAGGTGAGTCCCGAATGACCAGATGAGGCATGAATGCCGTCGCCCTGCTGGAAGATAAGTACGCGAAAGCCGTCGAAGCCGGCGTTTTCCAAAGCGTAGCGATACTCGGCTTCATACATTCCGAATCGGCACGGACCGCAAGAGCCGGCGGAAAAGAAGACGTATCGTTGCGCGATCTCTTCTTTGGTCAGGCCGCTTTCCCGTAGTTGCTGCAGATAGCGCACAAGGCAGCCCACGGTGAAGTAGGTCGGGTTGCATTGGCCGTTGTTGCCATATTGTTTTCCCGCTTCGAAGTCCGGCCGGCTGGGCACGGGCAGGCGGCTGCAGCGGTAGCCTGAACTCTCAAAGACTGCCAGGATCAACTCTTCATGCTTCCAGGTAAGGCCGCCGACGAGGATGGTGACCGACTCACGCTCTGCCAGCGTGAACCGCGGCTCCTCCGGCCTCCGGTAGTGCCGGACTCCCGCAATCGGCTGCAAGAGGGGCAAGGGATGGTTCTGCATGGTCTGCATTTGTCTCTCCTGATGGGGAAAAGAAGGTGAGTGCAGCGGCGCTGAGTATGAAGATGATTCCCACCAACTGGGCTTCTGTCAAGCCGGCGTAAACCCTGGCGTTCCGGGAAAGAAATTCGACGAAGAAGCGGCACAGCCCGGTGAAGAAGAGATAAGCGGCGAGTTGCGAACCGGGCCGAACGCGCGGGTAATTCTCACGCCGGCCTCGACGCCATAGTACCGCGAAAATGATCAACGCATAGGTTATTTCGCACAACGGCGTGGGGTGAACGCGGACCAGCGTGGGAATGATGCCATGGGGAAAGCTCATTCCCCACGGCATGGACGTGGGGATTCCATAGTCGCCGTCCCCTGCCAGGAAACACCCCATCCGGCCGCAGGCCAGCCCCAGGGATGCGACAGGGGCAACATCCAGAACTTTGAGCACAGGCGTTTTGTAGACCTTCGCCAGGAGAACGGCCGCGGCGAGACCACCAAGAACGCCGCCAAACCAAGTGTATCCGCCCCAGAATGACGCGGCCCAGTCAAATGCCAACGGGTTCTGCCGCAGCGTATGCCACTGAACCACGATGGCATGGTCGAGCTTGGCGCCGATCAACCCGGCGATGGCCATCGAGGGCAGGAATATGCCCATGGGGATCGGGATATTCCTGCGCTTGAAGTCGGCGTCGCCGAAAAGGAATCCAAGCGACAGACCGACGCCCATCATCAGGCCATAACTCCACAGCACCAGGGGACCGAGATGGAAGTAAGGATGCATGGATAACCTTCAACTCCGACTTCTAGTAACTGGTGTACGTCAACCAGACGGTGTCAGTGACTGCAGCTCCGCCGCTGGGGGTCGCAGTGACTGTGGAAGACACCACGGCAGTGTTTGCGGGCAATGTTTTCTTTTGAACAGAGGCGCTCGAATTACAAGCCCCTACGAGCACTCCCAAGGAGAGAACCAGGCAAACGATTGCAATGAAATTCGCCGCGGCCATCAAAATGCGACGGCGGCGAAGCAGGGTTCCGAAGACGAGGGCTGCAAGGCTGAAGGTGAGTCCGCCGGTCGCCATCCGCGATTTGTCGTTCATCGCCGCAAGTGGATTCGTCGGGAGCGGAGCCGTATCGTAGTAGAAGGAGACATAAACGGGTGTCCCCGCGGCCGTTGGCGTGTATGTGCCAGGACACGGGTTTCCGCCGCTATAGAGCGGGTTCCCATTCGCATCGACGCATGTCTGGATTGGCTGAACCACTCCTGCCGAGGTTGGCGCGGTCCCCGGGCTGATGGTTATGGTGACAGGCGCGTTGAAGCCGTTCTGTGCCTTGAGGATGAAACTTACAGTAATCGCGTTTGAACTGGCTGTTGTCACGGGGCTTGCCGCAGTGCCAAGAGTCGATGTTGGAATGGGAAGGCCATTCACCACCGGGTTGGTGGCGAAGGCCTGAAACGTGAATGAAGCAGCCGCAGTAGTATAAGTGGCCGAGCCGACCGCGCTGTCAAAAATGCCGGGAGAGGATGCAATCGCCTGGATGGTCTCGGTGGCTCCGATTGTTGAGGTCAAGACAACCGAGCAGGGAACGGTGCAACTGGTTGACGAATGCGTAGGAGTCGTTGTTCCGTCCGTCGTGTAATAGATGGTGACCGGTGAGATTCCTGAATCTTTAATCGTCACCGTCGTTCCTGCTCCGACTGTTCCGCCTGGGGGAGTGAAAGTCGGGGCTGGTGTGGTGCCTATCTGCAAGGTGTAGTTGGCCTGGGCGATTGCACTGCTTTGCAGCCCGGCTTTTTCGGCGATGGCCCGGACGATCCCGGAAACGCTGACCATGAATGCGCCGGTGTATTTGGTCGACGAAGAAGACGGTGTGCTTCCGTCTGTCGTGTAGTAGATGGTTGCGCCGTTTGTCGCGTCGGTAATGGTGACGCTCTGAATCGTGTTGTAAGTCCCGGACGGTGGAGAGATCGACGGGGTGTCGACCGTGGCGGTGTTGGTTCCGGTACCGGTCAGAGCGACGGTCTGCGTGGTTCCCGCCGTGCCGCCGGAGTTGTCGGTGACGGTAAGCGTCGCCGACTCGGCTGCCGCGGTGCTGGGCGTGAAAGTGACAGAGAGGGAGCAAGCCATGCCGGACGGGAGCGAATTAGGGCAGCTGTTGGTCAACGCAAAGTCAGCTGAGTTGGCTCCGGAAATGATAGCGCCGGTAATGCTCAGGCTGGCCGCTCCGCCATTCAGCAATAATTGCTGGCTGGGTGAACTGGGGGTCGAGATCTGAACATCCCCGAACTGCCGCAGCGTGGAGGATGGAGTCACCTTGCGGATCTCGCCGCCGTTCGGTGCCGTCTGAACCGAATCGGCGATATAGACATCTCCCTGCGGATCGAGCATAACTCCCAGCGGCGAGGCAATCCCGGCGGCGGTGGCGGGACCATTGTCTCCGCTGTCGGATGTGAGACCGTTGCCGGCAAATGGATAGATGAATCCACTTGCAGTGATCACAGAGACATTCAGCAGGCTGGCGTCGCTGAAGTAGACATCGCCAGCAGGGTCCACTGCCAGGCCGTAGGGTTTGACGATGGCTCCCGACGATATGGTTGCAACGCTGCCTTTCGCAGGTACTTCAAAAATTGTTCCTGACGATGTGGTGCCGCTATCGTTGGCAACCCAAAGGTTTCCGCTCGCGTCGATGGCGAGCCCGAGAGGAACCGCAAGTCCGGAGGTGCCTGGACTGAGCACGGTGGAAAGATAGTTGCCGAAGGGGTCAAGTTTGAGAACGCGCCCATTGCCCGTATCGGAGACGTAGATGTTACCACTGGAATCTTCGCCAATGCCGGTGGGCTCGCAGAGATTCGTGTTGGCGACTACATTTGGGCAGGCTGCAATGCCGGCCGGCACGGTGGTCTGCGGAAGCGCCGAGACGGTAACGGTCGATCCCAACTCCACGCGGACCAGGCGGTTATTGCCGTGGTCGCTGATCAAAAAGCTGGTGCCGCCGGCTTCCGCAATCAGGCTGCTTGGTGAGGAAAGCGTGATGGCCCCGCCAGTCTGCGGAACGATGACCTGCGAAGCGCCGCCGACGGGGATTTCCGATAGCTGGTTCAATCCACTGTCAAGGATGTAGAAATTACCCTGGCTATCGAACGCCGTTGCGGACAAGATGGAACCCGCAGTGCCGATGGTGGAATCCTGACTTGTAATGGTGCCGGGGACAAGGATGGCAAGCCCCTCAGGCGTGGGCGCTGGGGCCAGGATTTCAAGTTCGTAGTCGGATGACGCTGCCGCGGGATAGTCTAAATTGCCTGCGTATGATGCGCTGAAGACGTATGCGCCGGGCGTGCTGAGCGTGACGCTTACAGGCGTTCCGGAACTGCCGGCAGCAGCGACCGTGGCTGCGGGAACTGAGGCGATTGGCTGCGCGGTTCCGCCATCGACCGCAGCCAGGATGGATATGGTCCCGGTGGGAGGCGCGGCTCCTCCGGCTGTCGTGAGGATAGCGTTCACGGTGAAGGGAACGCCGGCGGTAGCAGTGGTTGGCACAGTCAAGGTGAGCGTATCTGTTCCCTGCTCGACATCCACCGTGTAGGAAGGGGACGTTGCAGCTGCGAAATTCGTATCGCCCGCATAGGATGCTGCAAGCGCATAGTTCGCGGCCGGTGTCAGCAATATCGAAACCGGCGTGCCGCCCGGGCCGGATGCTAGCGCAGTAGCAGCGGAAACCTGTGCTACCTGTTGTGCAGCACCGCCGCTTGGGGTGGCTGTGACGATCACATTGCCGGTTGGCGTGCCTGTTGTAGCCGCGCTCTGAAGTATCACGTTGAAAGTGATGGACGCGCCAACCTCGGCGGTTGCCGGAACGGCTTCCAGGGTAACCGTGTCAGCGGCAGGGCCCGTGGCTCCGCCGATTGGAGCGAAATAGAAGACGACGGGGTTGGTGGGCGAACCTGAATGGGGATTATCGACAGACGACACGTAGATGTATCCGGAATTCTGATTGACGACGCCGTTGACGGGGCTGAAATTCGTCACTTCGGTGGGCGCGATGAGACCCTCAAGCGATCCAGCGCCCCCCAGCCTGGGTGTTACAGCGGCCTCAGCGGCATTGGGATTTGTATTACACAAGAACAGGAGCCGGTTGGAATAGGCGTCGTAAGAGAGCTGGGTCCATGTGCCATAGGTTGTTGGGCTAAAGGTCGTGGGCTGCGGCACGTTGTCGGCATATTCAATCTCCGCCGTCGCGGGGGAGGCGAGGTTGTAGCCCAACGCGAGGCCCTGCAGCAAGATGTTGCTGTTCGAAGCCTCAAGGTAGGCCGCCACATAGACAATGCCATGCGTGGAATCGAAGTCGGCTGCGCTGATGTTGCTGAATTCTGCATGGCGCGGGTAAAGGGTGATAGCCGAAGCGGGCGGCTCCAAATAAACTCCGGTGGTGAAGCTGGTTCCCGCCTGGGTGTTGCTAAAGAAGCTGAATTGGGTTGTGTCCAGCTCGATCATCGCGTCTGTCGGGAATGTTGTACTTGGACCCGGATTGTTGTTGACGATGACGATTTTGCCGTTTCCGACGGCGAACATGGTTACCGCACTCAGATCCACATGGCTTGAGGAGGTGGGATCGACATAGCCGAGCACGCGAACAATCTTGCTCTGTGACGGATCGAAGACCCAGAATCCTGGACCATTGCCGGCTGAGGAGATGGATCCCAGGCCTCCCGACTCGGGCAGATAGACGAGGTGCGAGGTTGGGTCAATGACCAGCTGTCCGTAGTTCCCGTAAATGTCGAGCGGGTAAGAAGTGGGCGGCGTCGACGTTGAATAACTCCCGAAAAACTGGGTATCCAGGGTATACAGCTTGTCCTGAAATGCACCTTGAAAGGAGTCGACGACGTAGAGGGTGCTGCTTGTCGAGTCGAGCGCCATGGTGTTGGAGTAGTTGCGCGCGCCCCCAATTGTGCCGGACATGCCGATCAGATCAACAACCGAAGAAGGGTTACAGTTGCCGGCAGGATCGGGAGTCTCGTACACGATTCCCGTATCGTTATCCGACAGCGGACTCTGGATGTAAAGGAGGTTGGCGGTTGGGTCGTAGAGGATGCTCTGCACATCGCCGTCCCCTGGCACAATCTGAGTCGTGTCGAGAGTGGGGCAACCCGACTGGTATCCGATGGTTGAGCCGTTGAGGTAATACACTGACTCGTCTTCGTTCAACAGGTAGGTGATGCCTGAAACCGGACCGGATGTGGTTGTGGCAACAACCGGGAGATTCGGGTCGGGGCCGTTCCCAGTAGGTGCAGTCTGACCGGCTGCCGGGATGGCTGCGCTCGCGGCGAGCATGCCGAAGATGGCAACGGCTGCTCTAAAAGGGATTGACCACCGTGCCGCGAGAGCGGCGAATTGCGAACACATTGTCGATTTCAAGACTTGCCTCCGGTGACCATAAAGGTGCGCGGGAAATGCGCGCCTGCCGAGTGTTGCCGCTTTCAGGTGTGCACGCGGGACTGCCCGAACCACCACTACCCTGATTAGCGTGAAAAACCAGGACAGTCTGTCATCTGCCCGCAAGGAATTAGGAAGATTCGATCTTTAAAGAATGTAATGACGTTCACTCGTGTGGTAATCTGGGCTCAATTTGCGGGACATCGTGGGAGATAATTCTCCCGTTTTCAATAACTTGTCGTGATACGAGTTCGATTGCCAGGGAGGCTTGATTCGTAATGAGCAAGTCGAATTCGCTGGAAATCACGCAGTTGCTGCGCGCCTGGCGCTCCGGCGACAAGCTTGCGCTGGAGAAGCTGACGCCGGTGGTTTATCAGGAATTGCACCGGATGGCGCGGCGCTTCATGGCCAGGGAGCAAGACGGTCACACACTTCAGACCACAGCATTGATCGGCGAGGTTTATCTGCGGCTGGTCAAAGTGGACGAAGTGGAATGGCAAGACAGGGCGCACTTCTTTGCCGTCTGCGCGCAGATGATGCGGCGCATCCTTACCGATTTTGCCCGGTCGCGCGGCTATCAGAAACGCGGCGCGGGGGCCGTGCACGTTCCGCTTGGCGAAGCAAGTGCGGTAACCGCGGAACCGGCGGTCAACCTGATCGCCCTGGAACAGGCAATGAACCGGCTGGGCGAGACCGACGCGCGCAAGAGCAAGGTGGTCGAGCTGCGTTTTTTCGGGGGCCTGACGGTGGAAGAAACTGCGCTGGTGCTGCAAATTTCTCCTGAGACCGTGATGCGCGATTGGAGCTTTGCGCGGGCGTGGCTGTCGAGAGAACTGGAGGGGGACGCGCGTCATGGAGCCTGAACAATGGCAACAGGCTGAACTGCTTTACCATGCGGCGATCGATTGCCCGGAAGACAAGCGGAGTGAATTGCTGGATCGTGGCTGCGCCGGAGATGCGGAGTTGCGCGCCGAGATAGAGTCGCTACTGGAACACGGATTGCGGTCGTCCGATTTCCTGGAGAAGCCAGCTTTTGAAGTTCTCGCCCTGGAACTGGCCAGGGATCTTTCTTTTGAGGATGGCGCCAGGACCGGGAGAATGATCGGCGCGCGAATTGGTCCCTATCGGATTCTTGAGCGACTTGGCGCGGGCGGAATGGGGGATGTGTTCCGCGCCACCCGCGCCGACGATCAATACGAAAAACAGGTTGCCATCAAGCTAGTCCGGCAGGAACTCAATACCGATTCAATCAACGCGCACTTCCTCAAGGAGCGGCAGATCCTGGCCGGCTTTGAGCATGAAAACGTCGCCCGCCTGCTGGATGGGGGCGCTACCGCGGAAGGCCAGCCCTATTTTGTGATGGAGCTGGTGGAAGGCAAGCTCATCGACGAGTATTGCGATGATCACATGCTGGGGATTGCAGCCCGTCTGGAACTCTTTCGCTGCGTATGCTCGGCGGTCCAGTACGCCCATCGACGCCTGGTAGTGCATCGAGACATCAAGCCGAGCAACATTCTGGTGACGGCTGAGGGCGTGCCCAAGTTGCTCGACTTCGGGATTGCGACCATTCTCAGCCCGGAGATGTTTTCTCCTGTCGCGGAGCGCACGGAGACGGCGCTGCGGATTCTGACGCCTCAATATGCGAGTCCTGAACAGCTGCGCGGCGAGGCGATCACCACTGCAACCGACGTCTACTCTCTAGGCGTGGTGCTATACAAACTACTCACGGGGCTGATGCCCTATCGCCTGGAGAGCAGCTCCCGCTACGAGCTGACGAAGGCAATCTGCGACATGGAACCGGAGAAGCCGAGCGCGGCGATTGGGCGCTCGAGTCCGGTCAGGCAGCGTAACGAGGCAGGGCCTGAGGCTACTCCGGAATTGGCTGCCAAGTGTCGAAACACCACTCCCGAAAAGCTGCGGCGCACGCTTGCCGGCGACCTGGATCAGATTGTGTTAAAGGCATTACGCAAGGAACCCGAGCGGCGCTATGCCTCGGCACAAGCCTTTGCCGACGATCTGCGGCTATTCGCTCTTGGTCTTCCTGTTTCCGCCCTTGGCGACACCTTCGCATACAGGAGCGGGAAGTTCATCAAGCGCCATCGGCTTGCGCTCGCGGTGGCCGCGGCCTTCCTGCTGATGGCGCTTGCCGGAGTCGGGGCCGTGCTGCGCGAGGCGCAAATCGCCCGCGAACAGCAAGCGCGCGCCGAACGCCGCTTCAACGATGTGCGCGGCCTGGCAAATTCTCTGCTCTTCGAGGTCTATGACAGCATACGCAATCTGCCCGGATCGACGGCCGCGCGCAGGGTTATTGCGGATCGCGCCTTGCACTATCTCGACAGCCTGGCGCAGGAGTCGGCGGGCGTTCCCGATTTGCAAAGCGAGTTGGCAACTGCCTACGAGAGAGTTGGCGACGTTCAGGGGAACCCCTATTTTGCCAACCTCGGCGACACTGCCGGAGCCATCGAGAGTTATCGCAAGGCTCTGCATATTAGATTGGAGCTTGCAGGAAACAATCCGCAAACGAAGACGGATAAGTCCGCGTTAGTGGGCACCTATATGCAGTTAGGACTTGCCCTCGGAGCTACGGGAAATTATGCGGCGGCCATGAACGCTTATCGGAGCGCATACCCGATCGCACAAGCATTGGCGATCGAAGACAAAGACGACCCCAAGGCTCAAGAGGCGCTCGCCGGCACAAGCTTCTCGATAGCCATGACTCTTGCGGACATGGGCGATATCGCTGGCTCGCTGGATTTCTACCGCAGATCGGCTTCCATTCGCGAATCGATTACGGGCGGTTCGAAGGATTTCCGGGAAGAGGTGCAAACCAGGCTCGCGGGCGTCTATGGCTATATGGCCGGCGATGTTTCGCAACACGGTGATGCGGAGACAGCGGTCAAGCTTGAAAACAAGGCTCATGCGATTCTGGCGGCGCAACTGAAGAGCGACCCGCAGAACGCCGCCATCCAGCAATTTCTGCTGGAAAGCGATTATTGGAGCGGGTACTATTCCGCGCAGAGGGGCGACTATCAGAGCGCGATTTCCAGTTACAGGGAGGCGCTCTCCGGATACCGTGGGCTGAGTTCCGCGGATCCTCATGACACATTGGCGAAGCGCTATTTGGGCCTTTGTCACATGAGTATGGGAATCGCCCTGGCGGAGTCAGGAAATGCGGCGCAGGGCATTTTGCACATTCGCCAGGCTGTGCAGATATTTCTGAGCCTTGCCACACCCGATCGCGACAACAATTCCTTTAACTCGATCGATCTCGCGTACGCACGAGCCACGTTGGGCGAAGCATACGAGCATCTGGCCGAGAAGCCGGGAGCATCTGGAGCAGCCAGAATTTCGGATTGGAGCGCTGCCCGCTCGTGGTATCGACAAAGCCTGGAGTCATGGCTGGTGTTGAAGAAGAAGGCGCCGCTGGGGCAATCGGATGCTTCTCAACCGGACAGGATCGCGCATGAAATCGCCAGGTGCGACGCCTCGCTCGCGAGGAACTGATCGAAAAATGTGGCCTGCGGGCGAATTCAATACCTTGAGCAATTGAGAGATGAGACAGAACTGAACCAAACTGTGACCTGGACTCCGAAGCTTCTCAGCAACAATCCAGCGTTGAAGGTCGGAATTGTCGGCCACACCGATATTGTGGGCAACGCCACCGCCTTCAAGGGGCCATCAATGAAACGGGTAGGAAAACAGCAAACGCCGGAACAGATCTTGAGCCTGGTTCGGCAGGTTGAAGTTGCAATGGCAAAGAAGAAGGCTACGCCGACTGCGCCAGCCTCGCTCGCGTTCACCGCCGGTGCAATATCTGCGTTCGATCCACGGATGCAGGTCAGATTCTGAGTTGCTACAAGCCACTCGAACTTATATGCGCTTTCGGCGGGGAAACGAGGATAGGCAGCAACACCGAGACGGCCATGATGCCGGCAATCACGTGGAGACCGCTCATATACGATCCGCTGGACTGACGCAGGTGAGCGATGAGTAATGGACCGAATGCGCTGGCAGATCCCCATGCGGTCATCATGAGGCCATAGATGGGGCCGACATTCTTCGATCCAAAGTAGTCGGCAGTGAAGGCCGGCATGGTGCCGAAACCGCCCCCGTAGCACATCAAAATGACGAACGACACGGCGGTGAGAATTGCCACGGAAGATAGGCCCGGCAGAATCCAAAACAATCCAACCTGAACCAGAAACATGGCGGTGAAGGCCCATCGCCTGGTGATTGCATCGGAGGTCCATGCCCAGAAAATGCGGCCCACGGCGTTGCCGATGCTCGCAATCCCGACCATGCCCGCGGCAACGATAGCGCTGGCCTTGGCGAGTTCCTGAAACATCGGCGACTCCTGTGAGATCAGGGAGATGCCGGCCGAGGTGCTGAGGAACAAAAGCAGCCACATGGCCCACCATTGCCAGGTTTTGAGGGCGCCGCCGAGCGTGTAGTCCTTTGCCGCGCGCTGTGCGCTCTGGGTGGCGCTGGGAGTCCAGCCCGCAGGTTTCCAGCCGTCGGGCGGGTTCTGCATGAAATATCCGGTAGCCATGGTTACGATAAGATACGCCACGCCAAGATAGGCAAAGGTATGTAACACGCCGACGGTTTGAATAAGATGCGTAGCTACAGGAGCAGTTACCAGCGCGCCGGCGCCGAAACCGGCCACGGCAACGCCAGTGATAAGACCCCTTCGATCGGGAAACCACTTTACCAGAACGGATATAGGCACAATGTATCCGAATCCCAGGCCGACTCCGCCGATGAGTCCGTAGCTCATATACAGCCACCAGATATTGGCCGTGGAGAAGCTCGCCAGAAATATCCCAAGGCCGTAGAGAAAGCCGCCCGTCAGCGCGACAACGCGAGGGCCCTTCCTGTTCAGCCACAGACCGCCCAGAAAGGCCGAAATGCCGAGCACTACAACACAGATTGTGAACGTCAGAGTTACATCCGGGACCGACCAGTGGAACAGCTTGGCGAGAGGAATTCTAAACACGCTCCATGCATAGACAGCGCCAAGAGCCATTTGCATCAAAAAGCCCGCTGCTGCGAGTCCCCAGCGATTCGTATGCGGCATTCATTTCCTCCAGGGCAATTCGTAAAATGCTTCAGTCTTTACTTGCAGTTTCCGCGTAACTTGAGCTGATTCCCCAATGCCTCAAGAAACCTGTTGATGAATGCCACGCTTCTGCGCAACTCCGGATGGCGAAACTGCCCCAGAAGCGAGAGGAGCCCCGGCGGCTCAATGACCGGCTTCTCGTAGCATCCCAGCGTTTCCCCGGCTGCCGTCGTGACACATTGCAACACCTCCGGATTGATGGAGCCGAGCATCTTGCCGAGTATGATCGCGTTGCGAATCGCGCAAACGGATTCTTCGGACTTTGTTGCATCGACCGCCGTTTCAACGAGTTTGTCGCTTGCCCCCAGCACGCCGCGCAGCAGATGAAAAACACCATGTTGATGCAGTTGTTGCAGTAACTCGTATGAGTCAAGCAATGCTTCGGCATACTCTTGAGGAGCGTCATCAAGCCGCTTGCGCAATTCCTGGCGAGGATCGCGGGGCGGTAACTCAAGCGGAATCGGTCGAGCCATCGGAAATCTCCTATCGGGCGGCCTGAATCTGAACAAGTTGGTTGCCGGGTTGGCGATAATCCTGCCGCTTCCACTTCCGTTCCACCTCGACGCCATTCTGGGGCGTCGGATGTCCGAAGCGCGAGTTGGTGCGCGGTAGGGGATTATCGCCGGTCTCGCCCAAAACGCGAAGCTGCACGGAAGTCTCTTTATAAGCCGGCGTATGAGTTACTTTATCCGTGTAACTGCTGGTAAGGCGGTTGACCGGCTCGTCGACTGAGTTCATGGGCATATAGAGCTCTTTGCCCTGGACTCTTGTAGTAATGACTGCCTGTGCACGCACTTTTCCGTAACGCGAAGTAAGTTGAACCCAACTGCCGGTTTGAATTCCCCGGTCGCTTGCAAGTTCGGGCGATACTTCAACAAAGGTACACGGAGTCTTGTCGCGAATACCTTCCGTTCGATAAGTCATGTTACCTTCGTGGAAATGTTCAAGCA
>JBEKFD010000130.1:0-13632 GCA_050013495.1 Occallatibacter sp. | reverse complement strand
TCTTCGCGTCTTCAAGCGCAGGGACTCCTTGTGCGAGCGAATATCCATGCTTTCGCTGGTTCAGGGCATCCTTTTCCGGATCCCACGTGTACCGCATGATAAAAAGATACGGCCCTGCCGTAGTTAAGTCAATGGGTAACTCGTTCCAGAGCCTAGCCGCGCAAAGCCCTCCAGCATCACTTCCCCGCGCCAATGCCCCAGGCGATCTTCAGCCCGCCCCGCACCGTCAGCGGCAAGCTCGGGTACCCGATCGGCGCAATGTGCTGGCTATTGGTCAGGTTCTCTGCCTGCGCAAAAACCCCCAGCCAGGTCAAGAGTTGGTAGCTCCCACCCAGGTCCAGCTTGGCGTATCCATAGTCAAGATTCCGGTTCGGCAATAGCAAGCTGTTCCCGCCATTGATGTCGTCGTAGGCCAGAAAGTCGGAATCGTCCGAGCGGCTGACAAATGCCGCATTCAACATCCCAGTCAGTTTTCGCGTGGCGTAGGTGGCCGTGACGAACCCGGTGTGCGGAGCGCGCCTGAACGGCCTCGCTCCTTGCAACGGTGAGTCTTCCCCGATGGGGATGCCGTTGGGAATGCCTCCGTAGGTAGGAACAGGCCCCAGCAACGCCACGTCGTCGTTGGCAAACGACCGCTGCACCACTGCGTCCAGGTAGGTGTACCCGCCGCGCAGGAAGAGGTTTCGCCCGATCCCGCCCTCGACTGTTGTCTCCACTCCCAGGCCGCGATAAGCCTCGGTGTTCAGGCTTTGCTCATACGCCCCGTTGGCCTGCAAAAACTGCTCCAGTTGATTCTGTTGCGCAGGCGTCAGATTCGGCAGCAATTCCGGAATCAGATCCAGCCCCACATACTCAATCTGCCTTCCAAACTCGTTGTGAAAAAAGCTGGTGCGGAAGACCAGCCGCTCGCCGAAGAACGCCTGTTCCAGGCCGCCTTCGTACGTCCGCGTAGACGGCGCGGCCAACGGGCTGATGCCCAACTGCTGAATCGTCGATTGCCCGCCGTTCGTTTCGAGAAAGTTGTACAACGAGTAAAACTGATCCGTCAGCGAAGGCTCTCTCACTGCATCGCCAAAGTTGAACAGGACTCGCGTCCCGCTGAAGATGCCCTTGCGTGGGCGTAAGACATTGTAAGACAGCCCTGCTCTCGGCGAAGTCTGCGTCCCAAAAAGTGAGTAGCGCTCCAAACTGCCGCCGAGCGTATAAAAGAAGCGGCCCTTGAAGTCACCGTGCACTGCGGCCACGTAGTCGTAATTCCTCCGCTCGACTGGCGTCAGATAGCTGCTTGCCGGCGCGGCGCCGCGCTCGTCTTCATAGTGGAACCCGGCCGTTGCAATCAAATGCGGTGTAAGTCGGTAGTCAACCTGGTAGGAAACCTGATCGCGATTGGATACAATCTGATTCTCTTCCGGATACGTTCCCGCAAAATCCAGCAGCGCTTGCCCCGACACCGAATAGCCGTTGGCTCCGGTGATCGTCACCGGATAGCCGAAGCTGTCTCCATAGGCGTCGAAGGTCCCGGTTCCCGTCTGCGACCACAGATGGAATTGCTCGCGCTTGCGCGTCATCCCGTAGCGCACGGTCTGATGAAAATCTGCAGTGGTCTGGTTTTCCGCCGAGCCTGATAGGAACAGGTCCTGGTCCTTTTCCGTAGCGCTGTCCGCCACGTGGTAAAATTCCCAGGCGTTGGGCACGCCCGTCGCATCCACGCCATAGTGCACCGTAGCGCGAATCTGGGTGCTCGAGCTCGGCTGCCAACCTAGATTGCCAGCTGATGTTGCCAAATGATACTCATCGAAGGGCAAATCGTTCGACGTCTGCAGCCAGCTGAATGCGCCCAGGTAATCCAGCTTGTTATGCGCCCCGGCAACTTCCATCTCCTCGCGCGAAGTGTAGAGGTTGCCCACGTCGCCGTGGAACAGCAGCGAGGGAAAGCTGGTCGTACCGCGCGGCGTTGTCAGGCTCACTACGCCGCTCGCGGCATCCGCACCATAGAGATTCGAATCCGGCCCGCGATAGACTTCCGCCTTTTCGACGGCCGTGGTTGAAAGCGATCCGAAATCGAATCTTCCCCCCAGGTCGCCTGCATCCACACCGTCTACCAGAACCTTGTTTGACGTCGAATCCCCGCCGCGCACAAACAGCGAAGTTACGGCGCCCATCTGCCCCGACTGCACCACAAACGTTCCCGGCATCAGGCGCAATCCGCTAGCCAGGTTATCGCGCAGCGCCAGATCCAGCGGTCCAAGCACGCTGGTCGCCGCGCTGGTTTGCGCCTGCGGCGTTGGCGTGCCGGTCGCGGTCACCACGATCGACTCGCGCACCCACTCCGGCTCCAGCACCACGTTGCGCTCCACGTAATCCAGCGCCCCGGCGTAGAAACCCGGCGTCTCCACCTGGCGAAAGCTGTTGGCTGAAACAACCAGGAAAAATCGTCCCGTGGCCCCCGTTGAAATTTGGAAGCTGCCGTCGGCCGTCGAGACCGCCTCGGCAACCACTCTTCCATCGCTCAAAAGCGCCACGTTGGCGCCGGTAATCTTGGCTCCCGACGGGTCCGTGACAACGCCGCGGATGGATCCAGCCATGCACGCCACCGAACTGGCAAAAAGAAGTATGACAAGCGAGAGGGCGATAACCACGCGGCTCAGGCGAGCGCGCGCCAATGCGGAAACAGGCATGAATAGCTCCTTCGTTCCCCTCGGAACGCAAGCGGGGTTTGACGCCGAGGACCGGTCTCCTGACTTGCGCCTTCTTCAGCCACCTTCCCAAAAACGAGCTTCAATCCGGCTCTCGTTTCCAGTGGTTTCCTGAGTCCCTTCGTTCGGGGCGAAACGGACCTGGCTGAATTCCTGCCTCTTCTAGCAGCCTAATCGACGGGCCGTGAAGAAGCGGCGCTCACAGTTGCGGGGCAGTAGCGGACTTTCACCGCTTTCCCGAGCATCCTGGCGATTGCCGTGGTGAATTGCGCTGCCCTCATGCTCCAGGCAGCCGGTGTCGCATGGAACCAATTTCCATGACATCAACATTTATAGCCGGAACAACCGGCGAAGTCAAAGCCTGGCAGAGGTCAATTCATTGCTTGTGGGCCGCCAGAAGGTGGTGACCCCGGGAAGACTCGAACTTCCGACACGCAGTTTAGGAAACTGCTGCTCTATCCACCTGAGCTACGGGGCCACATTTAAAATGAACAACTTACAATGTACCGTGGTACCACCAACTCACTATAACTCGCTTTGCGTACGATTGACTTGTACCCAGCGGCACGGGGCCACAAACGAAGGGAGCGAAAGTGATGACAAAAAGAGCACGGTACCAACAGGGTAGCATTCGCAAGGTTCGTCGGGCCAAAGGCTTCGTGTGGGAGGTTCGCTTCAGCGGAAAGAAGGATGGCAAGCGCTTTCAACGGACAGAGATGTACGACTGTGCTCTGTACCGGACGGAGAAGGACGTTCGGAAGGCCATAGAGTTGACCGTGTCCCAAGTCAACTCTGGGACGGCCGGAGAGAGGGCGGATGCAACATTCGGTACGATTATCAACCTCTATCGAGCGGAGCACCTGCCAACCCTTGCCCGCTCAAGCAGAGACCTCAACGCGTACCTGCTGAAGGATTATGTCGAGGACAGGTTCGGGAACACTCCTCTCAGGGATATGAGGCCGATCGTGATCGACTCCTGGATCAAGAGTCTGAAGAAGTTGGTTCCATCCACAAAAGCGTCCATCCGGTCAGTTATGAGCGTCTGTTTCACGCTTGGCGCCCTGCATGAGTTCATCTCGCCGATGGCGGCGAACCCCATGACGCTGATCAAGATCAAAGGTGTAACAAAGCGCCGGAAGAAGATACCCGAGGTCACCGTTGTGAACTTCCGCCGGCTGCTTGAGAGGCTCCCAGAACCGCTCATCATCATGGTGCTAGTGGATGGTGCGTATGGGCTCCGTGTCTCGGAGATGGTGGCCCCGAAATGGGAGGACATCGACGAGAAGGCGAAGACGCTGTCCATCCAGCGGAAGTTCACCCGCGGCGAACTTGGCCCGACTAAGTCAGAATCGTCGGAAGCTCCGTTGCCCATGGCAGCCGCTGCTTGATGCCTTGATGGCCTACGAACCTAAAACGAATGGGAGTGAATGGCTCTTCCCTTCCTCACGTACCGGTGGACCGCGCTCCGCATCGATGCTGCTGCAGAAGGGGTTGAAACCGATTGCGAAGGAACTTGGGTTAGGGAACATTGGCTTCCACGCCCTGAGGCATGCTTGCCGGTCGTGGTTGTCCAGTGGCGGGGCTGCCCTGGGAACCCAGAAAGACCTCGTGAGACACGCGGATATCGGGACCACAGCCAACATCTACGGCCACGCACTGACGGAAGACATGCGCGAGGCGCACGCCAAACTGGTGGCAGAACTGCTTGACTAATCATCCGACTGTATCCACTCCATGAGCCTCTCGCGCGAAAGCCGCCAGAGGCTTCCGAGTTTTTTGCCAGGAATGATCTTTTTAATCGCTTGCCGCTTCACCGTCACCGGGTGACACCGAAGGAGATTTGCAGCCTCATCGAGGGTGAGTACGTCGTCCAGATAGGTTCCCATGTAAGCTAATAGCGCGCTCTGTCGGCAACTCCGTCGAAAATCACCTCCTTCTGATCCGAGACGGTGAGTTCTATGCTGGAGCAGTGTTGGCCGGAATGATCTGGACGTTATAGCCGAACTTGCGAAGTTGTTTGGCGAGGTATTGCGCTAGATACATGAGAAGCTTTGGTTCTGACTCGATGCCTTGCTCGATCTAGTGGATTCCCTCATGGAGGATCTTCCAGATCAGGCGGCATAAACGATGTGCGATGGCCCAGACAGCGGACTGGTAGCCGAGGCGTGGCAGCAGACGCCGAAACACGGCCTGGAAGTGGGTACCTTTGCTTCGGGCAGCAGCGTGAGCGGCCTGGTTCAACACTCGGCGCATGTACTTATTGCCTTTCGCCGAACGGCTGCTGGAGTTCTCTTCGGCGCTTTCTTCCTTTCCCGGGCAAGTCCCCACCCTGGAAGTGAATTCAGCTGCCGAGGGAAACGTGTTGGCAGCTACTCCCACCTCAGCGATGATTTGCTGCGCTGAATCGATGCCCAGGCCGGGCACTTCCGCTAGTCGTATCACAGTGTCCTGATGCGGCGTCATGGCCTGAGCGATCAGACTGTTCAGTTGTACGATTTGCTCATTAATCAACCGCAGTCGCTCCAGTTGAAGTGCCAACATTTGCCTGTGCATTGGGTGCGAGCTTCCTGTTAGGGCTTCGACCAGTTGCTCTTCCGTACACCTCAACCGATCGTCTCCCAGCGACGCCAGATTCTTTGCCTCGGTCTCACCGCTGGCCAGAGCGTGTAGGATGCGAAGGCCGCTCGATCCCAGCAGATCGCTGACGACGACCGACAGCTTGATGCGCATCTCTTCCAGCAGACACTCGATCTGACTCTGCAGCCGAACCCGGTCTCGCACAAGTTGCAGCTTCATCCGGGTCAGGTTGCGCCAGATGCGCTGCTCCCCATCCGGCACAAAACTCAAGATCAATTCCTTGGCTATCAATCGCCGCACCAGCCGCTCCGCGTCCTTGAAGGCATGCTTGCGTCCACGCGGAGCACACTTGGAGAATGCCTGTGCCAGATGCAAGCACATGCAAGGCTCCAACTCCAACCACACCGATCACCAATACTGCGCCGTTGATTCCATCACCACTTCGTCGACGCCCTGCTCTTTAAGCCACGTCGATAAGCGGTGCAACTCGCTCGGCATGGTAGTGAATCGCCGCCGCTCGGGCTTCAACTCCGGAGTGCGCGCATCTATCACCACTACCATCAGAACCTTCTTGTGAACATCTATTCCTGCAACCTTGTCGGCCATAACAACCTCCCGGCGAGGAAGCGGCAGGAAGCGCGCTCTGAAATATCAAACACCGTCACGTGCTACCAACCATCCCAGCGAGATGGCGGCGCGACACAAATTGGTTCAAACACGCATCCCAGACCAAACTCGTCAACGGCCTCAACCGATCCAGAGTAGCCCCGGCCTTCGCCGTTCCACGCCAATTCGATCGTAAAGGCTTGCAGGTCGATGCGATTTTCATACCTATAGGTGGACCGAAGGCCCATGCGTAACTCGTCAGTTATAGAAAAGTTACTGACGGGTTGCCGGTGATACGCCCGGAACGCGTGACTACGTATTTCGGTAAAACCGACGCGTCCCATTGGACTTCTTGACAGAACAGCGCATGTTCGAGCTCGAACTGCGCTCTTCCCTCCGTTTTGCTCCCTACCTGAAAACAACGGCGTTTTGGACGATGTGGAGTAGTCCCGCGGGAGCGAGGCGCCCTGCCCTCTCGAGCAGCAGTCAATTGGCTGTGCCAAACGGCCCATCGCGGTACCCGCAGGTGATCCGGCGCGGCAGGTGCCAAGAAGGAACTAGATCGGGAACAATTCCCCTCTGAAAGGAAGATTCCCTGCACCGCCGGTTGCGCCTTCACGAGCGATCGCGCGAGGGGTTCCAGGGTTGTGTCGCCGGAGTCTGCCAGACCTGGCCTTTGGGGGCAATCCGGACAGTTCCCGCATGCAAAACTGAAGGTCAAGGGAGGAGTTGAGGACGCCACGGCTCCTCTGCAGTGGAACCCAGCTTGTTGCCGCAAAGCGGGCAGGTTTCAAGATTTCCAACTTGCTCTAGCCCGATCACTATGGTTCTTTCCTGGCTCTCGACTGTTTCCACTGTTCTGACTGTTTGGCTGGAACCAAACACGACGGTTTCATTGCAGAGAGAATTGGCGCGCCGCTGAAGCCATTGAGCCAGTCGAATCATCCTGTCCTCGCTTCCATTGGCATCAAGTGTCAGGCGGCGCAGCGCGGAGGGCAAGTGACAAGTTCTGAAAGCTTGTGATTGGGTTGAGTTCAGGGATAAGACGATTCAATACATGGGAATTCGATGTTTCTCTTAATGAACGCGATGGCGCGAATCGCCGGTAAAGTAGTTGGATCAGAAGCCTTTGTGCTGGAGGGCAGGATTTGGGCCGAATGTTTCAGGAACGCCTTTCGGGTCAGTTTGCCGGGAGCTTTGCGTATTCTTCCTTCGCCTGGAGCAGCAAGGGCTCCTGCGGGTCGCCATCTTTCCAGGCGTTGAGGAATGCCTTGTACTCAGCTCGTGCCGCGGCAGTATTCTTCTCCATCACCAACACCCGCGCCAGACGGAGATGAGCAACGGTGTAAAGTGGAGAGATCGGAGCAATGCCCCGATTGGCAAGGATCAGCCGGTAATCGTCGGCGGCGCGCTCCAGCATCCCGGCTTCGGCCTCCGCCCGCCCACGCAAGGAAGGTATCTCAAAATCTACCATCTGATAAAGCCGCGCCGGCTCCATCTCCTCGACGGCCTGCGTCGGCTGATGCGCATCGAGAGCCAGCAGCGCGCGCAGCATGGGAAGATCGCGGTAGCGATGGATCGTATTTGTCCCTCCAATGCTGTTGACTTCGGCAATGAACTTCCGTGCCGGCCCCATGTCGCCGAGTTCTGCTTTTAGCCGGGCGAAATGTCCAGAGGCATTGCCCGTGACTTTCAGGCCGTTCAGGCTGGCTATGGCCTGCTCAAGATCGCCCGCATTCGACATGGTATCCACGATGTCCAGCGCAAGCGCTTCAGCAAAATCGCTGTCGCCTTGCCGTTCCACTTCCCGGCGTGCGCGAGAAAAATCGCCGACAGCCTCATGGACTTTGCCCTCGGCCGCTGCGGCCATGCCCAGGTCGTCCAGCGCATAGTCTGATTTATCGTGCGTAAGTCCCCAATCCCCTTCCGACTTCCGTACCGCCGCATCATTCTCGGCAACGGCGATCTGGAACAGTACCTGGTGCAGGTCAAAGGTCTCCTTGCCGTCGGCAATGGACGCGGTGGCCACCCGCTTGGCATCGGCAAAGCGGTTGGCACGCTCGTAGGCAACCGCCGCCATTTCGCTAATCTGGGCAGCGTGGACTCCAAACCGCAAGGTAATTTCCCCTGCCTCCACCGCTTGCGCATAATCCCCAACCAGGGTGTACATGCCGCAAAGGTTGGCCCAGTTGGTGGCATTGCTCGGAAAGAGCTGATTGAAGAGCCGCATTGAGGAGATAGTCGCCTGGTAGTCGTAAGTTCCAAACGCGTTGTAAAGAATCTCGATGGTCAATCGATCCCGCTCCGTGGTGTGACTCCGCAGCGAGTAGGCCTTCTGAATCAGGGCAGCCGCCTGCGCATATTCGCGACGATTGTAGAGAGCCACGGCCAGCGCCCTGTAGGCGGTGGCGAAGTTTCCATCCAGATCGATGGCCTTTTGAAATAGCGCCTCCGCCGTCTTTTCGTCGCCGCGGTAAAAGGCATCCTGGGCCTGCGTGTACGTGCGCAGGGCTTCCAGCGAGCTGGTGGTGGCTACGGCAATCGGCTTCTGAAATTTGTCCAGCGACGACGCCGACTCGCCCAACTGCTTGCGCACACGGCCGGCGGCCCTATCCAACGCCGCCAACACATCGCCTTTTTGATTCACCTGCTGCTGGAATCCGGCAAGGCTCTTGCCCGTCACGCAGCTGCTGGCGTTCATTATGAGCAGATATTTGCCGGCAAAGTTGGAGATCGACGCGCTGAGCACCGCTTGCGCATTGTTCCGTTCGCAAACCTCGCGCGCCAGTTCCTGGGTCAGCGGCTCGTCGGCTTTGCGCTGCATCTCGGTCAGCGTCTGTCTCACCGTGGACCGGGGAACAATCTCCAGAAATGGCGACTGCTCCAGCTCGATCTGAAAGACCCGGTTCAGTGCGACGTCGAAGTCCCTGTCGCCGGTAGTGTTTTCAAAGTCCGCCAGCACCACCGACACCGAAAGCGGTGCTGGATGAAGATGCCTCCACAGCAGGTAGCCTGCGCCCGCGGCCGCTCCCAGAGCAATCGTTACCCCCAGAACAAGTGCAAACAACCCGCGCGCAGTCAGGCGCGTCGGGTTCTGCTGAACCTCGCTGACGCTGGTCCGGATGGTCCGCTGCTGGCGGAGAATGCCGATGGCCTGCGTCTCGGCTCCCAGGTCCAACGCCGCATGGATCGTTCCGCCGCATGGGACAATGACCTCGACGGGCGCCCCAAACTGGTACCCGCGGCCGGGCAAGGTAAGAACAAAGTTCCTCTCGTTGGAGCCATCATCGAGCGCCTTGCGCAGCACCGAAATGCTCTTGGCGAGGCTGTTTTCGTCTACGAACGTATCGGGCCAGATCTGTTTGAGCAACTCGTCCTTGCTCAAAATCTTTCCGGAGTTCTGAACGAAGTAAAGCAACAGGTCGAAGGACCGCCTGCTGAGGCCGATCGCGGCTTCTTTGCGCATCAGGGTACGCGCGATGGGGTTCACCTCGAACTCGCCAAACCGGTACACCGGGCTTAGTTCAGGAGGCATACCGGCATTCTAACCGGTCAGGAGAATTGACTGAACCTGTACCCCGTGATGCAGCGCTGTGGTGGGACTAGATACCCGGGCAGAAGCACGAACTCACGTTCCCTTCTTGCGAGACCAGAAGCGGAGCCGCTTGAGGTCAGAGGTCATGCTCGGGGGTGCTGAAAGGAAGACTCCATTTTGTTGCGCCCGTCGTCCCACTCCTGCCGATCGATCGGGGGGAAGATCGGGATTGTCGTCCCTGCGGCTGGGATATTCGGGATCGGTGGCTTGCAGATTCAATCGAGTGGGCGCCCGAAGCCATGGGAAGAGACTCCGCATCTTGCGCTCGCGTTCCGTGTCGTCCACCAAGCGCTGGGCCTCGTAGCCGCAGCGCTTGGCAACGATCCTTTAGTCGAAGGATATGCTTCCGACTCCGCCGGGCCCTTATTTGGGGGCTTCGAGAGTTGCCGAGGCAGAATTGACCCGCCGATTGGCACCCGGCGAGACGACATGCACCAAACGTTCCTTTTCATGGCCCAGCCGCTTGGCCATGATGCGGTACTCGAATGGGATTGAAGATCTGCCTCCGCCCAGTTCGTGCACCTAAAACCGGATGCGGTCTTGTTCGTCACGTACAGGCCTTTGCAGTCGTCGTTGGGGGTGAGGAAGACGTGATACTCGATGTCTGTATTTACTGTTTGGCCAAAGATAGGCTCCAGGTTTACGTGGACCATTCCGTTGACCAGTTGCGCAGACCCGGCATCTTCAAACCAGTTCTCGGCCGACTCGACGGCATAGGTTTCTACCCGCGCAGGCCCATCGGCGGTGGTTGCCTTCACCGTGGACTTCAGGGTGCCGGTGCAAGAGGTGTCGCCGTTGCCGGTGAAGGAGCAGGTTCCCTTGGAGCCCTGGGCTATGATGACCGTCCCAGTGGAACCTCCTCCTTCACCGGCGTTGTAAACAAAAAGAACGGGGACAACATCGGAGTTGTTGACCAGGACTCCCGCGATGTTGTGATCGGCGGTGGCCATCAGGGCAGGGCGGTAGATATTATTGTAGTCTCCGAAATAGTTGGTGTCTGCCCACACGCCGGCCTGGAACAGGATTGTGGCGTCGTATTCGGGATCCCCTCCGCACCCGAAATAGCAGATCTTAACGGAGGGGTTCTGGCCTGATGCGCTCGGCGCTCCGTAGATCCCGTAGGTTCCAGCAATGGCGGGGCTCCCGTTCTGAACCTGGGACCAAATGCCAAACTGCGTGCCTCCGGCCTGCATGCCGTATCCGCCCTGGCCATAGACGCCTACAGTGTTGTTTCCGCCGGTGGAAAGGCCGCAGACACCGAAGTTCGGGCCCGTTCCGTAGACGCCCGCCGCGTTTCCCCCCGCTGTGGCGCTTCCGTAAACGCCATACTGCGGGGCCGTGCCGTAAACTCCAAATCCGCCCGATGCACTGGATCCGCCTTGCAAACCGTAGACCGTCCCCCCGCCTTGCACGCCAACCGCGCCGCTCCCGTAGACACCTGCCGACGAGGCCGCCTGGTTGGCTATGCCATAGAGGCCAAACTGGGTGCCGATGCCGTACACGCCGTATCCGCCCGACCCCGTACCCATGCCGTAAACGCCGGAGCCCCGGCAGTGGAGGTTGAGCCTTGCACGCCGACCGCACCGTTGCCCTGCACGCCGACCGTGCCGCTGCCCTGCACACCGACCCCGTTCGACCCCGAACTCGACCCGAAGACGCCGATCCCCGAGGATGAAGTTGTTCCGCCCTGAACCCCATAGGTTATGCCGCCGCCCTGCACGCCCACCGAGCCCACCCCGTAGACCCCCGCGGTGCCAGGCCCCGAGTTGGTATTGCCGTAGAGGCCAAACTGGCCGCCGGTGCCGTACACGCCGTATTGCGCTCCCTGGCCCCACAGGCCTGAAGAGCCTGAACTGGTTGCCGTGGCATACACCCCGTAGGCCTGGCCAAACGCCTCCACGCCATAGTTGCCCGCTCCCTCGACTCCAATACCGCCTGCGCCGGTAGAACTGCCAATCACCCCATAGGCGGCGCCCGTGGAGCTTACCCCCGTTCCGCCAGACGCGCCTGCTGCCGCGTAGATGGCCGTACCGCCCGCCGAGTTCGCTGTGGACAGGATCCCGGTGGAAAAGCCGGTGAACGTCTCGGTCCCGAGAAAGCTGTTGCTGCCATTCAGACTCGAGTAGACCTTATTCAGCGTGGACTCAAGCTCGGAGGTATTCAGCCCCAACGCCACCGAACCTGATGTGCCGCTGCCGGTGAGCGGGCTCGATGTGGTGATGCCGGCGATGGTGCCGGCACCCGTGCCGGGGAAGGTTTGCCCCGAGGCAAAAGTGATGTTGCCGTTCTGCGCGATGGAGAGGCCGGTCGATTCCAGGGTCCCTGATCCGGGAGCGAACAGCAGCGCCAGATTGCCCATGGGAGTGGAAGTGTCATTGTCCGCGGCCAGTGTCTCCCAGGCGAACTTCTGGAGCACCGAACTGCTACTCGTGCTGTTGTAAGCGCTTGCGTCTATCTCGAGAGGCGGTGAGTTCACCCCTGCAGCGGCGGTCGCCGCAGTCGCCGGCTGCATCCTCACTTCGCCTTCCGTCAGAACGCCGCCCGTCGCGGTCGTCTCTCCGCTTATGGTCGAACTGGCCGCCGTCAGCGCGCCGGTTGCGGTCATGTTGCCCGCAATCGATTGGTTGCCGGTGAACACGTTGGCGGAATTGAGTCGCGGATAAACGCTGTTCAGCGTCGTCTCCAGCGCGGACGTATTCAAGCCCAGGCTGACGGCGCCCGATGTTGTTGCCGCGGTAACTGGACTGGTTGCGCTCACGCTTTTGATGGTTCCGGGAAAGGCTTGTGTAGGCGCGAAGTTGATGGTTCCATTGCTGTTAATGGTGAGGATGTTCGCCACTGCGCCGCTTCCTTCCTGATACTGGAAGTAGAGAGCGCCAGACGGGGTGGCCGTGTTATTGCCTGTGCGCCACGCAAATATTTTGAAGTTCTGGTTTACCGGAGCAGTGGCCGTTGTCGACCAGGTACTTGCTTCGAGATCGATTTCTTGCGAACCCTGTCCGCTCGCTGTGGTTGCCGTTGCCCTCGGGGGCAGGGTCAGCATTCCACGAAATGTCGAGGTTCCACCCACGTCCAGCGTCGTCGCCGGAGTGGCTTCATTGATGCCGATGCTTGTGCCTGATTGAGTGATCGACGAGTTGCCCAGCAGATACTGTCCGGTCCACAGCGGGACCGTGCCTGTGGTGCCCAACCCGGTCACAGACTCTGGTGAGTCTTCGGGCTGCACATCCGGAGCCGCGGCACCCTTCTGCCCAGACGGAACGGAAGATTGAGTCAACTGCGCCAATTGTTCCTGGGTCACAAAATCCGAGGCTGCATGGCCGGCCAACGACTCGGCATCGGCCGACTTCATCGCGTAAGGAACGCTGGAAAGCAGCACGCGTTCCTGCTCCGCAGCACGTTCCACACTCACACCGAGCCAGCGCGCTGCACCCCCGGCAAACACCGTCTGAGGTAGGCCGGCAGGGCTTGCAGAGCCTAGCAGAACTGAATACGAGCCTTCTTCCGACACGGTTACCCGCTGCGTCTCCGTCCAGAGCGGATCACCGCCCTCGGCAGCGGCATAGATGCGGAAATCGGCTTCCACGGTCTCACCGGTCCGGGTGGCAAACTTGCCAGCGTAGCGCACCTGCTGCGGGACCACCGGGGCAGCGACCACCGAGCGGTCAGCTTCAGGTGCGGCGCTCTGCGCGGGCTCCTGCGCGAACGACCCAACGGCAAAGGGAATCCAGATCAGCGACGCGGCCACGGCAAAGTGCAGCGGCCGATCCAAGGACGAGAAACTCATTTTTCGAGTCTGCACACAGGTCTCTTTTCTTCACCAGGCGATTCGATGGAGTCGAATTGCAAAGGTGCGGGGCGTTGGAATGAGGCCGATTAAGGAAATCTCCCACCTGAACGTGGGGTCGATGTGGGTTGAACCGTAAAGTGCGCTTTGAAAATGCGCAAGTGACTCTTTCTGACAAGTCCTGAATAGCCTTGAAGTCTCTTGGCCATCAATAGCTTGCAGGAAAAATGACTCAATATCGAGCGCGCTGACGGGCTAATCAACGGGGTAAGCTCGCACCAGGAACTGCGTCAGGCGCAGGACAGCCCTCAGTAACGGATCACGATTGTGAGGGTGTCTGAGGCGAAATCGGGCGTGGTAGGGGGAATCAA
>JBEKFD010000129.1:0-13814 GCA_050013495.1 Occallatibacter sp. | reverse complement strand
ACGGCGAAGTATTTCTGGTGGTCGCGCATGACGGTGACGAGCACCTCTTCGGGCAGGGCGAGATACTCCGGTTCAAAGTCGCCAAGCACGACGCTGGGCCACTCGGTGAGGTGCACCACGGTCTCAATCAGCGCGGCATCCTCGCGCCAGCGCGCGCCGGGGACGGTGCGCGTGGCAGCATCGAGCGCCTTGCGGATGATGTTGCGGCGTTCGGCAACATCGACCACCACGCTGGCCGCGCGCAGGGCTTCCTTGTAATCCGCGGCCTTTGCGAGCACCACCGGCGCATCTCCATGCAGGATGCGATGGCCGCGGCTTGCGTTGCCGGCCGCGATGCCCGCAATCTCCACCGGAACAACCGCCGAATCGAGCAGCGCGACGACCCAGCGCACGGGACGCACAAAGCGCTCCGGCTTGCCTGCGCGCCAATACATGTTCTTGGCCCAGTAAAGGCTCAGCACTTCCTTGGGCAACTCCGCGGCCAGCAGTTCCTCTGCCGCGCGGCCATGACGTTTCACATTTGCGCCAACGTACTCGCCCTTGGCATTGGTGACTTTTTCAAGAGCAGCAACAGAAGTACCGGCCTTTTTCGCAAAGGCCTCGGCGGCGGGCGTCGGAACGCCGTCTTTGAAGGCTACCTTCCATGATGGGCCGGTGAGCTTCTCTTCGGTGTCCGCCTGGCTGGGCTGCACGCCACTTACTAACACGGCCAGTCGCCGCGGAGTGGAGTAAGTGGTGGCCTTGCTGTTTGCGCCCAGCAACCGTTCGCGCGTGAGCAGATCGGTTACACGCTTGCCTAACTCGGCCTCGGCCCCGGCTATCATGCGGGCGGGAATTTCTTCGAGACCAATCTCCAACAAAAAATCTGCCATGGTCCTATTACTTTCTCGCTAACTCGTCTGTGGAGCTATGGAAACTCACTCTTTTCAATCCCAAATCCAGCAGGGGCTAAAGCCCATGCTCCTTATGCTTCTCTTCGGCACGACTGAAGTCATGCCCTGTTACGGAACATACAAAATTCCTCTTCCACGTGGGTCTTTCAGCAGCCTGTCAAGTCGTGCCCTGTTACAAGACCGATTTTGGGAAAATGCCTTAACTCGCCTGCTGAACGGCATAGGCTTTGGCCACGCCGACCGCCAAATTGCGGATGCGGCCGATTATGCCGACCCGTTCTGTTACGCTGACGGCTCCGCGCGCGTCCAGCAGGTTAAAGAGATTTGAGCATTTGAGCGCCAATTCATAGGTCGCCAGAAGCGGAAACCTTCTCTTCTCCACGGAATCCGCAGCTTCGCCGGCAAACAACACATTGGCCTTTTCAAGCAGCGTTTTGGCTTCTGCCTCGTAGAGATTGAAATGCTCCCAGAGCTTGCTAACATCGGCAAACTCGAAGTTATATACGCTGAACTGTAACTCCTCTTCCAGTCTTACCTCGCCATAAGTCACTTCGACGCCGGTATCGGGATCGCGCGACCAAACGATCTCGTAGATCGAGTCAACATCCTGCAGAAACGCCGCAATGCGCTCCAGGCCATAAGTCAGCTCAGCGCAGATGGGGTCAAGGTCGAGGCCGCCGCATTGCTGGAAGTAAGTGAACTGGGTAATCTCCAGGCCGTCCAGCATGACCTGCCAGCCCACGCCCCACGCGCCGCCGGCGGGCCACTCCCAGTTATCCTCCTCGAATTTCAAGTCGTGCTGGCCGAGGTGGATGCCGATCGCCTGCAACGATTCGAGATACTGCTCCTGCACGTTCGCCGGAGGCGGCTTCAGAATCAATTGAAATTGGGTGTGCTTGAACAGCCGGTTGGGGTTTTCGCCGTAGCGTCCGTCGGCTGGCCGGCGCGAGGGCTGCGCATAGCCTACGCGATAGGGCTTGGGACCCTGCACGCGCAGAAAAGTCTCCGGCGCCATGGTGCCCGCGCCCACTTCCACGTCGTAAGGCTGCTGCAGCACACAGCCGCGCGCCGCCCAAAAGCTTTGCAGGCGGAAGAGCAGTTCCTGAAAGGTTAGGGGTGGAGCGGACAGGGCCGCCGGTGATTCAATTGGAGATGAAGACACGGATCGCTCGCTCTCAACGGGACTAGGCATGATTTTATCAGCCTCGGAGAATCAATCCGCGAGATGGCGGGCATTGCGCGAAGCGATTGCCGACGCAATGCGGCAACGGTTCACACCGCCCCACCGGGGCGGAACCTGCTTTTGTGACGCATTCCCAGAGTTTCGCTCCGCTTCACTCTGGGCTATTTTCGCGTCTCCCTCCGGGAGCCCAAATGCTTGAATTCGTCTCGCTACAACCGCGCCAGCGCCTCCGCAGTGCGCAGCCTGCGTTCCAAGTGGCGCTCCAGGGCTTGCAGGGTAAACCGGCGCAGGTCCTGAGCGCGGCGGCGTGGCCAGGGCTCGGCGGCAAAGGCGGAAGCCGGAGCGCGGAGCATTCGCTGCGCAAGCTGCAACGAGTCCGCCGACAGCGCATTGGCGCTGCCGTTGCGGTGCAGGGCGCAGAACAGGCCGTCGGCGAGCGTGTTGAAGCTGGCCTCGCCGGCCGTGAGCGGTTCCCCGCAGGCAGTGCAGTGGCCAATGTCGGGCAGCAGGCCCATCAGCCGCGTCATCCACAGGGAAAAATAGGTCAGCGCCATCCACGGGTGGACCTTTCCCGGCTGAGAGGGATCCGGCTGAACGGCCGTGGTCTGCTCCAGCACAGAAAGCAGCAGGCGGAAGACGGTCTCCTGCGGGTCGTGCTCGGGCAAGGCCTCGTCCAGCACCTCGGCAAAAAAACTTAGGACAGCCAAACGGACGTGGTCCACGGGAGCGGAAAGCGGCGAGCGGATAATCTCCAACTGGTCCAGGCGCACAAGTTCCTGGCGGGGTTTTTCGGCAAACCAGGCCCGCGCCACTGTCATTGGCTCCAGTGCGCCGCCAAAGCGTTTGCGGCTTTTGAGCGCAGACTTGGCCACACCCTTCACCCGGCCATAGTCGCGGGTAAAAAAGCTGACAATCAGGTCAGCTTCATTCAGGGGCCAGGTGCGCAGAACCACGGCTTCTGAGGTGAGCACGCTCATGCGTCTTCTATCTTCGCATTGGCGAGACTCTCGCCCAGTGGGGAACGGGAAGGCTTTTGTGAAAAAAGTAAGGGAAATCTAAAAAAGTAAGGTAAAATGGAACTAAGAAAGGAATCCAATGCCCACTGCAACCGTAACATCCAAAGGCCAAATTACAATTCCGATCGAGGTGCGCAACGCTCTCGGATTGGATGCCGGCGACAAGATCGATTTTTTTGAGATTGAAAAGGGGCAGTACACATTGATTCCCCGCACCGGCTCCATTATGGAGATGCGGGGCTGTGTCCCGAAATTGGACCATACACCGACCATCGAAGAGATGGACGAGGACATCCGCAGACACGTCGCACGGCTGGACGATGAAACCCGCAGCGATGCAGGCCTGCTCAATCGTTCCAACGGAATCGCGCTTAAGACCGGGAAAGTCCGATGAAAGCTGTTGACACCAATATTCTGGTTCGTTTCTTTACACAGGACGATTCAGCGCAAAGTCCACGGGCAGAGGCGTTCCTCCTGTCTTTTTCCGCGAGCGATCCCGTTTGGGTTGGATTGCCGGTGGTTCTGGAGCTGGTGTGGGTTCTGGGTGTGACCTACCGAATGAACCGGAGCGAAATCGCTCAGATTCTGCACCAGCTTTTGACAAGGCAAGCGATCGCCGTTGAGCGAGCTGACGCGGTTCGCCAAGCCCTGTTCCTTTACCGCAACGGCCGCGCAGATTTTGCCGATTGCATGAACTCTACTTGTGCTCGCGCGGCGGGCTGCGATGAGATCCTTACTTTCGACCAGAAAGCCGCGCGCGATGCGGGGATGCGGTTGCTCGAGTAAGTCGATTTATTCAAGCCAATCCCCCCTAGGCTATCCAAGATTTTCCACAGAAATGAGGCTGTTTGCCCAGTTTTCCGGCGTGCCCGAGGTTAGACTAGGGTCAGAGGTTCCAAATGCCTTCCGCAATGGTCACCTTCAATGGCCGTATCACCCTTCCCCCCGATGTGCGAAAACAACTCGGACTGAGAACCGGCGACAGCGTTGAATTTGTCGAAATCGGCAATGGCCGGTTTGCCATAGCGCCCGGTGCGGGTTCGATCTCAGAGTCAGTCTCCGAATCGAGAGCCTGGATTCCTGAGCTGAATTTCGACCCCACCGAAGATGAACCGCGCTTCATGGAGCTGGACGAGTCCATCCACTAGGCTTGTCGGCTTGAACTGAAGGGCTGTCCGGATGTGTCTCTCGCCGGCTTCAACAGCCGTGCGCCACAGCGCCCAGTGTGCGCATCCCAAGGATGCGCTGACACGAACGTCCGCTGCGGCGGGCACCGAGGCGGACGCGTGGGATCAAGCCCCAAACCCCAAATCCTGAAAGGACAGTGCGGCCTAGCGCCCGAAGTGCGCGGCGTTCTTCTCCGTAAAGTGGGCCCATTTCTCCGGCAGGTCGTCCTGCGCAAAGATGGCCGATACCGGGCAGGCCGGCACGCAGGCGCCACAGTCAATGCACTCAACCGGGTCGATGAACAGCTGTTCGGACTCAGCGAAACCGTCTTCGTCCTTCTTGGGGTGGATGCAATCGACGGGACAGGCGTCCACACAGGCGGTGTCCTTGGTGCCGATACAGGGTTCTGCGATGATGTATGCCATCTGAAGATTTCTCCGCGAGACTTACTCTCGACGCTGATAGTAGCACAGGACCCCGGAGGCTGAGTGTGCCCCGCGCCGGGGAGTTTTGCCATATGGGAATCGGCGGAATCATCTCATCCGTTGCGTTTCATTCATTGCGTCTCAGGCCGTGCCCATTTCGAAGAGATTGGGATTCCAATCATGCGAGCCCTGAAATTGCGATTTTCGATTCGTAGCAGTTCCGAGCCTCGTGCCTGAACAGAGTCCAACGGGGGACGGCACGGCTGCCGAACCGTGCCTTTGCTTGGTGGAAAAGTGGTTGAACTCGGGGCGGCTATCGAACGAAGATCAACCGAACAACCGCAAATCCAAGGGCGAATGCAAAACCGTAGCCGAAGCTCTCGATTCGAACTGATTCCCTGCCATTGCGACGAAGAACGGTACCAATTTGCGACATCACAAAACCGGTTACGACAGGGCTGACCAGCAGGCTGATGCCGTGGAACCTTGACGGGTGGAATATCGGGTGCGGGAATAGGAGCAGGCTTGCAGCACCAGAGGCGCCCCCCAACAACAAATAGAAAGCGGCGGCGAAAACGGGACTGAAGACAGCATTTGAGAAAAGGCTTCGAACTGCTCTCACGATTAGTCCGACGATCGCTTCGAGAAAAAGCTCAAAAAGAAATTCAAAAAACAGCTCGGCAAGGGCGGACAAGATCGCCGAAAGGAGTTCTTCCATATCCGGCATTTTAGACCGAGAGTCTCGGCTAAGAATCGTTCTGCCCTTACGGGGCAGACGGAATTCGTTGGCGTCCCCCGGGTTTCGCTCCGCTCCGCCCGGGCTATTTTCGACGCGTGCCGCCGGGACGAGATGTAAGCAGCGGCCTATCCCGGAATGGCTGCCCGCTCGGCGCGCCGCTGCGCAAACTCCTGCGGGGTAGGAATCGCCGCTAGGTCGCGGCCGGCGAACATGTCCTTGAACAGCGCGATCAGTTCGTCGTGGATGAGGCCGTTCGAGGCGAGAACCTCGCGACTGTTCAGTTGGAACGGCTCGCCGGCAAAATCCGACAGCCGCCCGCCGGCTTCTTCCACCAGCAGAATGCCAGCCGCCGTGTCCCAGGGGTTCAGGTTGAATTCCCAGAAGGCTTCCAAGCGTCCGCAGGCCACAAACGCCAAATCCAGCGCGGCTGAGCCGGCGCGCCGCACGCCGTGCGAGCGCAGCGTGAACTCGTGGTAGAAGTGGATGTTCGGACTGTCGTGGCGCTTGCGGCTGGGAAAGCCGGTGGCGACCAGCGACTCGGCCAGCACCTCGATGCGCGACACATGCATCGGCTTGCCGTTCAACCGTGCGCCGTTCCCGCGCTCGGCGGTGTAAAGCTCGTCGCGCATGGGGTCATAGATGACGCCGGCCACAATGGTTCCGTCTTCACTGCCCGTACTATTCGGCCGGTGCTCCAGGCCCATTGACACGCAAAACTGCGGAAAGCCGTGAGCGAAGTTGGTGGTGCCGTCGAGCGGGTCCACGTACCAGCGGAACTCGCCTTCCATCCGCTCGCGCGTGCCTTCTTCGCCATAGACGCCGTGCTCGGGGAACGCTTCGGCGAGACGTGTCCGAATCAGCTTTTCCACGGTGCGGTCGGCCACCGTCACCAGGTCCACATCGCCCTTGTATTCGGTTTCCACGCCTTGCGCAAAAAACTCCCGTAGGTTTGCACCGGCCTCGCGCGCAATCGCGGAAGCCTGGGGAACCCATTGCTGTTCAGTTCGGGCAGTGCCGCTCAAGACGACGTCCCACTGGGAGCGATCTTGCTGGCCACATGCCTGGCCTGACTCGCAGGGCGCGGTTCGCGCCTTCGCCCCGCTTCCGCGATGCTGCGGATCTGGTGCTTGTAAATGAACAGGTTCGGCTGCCCATCGCGGGTCAGCCGCAGCATGGCGTCGTCGAAGTACTCGATCCAGCCACGCACCGTTTCTCCGTCGCGCAGTTTGACGGTGACAACGACTTGGCGATCGCTGAGCGAGCGCAGATAGAGCGCCTCCTGCCCGGTATCGCCCGGCGGAGGCGCCTTGGAACGGCGGCGCGAAGACAATGGAGAGGTCATGCTGCCATTTTAGATGCAACTCGGCAGGCGAAGGCCGCACCAGAAACAAATCGGCAAAGCCGGGACCTGCTCGACACAGGCAGCCGGGCCGCTTGCGTCAGCTAGGATGACTCTCGAACGCTCCACAAGGATTGTTGGAATCGACTTCTTAGCCGATGTGCCGATCCAGGCGCAGAATTCGCTTTGCATTACCAGATGCAACGTTGATTCGTTCACTCTCAGAGATCTTCGCACTCTCGATGAACTGAGCCGCCACCTCTGTCTTCTCAAACGGATAGTCGACCGAGAACATGACATTGCCATTTCCCATCGAGTCAAGCGCGCAGCGGAGTGAAACATCGGAACAGACTCCCGAGGTTGTGACGGCAATGTTTCGCTTGATATAGAAAGACGGCGGCTGTGGAAGCGTCATGGAGCCTCGATGCGACACCTGCCAGCGGCTGTCGAAGCGCCACAGATTCAGAGGCAGCGTTTCGCCCATGTGGCCAAGCACTAACCGGGCCTTGGGGTAGCGCTCGAATACGCCGGCAAACACCAGCCGCAATGCATGCGTCGCAGTCTCGAAAGCCCAACTGCACACGGGACCCCATAGCTCCGGATGACCTGCGTACATTGCCGGGTGGTCCACAGGATTGGCGGGATGAAGATAGATGGGCGCTTCCAGGGCCGCGGCACGCTCCCAGAACACGGAGTACTTGTCCATATCGAGATAGTCGCCGTTGGTCTGGCCGTTGATCATGGCTCCCTGAAATCCGAGGTCATGGATGCAGCGCTCCAGTTCGTCCGCGGCTTCGGCGGGATTCTGCATGGCCAGATGGGCGAAGCCGCCATAGCGTGTGGGGCGCTTCTGAATCTCCGCGGCGAGAAAATCGTTCACTGACTTTGATTTCTTCCGCGCAACGGCCGCGTCCTTTTCAACCTGAAGTCCTGGCCCGGAGAGAGACAAGACCACATAATCGATTTGGTTCTGATCCATGATCGCAATGCGTCTGTCTCCCAGATCCTGGAGCGCGGCCAGGCCGAGTTTGGCTACGTCAGGACTGATGTTGGGATAGGTTTCCGCAAAATACTCTACGAAATCGGGCACCATGAAGTGCTCTTCGAGCGCGATCTTCCCGAGAGGCTGCGGCTGGTCCTTGTCGGGGACAGGCGCAGGGGCGGACGCGGGTGGGACGGGCGCAGGGGCTTGCGCGGGGGTGTTGGCCGCTTCCACTGCGAAGGCCGCGGCTGCATTTGCTCCGGCAGCGAGCACCGCGCCTTTCACAAAATCTCTTCGTTTCATGGCTGGTCTTTCCTCAGCATTGGCAGAGGCTGCAAATCGCATCGATCATTCGCGGGCGAAGGACGAACGCGGCATCGTCCGGCAGCGACAAGATGTGAATAGGCCGAGTGTTCAGTTCAGATCAGTGTATCGGATTCGACAACCGCGCGGAATCGGATGCCAGCAATCTCGAGGCGGCGACGCAATACGAGCGGGACAGGACCGACGGGCGACGGTTCAATCCTTCCTGGGGATCGCAGAGCGGGCACAGGGAAAGCGGCCCCTGGCCGGTATCTCCCGGCGGAGGAGCCTTGGAACGGCGGTGCGACGACGATGGAGGGGGCGTGACACCCTTTCAGGTGCGACTCGGGATGCGAAGGCCGCATTGAAAGAAAATCGGCGAATCCTCAGCGAGTGCATTTTCAACCCTCCACGATTTGTGTTTCGACCTATAATGAATGCATGAGCGCGCATGTGATCGGCAATCCGGTGCCTACCCCTGAGGAAATGGCCGAGATTCTCGGACTGAGCCCTGAGCGAGTTGCTGCAGTACGCAGAATCATGAGCACACCTTCCCCAAGAAAGTCTTCAAAGGATTCTGGCAGGACACAGGCCGCCTTCTTCGACAGGAAGTCAAGCCGCTCTCGAACCGGTTCCAGGGTTCGGGGCAAGCGGTAGGTTCGATGTGCCGCGTAGCAGGCGCACCGAGTCGGTTTTTCTCAACATCCCCTATGATCTTGGGTTTGAAGACCTTTATCTTGCCTACATCGTGGGCCTGACCCAACTCGGCCTGCGCGTCAATGCGACGGTCGGCGTACCGAACCAGGGCCGGCTGGAAACCATCATTGGCTTGATCGAGGAGTCGAATTTCTCGATTCACGACCTCTCTCGTATCGAGCTCTCGAAGGGAATTCCCCGATTCAATATGCCGGTGGAACTCGGCCTTGCGCTCTATCGTTCGCACGTTACGAGCGGCAGGCACCGGGTCTACGTTTTTGAGAGCAAGCCCTATCGAACGCAGCGCTCTACCAGCGATATCAACGGGATCGATCCACAGATTCATAACGGAACAGCGAAGGGCATCATGGCGGGGCTACGCAACATCTTAAGACAGCCTGGCGATGTGACAAGTGTTCCCGAAATGATTACCAGCTACCGCGCAGTCAGAAGAAAGCTATCCGACTTAAGGCTCAATGCGGGCGGGCAGTCGCTGTTTCAGGCGTCGGTGTTCCACGATCTTGTGCTCGCGGCGCTGGTGGAATCCCAGAAGCTGATTGAAAAGCGAGCCCGCACCCATCGCTCCTGATGAAGCGATGCACCCGCGCATGTCCTCGGCAATTAGTTCTTCGTGGCCGGCGCGTCGGCGTAGTAGCCGGTTTTGTGGCGGACGTTGAAGTCGCTCTCGGCGGCGCGGGGCACCGTGACGTCGATGCGGTGAAAGATCTTTCCCGGCTCCTGGTTGTGCGGGTAGTAGCCGATCAGGTATTGCGTGCGCAGGTCGTCGCTTACCTGGGCGAACGCTTTGTCGAGGCCGCCCGAACTCACGTAGTAGCTTTTGCCGCCGGTCTGCTCGGCCAGCGTGATGAGCGCGTGCTCGCCGCCCAGGTCGCGGCCTGCGCTGGCTTCAATAGGCACGTCAATGATGGAGTAGATCATGACCTCGTGGCGCAGGGCTGACTCGAGCGCCTGCTGATACGTGGTGCTCTTGGCCGTGTCGCCGCCGTCGGAGACCAGCACCAGCACGCGGCGTCCGTCCTTCGTGCCCAGGCCCTCGGAGCCGAGTAGAATGGCGTCGTAGAGGGCTGTTGCGAAATCGGAGTGAAGCTGCCCGAGCCCGCGATCTATCTGCGAAACCTTGTTGGTGAAGGGCGACAGCTCCTTTACCTCGGTGGCAAATTGCAGCAGGCTCATCTGGTCCTGCGGGCGCAAAATGGCGTGCACAAAGCGCCGCGCGGCATCTGCCTCTTCGGCCATGTCTTTCCTGACGCTGCCGCTGGTGTCGATGGCCAGGGTCAGGTTCAGCGGCAGCTCGGACTGGCGCTCGAAAACGGCGATCCTCTGTGGACGGCCGTCTTCAGTGACCTTGAAATCCTCCCGCGCGAGGCCGCCGACGATGGCGCCGTTGCGGTCAGTGACGTTGACGAAGATGTTGACCAGCTTCACGTCGACGCGCAGCGTGGTTTCCTGCGCGGAGAGCGACAGAGTCGCAAGAAGGACCAGCGTCAAGGAACCGGCAAAACGGCGCAAGCGGAGAAAAGACAACGGTTGAAGGGGACGGGCTTCAGCCCGTCCGTTGGGTGCGCCGAGAGCTGCCGGCTTTAGCCGCCGAGGGAATGGAATGGATTGAGACCCCGTTCCCTCGGGGGCTAAAGCCCAGCTTTGTTGCGGCGCAGAATGTACGGTCTGAAGCCCGTACCCTTCACCCGAACCAGGAACCTCAGTTGCTCCGGCGGACTCAGATTTCAGGCGACGGCTCGCATTACGTTCCATGCGAACCCTCCGGCTCGATGCCCAGCTCGGCGGGAAAGGGCTCACCCGCCGCCCAAACCGCTCCATCGGCAAACGTCTCTTTCTTCCAGATGGGCACTGTCTTCTTGAGCGTATCGATCAGCCAGCGGCAGGCGTCAAAGGCCTGCGCTCGATGCGCCGAAGCCACCACGATGAGCACGCTGGTTTCGCCGACCTGCAAGCGGCCGAGTCGATGGACCATGGTGATTTGCCGGACGCCGAAGCGCGAGCTTGCCTCGGTGGCAAGCTCCCGCATCTGTTTTTCGGCCATCTCTTCATAGGCCTCATAGTCCAGATAAAGCGTTCGCCGGCCACGCGTGTTGTTGCGGACAATGCCATCGAAGACGACGACGGCGCCATCTTCGCCCTGCCTGGTTGCAGCAATCAACTTTTCCGAATCAATAGGTCCGCGATAGAGGCAAGTCGCAGACGCCAGCCCAGGGGCATTCAGAAATGAAAGATCGGGGCCATCGTCTTTGCCGCCGGAAACGGGCGGCAGCAAGCCGACCTCATCGCCCTCGCGCAGCACATGAGCTCCGGTGGCGTATTCGGCGTTGACGCTGACGGCGATGCCGCGCAGCACGGGCGCCGGAGCTCGCGCGCCCAGGTTCTCCAGCAGCGCCGCAACCGTCGCGCCTTCCGGCAACTCAACCGCCGCTGCAGGCGCGCCAAGCCAGTCTTTCAACACCCCGAAGCAAAGTACTCGCACGCGCATCACGATTAGAAGAATACCGCCTGCAGGTTAGACGCGGCAGGCGGCAAACGGTCGGGTTCACTTCAGACCAACTTGTAGAGAAACCCGGTCGGCGTGCCCCACAGGTTGCGGGCGCGGTCTTCGTAGAAGATGCTGAACTCGATGCCGGAGATGTCGTAGTCGAACAGCGGCACGCGGTCGAACGTGTAATCGGCGCGCACGGAGTATTCGTCGCCGCTGCAGTCGATCATCAGCGTCTCGCCGGAGGAAAGCCGCTCGGGATGCGTGAGCAGCATGCAGCCCATGGCGAACACGCCCAGGCCAAACTCGTTGCCGGCCATGGCTACGCGGGTGCGCCGCGCGGACGAACCGCGATGCAGCATTCCCGCCTGTGCCGCAACCACCAGCAGGTCGTTTCCCTGCTGCTGCTCGGCCAGAATCTTTTCCGCCAGCTTGGAGCGCTCGCTCTGGCGCAAGTGTTTCTCGCCGATCTTGCCAATGATGCGGTTGGAAAACTTGCGCCGCGTGGCGAGAACGGCCAGCATCTTCTCCACGGCTTCGTTATAGGTGGCTGCCAGCACCTGCCAGCGCGGAATGGCAAACCAGGACTCTGCGCCTGCCGGCAGGGGCTTGCGGGAAAGCTTCTCGAGACATCCCCCGAGTCCGGGAAAGGCCTTGCGCAACTCCGTCACCTGCGCCTCCACGGGGCGCACGCGGTAGGTGGACGGATAAACCCGGTCCGAGCCTACCTCCTCGGCCTTGTACTTGTCGCTCAGCGTGTGCCGATGGATGATTTCGACGACGCGCTCAGCCACCTCTGACTTGAGCTTGCGGTTCATGTCGAGCACGGCCTGCGCGCTCTGCCGGTCCAGTTGCTCGATCGCTGTTTGATACGCTTCCCGCATCGCGTCGCCCAGAAACTCCTGCAGCATGCGGTTCTGCTGCTCGGTGGTATTGCCGGACAGGTGGAGGGGGACAATCTGGTGCGGGGTCACTTGAGAGGTCGCCATGGTCACCGCTTCTTGTGCGCGTGGGCGCACTGGAATCTGTGACCCTTATCGGCACAATCGGGGATTACGTCAGTGCGGGATTGGCCTGCGGCCAGTCTGCGAACTGCCCGCAATCGGCACATGGCCCGTTGCGGGAATTGGCGGAGCCTCAAGATTCGAGCCGGACTCGAGCAAGTGTTTACCCGGTATTACTGGTCCAGTCGTCGCTGGTGCTTGTCGATCCCGCAACATTCGCGAAGGTGATTTTCTGAAATGCGAATCTGATCTCCTCCAACAGGTAGGTGACGTGCACAGAATTCCTGGACGGCCCGTGGGGATGCGGTTTTAGAACAGGGGTATACCGGTTGACTTTCGAGATCTCGGCATTGGTAAGGGTAATCCTGGAAACCAACACCTCTCCGCCCCCTGAAGAGGGCCGCCCAACGAGACTGATGTCCACCGATTTCAGCACCTCATTCGTGCACAAGCCTTGCCAAAGCAAAGGCGAACTGCTGTCCACTTCCCTGACGATGGTTATGGGCGAATGCTGGCGTCTTCCAGTCAGTGACCCACTGCCTGCATCGTATTGGGCCTTCACCTGGTGAAAAAACGCAATCAGGGTACGCGGAGTGATGGCTGTGTTCCCATACGACATGCCATGGATGAGACCGCCTTTGGTATTCGCGCTGACTCCTTTGGTGCTGATACATGCGTGGTACTGCATCGGAGACCTCCAGGTCTTGATCCAGCGGGGATTTCCGCTCGGGTTCGCAGGAATTGGCAAATGGTAGCATTCTGCCTGCGAAGTCCGCTACCGCGATTTTCGAAGGACGGTAACGATAATCAGACTGTAACCATCGCCGCCGCGCCCAGATGAAGAGGGCCGGCAGCTTCGCCGGCCTCCCCGGCCACGGCCACACTCCCCACCGATCGACAGCGCAAAAAATCACTTGGGCGCCGGCGGAGGTGCGGCCAGGTCCATATTGTGCATCACCACGATCTGCCATTTCCCCTGGTCTTTCGCCATCGTGAAGTTCAGCAGCCCATGGCGCACAGGGAGCGGATTTCCTGCCGGGTCCTCTACCCCCGTCATCTCCCAGCGCACATCGACGGCTGCAACGTCCGGACGGATGAAACGGATCGTGACATAGGTGTGCTTTTGCTTGGTGTCTTTGAATATCGTGGCGAAGAGCGGCGCATGGAACTTCTCAATCTCCGCTCGCCCGCTTGCGCCAGCTCCGCGTACGTTGGTGAAGTCCGCATCTTCGGAAAACAGCGCGGCAAACGCCTTGGCATCGTGGCGGTTCCATGCATCCATAAAGCCGTCAGTCACCCCGCGGATTGCCTGCCGATCCGCATTCTGGCTGCCTTGGCCCATGAGCGCCGCCGGCAATAGCAAGGCAATGCTTAACAAACCAACATGAAGCATCGGTTCCTCCGTATGAACGGAGTTTAGCTTACGAGCCGGGGCGGTGATCGGCATAGGGGGGAGAGTCACCTCTCCTCCCCTGCCACACCACCGGACATGCGGGTCCGCATCCGGCGGTTCGGATGGATTGAGCTATGGACCAGTGAACAACCTGGGAACCCCAAGCTT
>JBEKFD010000128.1:0-13978 GCA_050013495.1 Occallatibacter sp. | reverse complement strand
CTCGTCTTTGTTAGGAGTTGGGCCTACAACGACTCGCCGGATCGGGTTAGGAAGGCCACTATCTTTCCACGAAAACTCCATGTACGGAACCACCATCGACTTTCCTTGCCGAAATATGATCCGTTTTGATCTCGGTCCCTCTTCGACAATGATTACGATCCTCCACTCTTTTTCCTCCTCAAAAGCTTGATGCTTAGCGAAAGCGGCAAGTTTGACATATTCCATGATATTAACCGGCATACTCCTGATAGCATTTTTAAGAAGATCATTCGAAGCTGACGCGGATATCTTTTCAAGGCTTTCTTTCCAAGCTGACTCGACGATCCTTTCAAGTCTTTCTGCAAGGCTCGATTCCTCTGGATCGTCATAGGAGCACTTGCCCAGTTCTACCCAGCATTTCTTGTCAGAAGATAAATGCTCTTTTGCAATGTCGTTGAGCACTAACCGATCAAAGCCTATTGAATACCCGCCCGTAGCGGCGGAATAGCCCCGCCACATCGCAAGTGAGTCATCTTTCTTCTCGTGTGAGAACGAGGAGACGAAAATGCCCTTCATTTGACGAGCTCGGAGAAACCAACTTTGTAAGACTGCCCAGTTATCTGTTCTCTCGATTTTGATCTTCTTCAGTAATGCATCGAAAACAATTCGATACTCGCTTAAGTCATTCAAGAATTGTGAATGGGTCGCCCTAATGCACTTGTTTTCGATAATCCCGTGTAATCCATTTTGATCGGTATAGTGATAGAGAAGTGTCGGCTTGGGTTCCTCTTCAGTTTGCTGCGTCTCTTGCTCTTCCACGTCACTCCTCCGCTTGCATTTCTTCGAGTACCTTCTCAATTTGCTGGCGCAGTTCCGGAATATCCACCTGCACGGAATCCCAGATCATCGAGAGACTCACCGCAAAATAGCCGTGCGCGACGCGGCTTCTCATTCCACGAATCTGGACAAAGGGAATCGACGGATACCTGGCGCCAATGTCGGGAGCAACCTCCAACAGGTTGTTGGCGGCTTCGCCGATGATCTCCACGTTGCGAATCACGGCGTCTTGGACCATCGTATCGGCAGAGAACTCCTTTCGGCCCATGCCCTTGGTGTAACGAAGGACACGATCGGCGGCCTCCAGAATATGCTGGAGGAAGTCTTTGGCGGTGAGACCTTCTTTGTTCACAGCGCGGCGGCCTCGGTGAGAACCTTACTGCGGAAGCGTTGATTTATCTCTTCTGGCGTACGGAGGTCAATCTTGACGCCGGTGACCTTCTCCAGTTGGGCCTGGAGTTTCTCCATGGCGAGCAGGCTGGCCCTCGGCGCAGGATCGACCAGAATGTCCAGGTCGCTATCCTCCCGATCCTCGCCCCGCACCACGCTCCCGAAGACGCGCGGGTTGGCCATGCCGGCTTGAATCACGAGCTGGCGGATCACCTCCCGATGCTGTGGCAGAACTTCCGAGGGCCTCATGGCGGATTCTATCTTCTCTCCTCGGCCGAGAGTTTATAGCCTTTTCGGCCATTTGCGGCTGGTGTGAATGACGGCGGAAATAAGAATCGCATCCTCCGCAACGCTATAGAGAATGATGTAAGGCAATCCGGGAACCACCTGCTCCCTCGTTCCTTCAATTCTTCCAACCCGCCCGCTCATCGGGAACTGCTCAAGCCGACGCGCGGCTTCGACAATTGTGCCGACAACTCGCGACGCTGCCTCAGGGCTATCTTTCGCGATATGCTCCCAAATCGATGTCAAGCCGCGGATTGCTCGTTCGCTGATGCGAGACTTCATAAGGGTGGCGGAAGCTCATGCTGCGTACCCAAGCTGTGCACCCACTCACGAACCTTCTCACCCGAGACCCATTTGCCCTCTTCGATTTCGGCAAGACCAGCTTCGACCTCCGCCAGTTTCCACTCCTCGTAGCCCTCTTCAACGTCAGCTTCATCTGCGCTCCCCTGCACCCGCAGCGCGAGTGTGCCGGTGCGAGTCAATATCCACTCGACGGGATCGCCAACGGCGAGGTTCGCCTTGCGCAGCAACTCCTCAGGGATTTCAACACTGACCGTGCTGCCGATCCTGGCAATTTGTGTGGCCATTGATTCCTTCCCCTCCTTTCTATGTTAACGCCAAACCAACTCCGCTCACTTCCGGTGAGGAGCTAAAAATGCGCCCCACCGCAATATTCACGGTTCGATTGTCTACAATGGCGTTGTTCCCCATGAGCGAACTTCATCTATTGAGCCAATGCCTTACCAGGGAGCACATTCTCCGGCTGGCCGGGGAGCGGTATTTTCAGCGCGGCTTGAACTATTTCCGGCAGGGCCGGGTGGCGGAACTGGAGGAATTCGGCGACAGTATCGAAGCCATCGTGGAGGGGACGGAAGAGTACGTGGTCAAGCTGGCGGCGAAGTCCGGAGGCCTGGAACACGACTGCAACTGTCCGCTGGGGCTGGACGACGCGTTTTGCAAGCATTGCGTGGCTGTGGCGCTCCAGTGGCTGGATGGACAGACAGCAGGCGAAGAAGGTGCCGTGAACCAGCCGGCCAATGCGGCGAAGACGTGCCGCTCCGCGAAGATCAAGATCACCGGCGAAGATATTGCCGCGGCCCTCGGTGCGGAAGACAAAGCTACGCTCATCAAGCTGATTCTGGAGTGGGCCGCTGAGAACAAAGCTCTCAAAGATAGCCTGATGCATCTGGCGGCCCTCCGCAAGGGCCCTGAGGCCGGAATTGCCATGGCCAGAAAGACTCTGGCGAAAGCAATTCGCATCCGTGGTTATGTGGACTACCGCGAGATGCGCAGCTATGCGGCCGGAGTGGAGGTTGCCATCGACGCGGTGGACGGACTGCTCAGGAACGGCCAGGCCGAGGGCGTCATTGGCCTGTGCGAGGAGGGAGTGCGGTTGCTCGCGGTGGCCACTGAGGAAGTAGACGACTCCGACGGATACATGACGTCGCTGATCGAACGGCTCCAGGATCTGCACCTGCAAGCTTGCATTGAGGCGAAGCCCGATCCCGTAACTCTGGCCAGGAAGCTGTTTCACGCCGAAATGAGCGGCGGCTTTGGCGAGTGGAACAACGGGGCGGAAGTCTATGCCGCAGTGCTGGGCGCGGAGGGTCTGGCGGCTTACCGGACGCTGGCTGAGGCCGCGTGGGCCGAGGTTCCGGTGGTGACAGAGCCGGGCAGAGATTCCGGAAAAGAAAGCCATTACGCAATAACCAGAATCATGGAAGCGCTGGCCCGCAAGTCAGGGAATATTGATGAGCTGGTTGCGGTGCTCGAACGCGACCTAAGCCACGCGCACCAGTATCTGCGCATTGCCGAAATCTATCGCCAGGCCGAAGAACGCGACAAGGCGCTGGCCTGGGCCGAACGAGGCATGAAATCCATGCCCGCCTTCGAGGGCGCAAGATTGCGTCAGTTTGTGGCCGAAGAATACAGGCACAACGATCGCCATGCGGATGCCCTGCGAATCGTGTGGGTTGAGTTCCGAAACAGTCCGAGCCTGGAGAATTACAAACGGTTGGAGGACTTTGCCCGCGCTGCCGAAGACTGGGAAGATTGGCGCGGCCAGGCGCTGGCGCATGTGCGCAGAACGATTGCCGGTAACGGAAGCAAGCCCGGCAAAGCGGACGCATTCGTGCAAAGTTGGCGTTACGGGAAGCGTGACCATTCTCTTCTGGTGGAAATTTTCCTCCATGAAGGAGGGGAAGAGCAGGCCTGGAAAGAAGCTCAAGCGGGGGGATGCAGCGATAGTCTGTGGCTGCAGTTGGCGAATCTGCGCGAAAAGCTGCATCCGGACGACGCAAAGGCCATCTACTGGCGGCTGGGGGAACAGTCGATCCTTCACGCGTCCGGCAATTACGACGAAGGGGTTGCGTTGCTGGAGCGTGCCGCGGCCCAGGCCCGGACCTCGGGGAAGAGCCAGGAATTCGACGTGGAGCTAGATTTTCTACTCAGGAAATACAAGGCGAAACGGAACCTGCAAAAGCGTGCGGCGGCGCGGCGGCGTTTCCTCTATCTGGATGCTGCCCCCAAGTGACGGGCGCCTGCGATCTGTGTTGCTTCGATTAAGTGGCCAACGCACCCTTGCCCCCCATCGGTGCGGATTGACAGAGATGAGGAATTGCTTCCGCTGAACTTCAGGCCCTCCATCATTGGAAGCTGCGGTGCAGCGTCTCAGCACACCTTGGGGGCATAACTCAAGATGGATTGCGTTTGGGATGGCTCCGCACGGACTTTTCGATGGCATTCCACTTGGCGCGGGTCTCTTTTGCTAGCCTTGGGTTGGTTTTGCGCTCCAGATGCGCCAGCTCCTTTTGCATCTTCTTGTAGTTGGCCAGGCGGGCGGGGTCGATCACGGCGGACGTTACCGCACATCCCGGTTCGGCGGTGTGGGTGCAGTCGCGGAAGCGGCAGTTTTGGGCTAATGCCTGGATGTCGTCAAAGCTGGCTTCCAGATTTGTGACGGCGGCGGAGCCCGACAATGCTTGATCTGGATCAACCCAGAGCTGGACTTCGCGCAGGCCGGGCAGATCCATGAGCAGCCAGCCGCCGGGCATGCGGAAGAGCTGCCGGGTGGTGGTGGTATGCCGGCCGCGGCTGTCGGAGGCGCGAACCGCGGTGGTGGCCTGTCGCTCGTCGCCGAGGAGGCGATTGAGGATAGTGGACTTGCCGACCCCCGAAGAGCCGATGAGCGCGGCGGTTTGGCCGAGGGTGAGCTGGGCGGGGAGTGCGTCGAGGTTTTCGTCGGACCGGGCGCTGATGGGAAGCACGGTGAGATTGGGGCTTAACTCCTGGACTTGGACTACAAGCTCGTTGAGCTCAAGGCCAAGCTTGGGGGCCAGGTCGGCCTTGTTGAGCAGCACTACGGGGCGTGCTCCGCTTTCATTGGCCATGACAAGAAAGCGCTCGATGCGGCGGGGGTTGTAGTCGCGGTCAAGACCGCTGACGATGAACAGGACATCGATGTTGGCGGCCAGCACCTGTTCGCGGATTTCTCGCTCGGGCTGCTTGCGCGAGAGCTTGGTCTGACGGTTGAGCACGCGGTCGATGACCGGAGCGTCGGGCCTCAGGACAACCCAGTCGCCGACAGCGGGCCAGAGAGCTCCGGATTTGCGCAGGCTGCCGGTGACGCTGGCATCGACTTCACCGAAGCCCGCTCCCTCCGTCTCGGTCCAGACCAGGAAGCGGCCGTGGTTGGCGGACGCAACCCGGCCGGGGATGCCGGCGACACCGGTGGAGAGCTGGCTCGCAAAAAAGCTGGACCAGCCGAGGTCTTGTAGGAGCATGGAGTTCATCCTCTCTTGATGGATGCGAAGAGACACACCTCAGCGGGCCGCGGGCCGCGAGGCAATGTGTGAGAGGACGAATTAAGCAAGGACGTTCAGCGGCACTCCGTGTAAGGACAATGTACCAAATCCGGGGCAGGGGCGGCCTCGGGTGGAATGGTTTGAATCGAGAAGCGAGGCGCGGCTATCTGGTGGTAGCATAGGGCGGTTGCTCCACTCCCCCGGTGGATGGCCGGCTGGCGGCGCTTGGTCAAAGAAAATTCCTCAATCCCAAGGAGAATCTCAATGAAAATTGTTGTTGCGATTGCACGCTATTTGCTGGGCGCGGCGTTTGTGTTCTTTGGCTCGAATCTGTTTTTCAACTTTTTGAAGGGACAATTGCCCAATGGGCCGGGAGCGACATTTGTTGGTTTGCTGGTGGCCCACCACTACACGTACGTTATTGGGGCCTTGATGGTGGTTTCGGGCATACTGTTTCTCGTGAACCGGTTTGTGGCACTGGGTTTAGTGCTCCTGGGCCCGGTTTTGGTGAACATTCTTATGTTTCACCTTCTGATCTTGCCAGACGGTTTTCAGGCCGGTGTGGTTTTGACACTGCTCTGGTTGCTGGTTTTCTGGCAGCATCGGTCAGCGTTCGCGGGGATATTCTCGGCGAAGCTTGAGGGGCAAGTCTGAGGCAACGGCGCTTGCTGCGGGACTGACTACAATCGAACCAGCATGATTCAGTATCTCTATCTAGGGCGTGTGGGCTACGACGAGGGGCTACGGCTGCAGGCCGAGATGGCTGCGTTAGTGGCCGAGGGACGCCTCAAAAATGTGCTGCTGCTGCTGGAGCATCCGCCAGTGCTGACGCTGGGCCGGAATGCAAACCGGGCGAACGTGCTGGTGAGCGATGAACTGCTGGCCGCGCGCGGCGTGACTCTGCACGAGATCAATCGTGGCGGGGATGTGACCTATCACGGGCCGGGACAACTGGTGGGGTATCCGATCTTCGATTTACGGACGCTGACCAATCCCAACGGCGGACGAATGGGTCCGGTGGACTTTGTTCGCGGCATGGAAGAGGCGTTGATCCGGCTTTGCGGAGGGTTCGGCGTCCAGGCCGGGCGCGTGGCGGGGCTAACGGGGGTGTGGGTGGCGGAGGAGGGACTAGGGACTGAGGGACTAGGGACTGAGGGACTAGGGACTCGTAACCCGCGAGCCGGGACGGAGAGAAAAATCGGGGCCATCGGGATTCATGTGGCCAAGGGCATTACTTCGCATGGATTCGCCTTCAATGTGACTACGGATTTGCGGGACTTTGCGCTGATTGTGCCGTGCGGGATTGCGGATCATGGGGTGACCAGCCTTAAGCGGGAGATGGAGCGGGAATTTGCACTCGATGGCCAGGGTACGCGACAGGTGCCGGCTTTGAAGACGGTGGCAGACCAGGCGGCAAGCCAGTTTGGAATGGTCTTCGACGAGCAGGTGCTGCCGGTGGAGGGCCTGGAGGCGCTGCGGGCTTCGGCAGAAGAGGTAAGGCAATTTCCGGCGGAAGATACGCCGATGATGGCGCCGGCGGAAGTCGAGCGACTCCAGGGCCTCTCCACGCGGCCGGTTCAGGCCTGATTGATCGAAGCGGGTTGGAGTTGGTGGTTTCCCACCCTTTCGCCAGAAAAGAGGCGAGAGGATGGGGCACGGAGAGCGTTGCGGGTTCCGGGAGGCCAGCCGGCAAGCGTGCTGCAATTTATAATCCGGCGTGAACCGGGTGGGCAGTTTTTGTCCTCGAGGTCGGAGAAAGGGATCCATGCCAACCGACGTAGTCATGCCGCAGATGGGCGAATCGATCTTTGAGGGCACCATTACCAAATGGCTGAAAAAGGCCGGGGATAGGGTCGAGAAGGACGAACCCCTATTTGAAATTTCTACCGACAAGGTGGACGCGGAGATTCCTTCGCCGGTGGCGGGCATCCTGAGCGAAATCAAGATTGGAGAAGGAGCTACGGTCGAGGTCAATACGGTAGTCGCCGTGGTGACGGAAGAGGGGTCAGGGATCGGGGATCAGGGGGCAGGGACCGAGAGGCAGGGACCAGGGATTCAGGGACTAGGGACTGAGGGACTAGGGACTGGAGTCGGGCCGGTTGCAGTTGGCCCGAGCAAGCCGGCCATCCCGGTCTCCGGTGGAACGGAAGTGGTGATGCCGCAGATGGGCGAGTCCATCTTTGAAGGCACTATCACCAAATGGCTCAAGAAAGCGGGGGATACTGTCGAGAAGGACGAGCCCCTGTTCGAGATTTCTACCGATAAGGTGGATGCGGAGATTCCCTCCCCAATCGCGGGAGTACTGACCGCGATCAGGATTCCAGAGGGCGCAACGGTCGAAGTGAACACCGTCGTCGCCATCATCGGCGGGCCTGAGAGCGATTCGGTTGAAAGCACACCTGCCCCGCCGGCGGAAATTGCAGCGCCCGCTACCGCAGCGTCGACAGCCGATGCCGGCCGCTCGGTTGAGGATGCGGCTTCGTCAAGCGACGGAACAAAGATTCGTTCTTCGCCCCTGGTGCGGCGCATTGCGCGCGAGAACAATCTCGATCTGCGGCGGATTGCCGGGACCGGATCGGCGGGGCGCATTACCAAAGAAGATGCGCTCAAGTATCTCGGCGAGCGTGGGCCGGGGAGCGCGCCTGCGCCGGTGGCCGCTGTATCTGCAACGGTAAAGGCGGCTGTGCCACCTCCCTCGCCACCGGCCGCTTCAACTCTGCCAGGGACGGTGGCGCCGCTAAGCCGGATGCGCGCCATCATTGCCGAGCGAATGGTGGAGAGCAAACGCATCGCTCCCCACGTTTACTCCGTTTACAAGGTGGATATGACGCGGATCGTGCGCCTGCGCGAGCGGGAGCGGAGCCGCTTTGAGCAGAAGCACGGGGTCAAGCTCACCTTCATGCCGTTCATTGCGGCGGCGGCCATTGAGGCGCTGCGCCGGCATCCGATTGTGAATGCGTCGCTGGAGAAATTGCCCAATCAGGGCGGGTCGATTCGCTATCACGCGAATATTCACCTGGGGATTGCTGTCGCGCTCGAATGGGGCTTGATTGTGCCTGTGGTCAAGCAGGCCGAGACGCTGAGCTTTGTCGCCCTGGCGCGGGCCATGGCCGACCTGGCCGAGCGGGCGCGCACCAAAAAGCTGAAGCCGGAAGAAGCGACCGGATCGACATTTACGCTGACCAACTCGGGCGTATTCGGCGGCGAGTTCGGCACGCCGATCATCAACCAGCCGGAGTCGGCGATTCTGGCCATTGGCGGGCTGAAAAAAGAGCCGGTTGTGATCACGGACGCGGAGGGCAGCGACGCCATTGCCATCCGCGCAATGCAGAGCTACTGCCTGGGATTCGACCATCGGCTGATTGACGGAGCCGATGGAGGCAAGTTCATGAGCATGTTCAAGCGGGTGCTGGAGGGCTGGGACCGGGAGATCGGGTGATCGCTTGCCCGCCTAGCTGCGGCTGGCTGCCTCGACGTATTCGCGGATGGCATTCTCGATATTCGCGAGCGCTTCCGGCTCCGTGGCTCCTTGCGTCCAGCAACCGGGAAGGCCGGGGCAGGAGGCGTTGTAACCCTCCTCGGATCTGCGCAAGACGACGCGATAGCTTGCCATGAGAGTTATCGTACGTCCGGCTTCAGGGCTCCGGGACGCCGATGAACATATTCGGCCCGGTTAGCTCCGCCCACTCCCGCTGCTCGGCCAATACCTCTTCTGAGGCAGTGTCGTAATACTCCTTGTACGCTGCATCGATCTCTTGCCTCTTGGCTTCCAGCATGGCTTCGTGCAGAAGCAGATCGAGGGCTTCGGAATCCGAACGCGCGCCGCGGCGCTTGCGCGTCTCTCCGATGAACGACACCGCTTCCGGCGTCAGGGTGAAGCTTCGCCTAACCTTCCGAGTTGCCGCTTGAACCGTCATGCCGAATGCCTTGAAACAGTTTCTCACTCCATCGGCACGCCGCCAAGGGCACGTTAGTTCAGCGTCCTTGCGCCCACGCTAGCCCATCCGTTGCTTTGCCGGTTTGGATCAGACGCGTCAGGGTCCAGGTATCGAGGCTGATTTCGGCTACCTGGTTGCTGGTTTCGCACGAGACATAGGCGGCCTTGCCGTCGGGGCGGACGACGATCTCCTGCGGGTTGACGCCGACAGCTACCGACCGGACTACCTGCATTGACTTCAGATCGACCACGGCGATCTTGTTTTGGTCGGGGAGCGTCACCAGCAAAAAGTTCCCGTCGGGGGTGGGCGCGGTTCCGTAGGCGATGCCTTCGAGCGGAATCCATTTGCTAACCGAGTTGGTGGAGGTGTCGATCACGGCCAGTTGCGGCTTGGTCTGGTCGGCGGTGAAGACCCAGCGGTCGTCCGGCGAAATGGAGATGCGCTGCGTGTTCTTGGAGATGGGAATGATCTTGAGGACCTTGCGGCCCGGAACGTCGAGCACAGAAACAGTACCTGGTCCGACATTCGCCGTGTAGCCGCGCTGGCCGTCGTGCGAGAGCGCGAGCATGTGGCTCTCCGGCTGGCCGGTGGGGATGTAGCCGACGATCTTGAGCGTTTTCGGATCGATGAGGGTTACCGTCTGGTTGAGCTCGGTGGTCACATAGAGCAAGCCGTCCTTGGGCCCGATGAGCGGGCAATGGGGGCGAACGCCATGGCCAAAGTCAACCATGTTGACAACCTTCTGTGAAGCAATGTCGATGACAGTTAGAGTGCGGCCATCTGTGCCGGGCTTGCCGACGCCGGAGTTGCCGTAGATGGGCACGTAGGCCAGGCGGCCGTCGGGCGAAGCGATGACCTCATGGCCGGTGACGCCGCCTTCGGGGACGGAAGCCAGGACCTTGCCGGAGACAGGATCGACGATGGCCAGGCTCTGTTGACCTTTTTCGGCGACCAACAAGCGGCCTTGCTGGGCCTGCGCGGATGCTGCGAGCACGGTAAGCGACAACAGGGGAAGAGCGAAAGGAATCGACCTCAAGACAAGCCTCCGGGGATACCGGATGAGTGTATCCCACGGGCGGGCAGACTTGAATGCGGGGTGGAGGGGCAGATTGAAGGATGATTCCCTCGGGGGCTGAAGCCCAGGGCTCATTTTGGCGCATTTAACGTACGGGCTGAAGCCCGTACCCTTCAAGCTGACCCATGATCGTGCACGGCGAGATGCACTGGCTATGCATGCAGCCTGATGCGAGCAGCCTATGCTTGCGCCGCCCATGGGTCGTAGGTGCCGACGGACCAGGTGTGGCCCTCCGGGTCGCGGACGGCGAATTCGCGGCTGCCGTAAGGGGTGTCCTGCAAGGGGCGGATGATGGGGGCTCCGGCGACGACCGCGCGGGCGTGGGTGGCGTCTGCGTCGGCGACCACGATGTAGGCGCTGAGGGTTTCCATGCCGTCCAGTTCGTCGGGCGACTTGAATCTGCGGCCGAACTCGTCGTCCCTGGCGGAGCCGAGCATGATCATGCCGCCGTTGAGGGTGAGTTCGGCATGGCCGATGCTTCCGTCCGGGCCTTCGTGGACGGCGTGGCGCTCAAAGCCGAGCACCTGGCAGAGCCAGTCGATGGCGGCGGGGGCGTTGCGGTAACGCAGGGCGGGGATGACAGTGGATTTGGTGTGCGTGGACATCAGGAACTCCTTTGCAGCCGAAAAGCTACAACATGATCATGCTCTCCGGCTGGGGCCGCATCTTGGAAAAATCGGCAATTGCTGAATCTAGTTTGCCGCGACGTGATTGGCCCACAAGGTGCGGCGCGCCGAATAGGTTGTCGCGTCGATCCCGGAGAAGGCGCGGAACTCATTGGCGAAGTGGGATTGATCGTAGTAGCCGCAATCGAGCGCCATCTCAGCCCAGCGCACGTCGAGCCCAGCGTGCAACTGCTGGACAGCACGCTGAAAGCGGAGAATGCGGGTCCAGGCCTTGGGCGAGAAGCCGACCTGTTCGCGGAACACCTGGGAGAAGCGGCGCTCGCTCCAGCCGGTGCTGCGGGCCACCTCGCGCACCGTGGCGATGCCGGGCGAGCGTTGGAAGCTTGCAAGCGCGAAGTCCACGATTGGGTGCCTGGGGAGGTGGCCTGCAAATCTCTGGCGCAGAAACTCTTCAAGGCAGCGAAGCCGCTGAGCGGGAGCCGGCACCTCGCGCAGTTGGTCGCGAAGCGATCGGGCACTCGGGCCCCAAACGTCTTCGAGGCCCACGTTTCGGTTGCTGAACAGATCGACGGCATCGGAGACAAAAGGGGCGAAGCCGCCGGGATGGAAGACGACGCCGATGAGGTCCGCCATGTCTGAGGTGTCGACGATCTCGTAAGTCGATCGCGCTCCAACGATGAGGGACGGCGAATTCGGCTGAGCGGGAAGGCTATCGTGGCAATCGATGAGAAAGTCGCGCGCCAGATTGAGGATGATCTGCACGCGGCCCGTGGGCAAGATGCGCTCTCGGGCGTGGGGCGCATGCTCGACGCGCGCATACCAGAGCAAGCGTATGCAGGCATTCAGCGGGGCGGCCGGTTTGTGCTCGAGGAAGATCACTTGGCCCTCGTGGTCCTTATAGCACGTGTGTGCTTGCGAGAGATAGAAGGTTTTGATCGCTCACGGGCCGAGGGCCGGTGCTGCGGTATGCTTGGCGGCATGGGGCTGCCGGCGAGAGACACGGAACTGGTGCAGATTGTGGATGCGGCGCTGGCGGACGCGGCGCGGCAGGCCGGCCAATGGCTGGTTTGCCGGCTTGGTTGTACTCAGTGCTGCTACGGCGCATTTGCGATCAACGCGCTGGATGCTGCACGGTTGCGCGTGGGGATTGAGGCGCTTCGCGAAACTCAGCCTGAATTGGCGGCGGAGATCGAGCGGCGGGCGCGGTTGTGGATTGATGCGCATGGGGCGGAGTTTCCTGGGGACCCGGCAACCGGGCGGCTGGGCGAGACGGACGCGGAACGGGAGCAGTTCGAGGAATTCGCAAATGAAGCGGCTTGTCCGGCGCTCGATCCAGCGACAGGGCGCTGCGATGTGTACGCGTGGCGGCCAATGACTTGCCGGGTGTTTGGGCCTCCGGTGCGAATGGGCGACGGAGATGCGCTGGGGCATTGCGAGCTTTGCTTCAATGGAGCAAGCGAGGCCGAGGTGAAGGCGTGCGAAATGGCGGTTCCGCATGTGCTGGAGGCGGAGGTGCTCGGCGAGGTTGGAGCGCTTGGAGAGACTGTCGTAGCGTTTGCGCTTCTGGGATGAAAGGAAGGCCGGCCGCGCTAGACTGATTCTTGGATACCCGAATGCAAATGCGTCCCTGCCGGGCTGAGATCGACACCCAGTCTTTCGAAGACAACTATCGATATTTGAACAGCCTGGCGGCTGGCGGCGCGGAGTTGCTGGCGGTGGTCAAGAGCGATGCGTATGGCCACTCGCTGGCTCTGTGCGCACCCGCGGCGGTGCGGGCCGGGGCGCTTTGGCTGGGCGTTACCTCCGTGGAAGAAGGGGTTGCGGCTCGCGGGTTGTGCCCGGATGCCCGAATCCTGGTGATGAGTGGCTGCTTTCCCGGTCAGGGTGCGGACCTTGTGGAGCACGGGCTGACGGCGGTGGTCTGGGAGAATTGGCATCTGGACGAGTTGGAGAGGGCGGCTCGCGCGTCCGGCGTTGGCTCGCTGCCGGTTCATCTGGAGATCGACACGGGGATGAGCCGGCAGGGCGTGGGGCCAGACGAGCTGAATCCGCTTCTGGCGCGCTTTGGTTCGGGATCGGCGCTCCACCTGGAAGGCGTGCTCACCCACCTGTTTGCAGCGGATGAAACGGATGGGCGCGCGAACGATGCGCAGATTGCCCGGCTGGATGCGTCCCTTGAGCAGATTGCGGCAGCCGGACTTGCACGCTCCGCGACCGGGGCGGAGTGGCTGAGCGTTGGTGCTTCCGCGGCGCTGCTAAATGGGGAGACAGGCAGGATCTCGGCTTTGGCCCGGCGTTGGGGAATGCAAGCGATGCTTCGTCCGGGATTGGCGCTTTATGGCGCGGCGCCGCAGTTTGTTCCGGACGAGCCGGCGGCCGTGGCGGCGGCGCGGGCGCGGCTCAAGCCTGTCCTGAGCTGGAAGACGCAGGTTGTGGGCGTTCGAACCGTCCCGGCCGGAGCAGTGGTGGGGTACAACGGCACGTTTGTGGCTACGGAGCCGATGCGGCTGGCTTTGCTCGCAGTCGGGTATGCGGACGGGCTGGACCGGAGGCTGGGAAATCGCTTCAGCCTGCTGGTGCGCGGGAAGCGCGCGCCGCTGGCGGGGCGCGTCAGCATGGACCAGACCGTCTTGGATGTAACCGAGATCGATGGGGTTCAGGCTGGGGACGAGGTGGTGATTCTTGGTTCCCAGGGAAGCGAGACAATTTCCGCGTTCGAGCACGCCGAAGCCACGGGGACGATTCCGTGGGAGATATTTACCCGGATCGGGCCACGGGTGAGACGGGTGGGAGTGAATAGTGAACCGTGAAGAGCTACTAGCCATTAGCCTTTAGCTTTCAGCTTTCAGCTATTAGCTAAAGGCTAACGGCTAACGGCTAACGGCGAATAGCGAGCAGCGTCCGGGAACTATCCTTGCGGAAGCCGCGTATTAGCAAAATATGCAATGCGTGGCTACATTAAGCTGGAACGGTATCGGGTTGGCGTCGCCCCCCAGACACCCCCGCGACAAAGACCTGTCGCCGGGGACCCCGTCGAGACCATCC
>JBEKFD010000127.1:0-14128 GCA_050013495.1 Occallatibacter sp. | reverse complement strand
CGCCAACGACCCATACTTTCTTTACGCAGCCAGCAACGCGGGAAGCCTGGTGGGTTTGCTGGGATACCCGTTTCTGCTGGAACCGACGCTGCGCCTGAGCGTGCAAAGTATCTTCTGGAGTTATGGCTACGCAGTGTTCCTCGTCCTGACCGTGGCCTGCGGCGGGCTCGTATGGCGCAACCGCCCCGAACCTGCAACCGCCCAGGCAGCAACAATCGAAGAGCCGGACGACACCGCGCCGCGCGAGCTCTGGCGTCAACGCCTGCGCTGGATTGCCCTGGCCTTCGTGCCCTCAAGCCTGATGATGGGCGTAACCACGGCGCTCACCACCGACGTTCCCGCCATTCCGCTTTTCTGGGTTCTCCCGCTGGCGTTTTACCTGTTGAGCTTTGTGCTGGTGTTTGCCAAGCGCCCGCCCATCTCGCATGAGTGGCTCATACGCAGGCTGCCCTTTCTCATCCTCATCGCGCTTGTTCCCACCCTGTGCAAGACCAAGCTCCCGCTGCTGGCTCTGATCGCGCTCTACCTGGTCACGCTGTTCGCCATTGCGCTGGTATGCCACGGCGAGCTTGCGCGGAGCCGCCCCAAAATCACGCGCCTTACCGAGTTTTATTTGTGGATCTCCTTTGGCGGCGTGCTTGGCGGCATCTTCAACGCGCTGATCGCGCCCGTCATTTTCTCCACGGTGGTTGAGTTCCCGCTGGTGCTGGTGCTCGCAGCCATCTTGCGGCCACCAATCGACCAGACAGCCCCGCCGCCGGAGAAGGCCGCGCGCGTCAAACGAAACGACTGGCTGCTGCCCATTGCGCTTTTCCTGGTTATGGCCGGGATCTTGACCGGCCTGGCTCACGCGGGCATTGAGTTAGGCAGCTCGCTCATCATTCTCATTTTCGGATACTCCATGCTGTGGTGTATGAGCTTCGGCAAACGGCCGCTGCGCTTTGCCGCCGGTCTGGTCGCATTGCTGGCCGCAAGTTCGCTCTACCACCCCAACTTGGGAAAGGTTCTGGAGACAAGGCGGAACTTCTTTGGCATGATCCGCGTGACGGACAGCCCCAACGGCAAGCTTCGTTATCTCATCCATGGCGGAACGCTGCACGGATCGCAGAGCCTGGACGCCGGGCGCAGCCGCGAGCCGCTTGCTTACTACACACAGACCGGTCCGGCCGGCAGCATTCTGCGCGCCATGCAGGCCAAAACCCTCCCCGCTCCGGGTGGCGATGCTCCCCATGCAAACTGGGCCGTCGTAGGCCTGGGAGCAGGCGCAATGGCCTGCTATCTGCGGCCCGGCGAGTCGCTCACCTACTACGAAATCGACCCGCTGGTAGAGCGAATGGCGCTGGACACCCGCTATTTCACATTCCTTGAGCAATGTGCCCCGCAGGCGAAGATTGTCCTGGGCGACGCGCGCCTCAAGCTGCGCAGCGCGCCAGACACAGGCTACGACCTGATCGTGATCGACGCCTTCAGCGGCGACATGATTCCCATGCACCTGGTCACGCGCGAGGCCCTGGCGCTCTACCTGCGCAAACTTGCGCCTGGTGGCATGATCGCTTTCCACATCACCAACCTCTACCTCGACATTGCGCCCACGCTAGGCTCGCTGGCCAACGATGCAGGCCTCGTCTGTATCACGTCCGACGACCACGGTGTGCCCCAGGATCAACTCGATGCCGGCAAGCTAGCCTCCCATTGGCTGGTAATGGCGCGCAGCCGGGCCGATCTTGGTCCGCTGGCCACAGACCCGCACTGGGTCGACATGCGCGTTCCGCCCGGAACCAAGGTGTGGACCGACGACTATTCGAACCTGCTCCGCGTCATCAAGTGGAACTGAGCTGGCCGGCCTCCGTTCGGTGATCCGCGAGCGGGTATGATGGAGAGTTGGCAGCCTGCTAGGGACCATCCCGCCAGTACGCTCACCCAGCCAGGAAACAAAGTCAATGAATGAAGCCGGTCCCACCCGCGTCGAGCTGTTTGAAACCAGCCTGCGCGATGGAATGCAGCAGCCCAACATCGATATCTCACTGCCCAGTGCGGTCAGCCTGCTGCAGCGCATGTCCGCGTTTGGAGTTCACTACGCCGAGATCGGCTTTGCCGGCGCCAATCAATTTGTTGCTGGCCTCACTGCCGCTCTCGATTCCGTTGAAACAGGCGCGATGAAACTTGCCCTCTTCGGCAGAACTCGAGGCCGTGGTGTAGGTGTAAACGAATGGCCCGATGTCGAATTCATCGTCGCACGCAAGCAGCGCGTGCCGGTTGCCGTGCTGGTGGTCAAATCCCGGCTCCTCGATGTCCTTCGATCGCTTGAAACCACTCCGGAAGAGAACCTGCTGATGGCCTACGAGACAATCGCTTGCCTGCAGGACCACGGCCTCGAAGTGATTCTGGATTTCGAGCACGCCATGGACGCCAACTGCGGCCGCCGCGAGAACGGCAACCTGTGCGATGCCGATTTTCATGAGCGCAGCCTGGATTACTTCAACCAGCTGACTGCCCAATGTGTAAGTCAGAAAGTAAGTCGCATTGTTATCTGCGACACTACCGGCGGCGCCAATCCGGAGGAAGTTACAAGCGTCTTCCGCGGACTTACACAGACTTATCCTGGAGCCGGCTTCGGATTCCATGGCCATACCGACCGTGGACTTGGCGTGGCCAACACCCGTGCGGCCATTCTTGCCGGAGCCGTCCAGGCGCAGGGCACACTGCTGGGCACCGGCGAGCGCTGCGGCAACGTGAACTTGACTACCGTGATCGGCAGCATGCAACTCCGGGGCGAAGCCCAGTTTGTGAGCCCCGAATCGCTCGCCGGACTCACCGACCTTGCTCATTCCGCGTGCGCGGCCTTCTCGCTTGAGGTGCCGCACGGCTCGCCCATTGTGGGCACGGGAGCGTTCGGAACCTGGGCCGGGATGCACGGCAGCAGCGAGCGCAAGAATCCGGGCGCTTATCTCTGGTGCGATCCCGCGCTGGTCGGTGCAAACCCGGTGATCGGCGTAAACGCGCAATCGGGCAAGGCCAATATCGTCCTGCTCTCTGAATCTCTCGGCGTTCCTCTCGACGGGACGCAGGCGCAAGCCTTCATTGACGCCAACCAGGCAATGATCGACGGCGGCGGATTCACCGCCAGCGATGTTTCATTTCGCTTGGCGTGCATGAAGATTCTCAATTCCCTGCCCGATCGCTTCAACGTAAGAAGTTGGCGGGTAATCGACGAATCCGACGAGACAAGGAATAGATATGTGCAGGCTTCCATGTTGTTATCGGTCGGTAACTCGACTATAACTACGACCCGGGCAGAGGGTGCTGGTCCCGTAGATGCACTTACCAAAGCCATGCGGCAGGAGTTAGAGAAGTGGTACCCGACCGTGGCGAAGATGCATCTCGGCAGGTTTAGTGTTACCGCCATCGATGTATCGGCCCACGACACCGCGGCTCACGTGCGCGTCACGCTGAGTTTCCATGCCGACGGACACGAGCCCTGGGCCACCGCCGGCGTCAGCAGCGATCTGAACCAGGCCGCGCTGATGGCCATCATTGATGGTTTCCACTACTGGCTGCTCCAGAGCTCTGAGGAGCCGCCGCACGGTTCGAACTGATCCCTGTTCCCTGCTTTAAAGATCCCGCCAGTTCTGCCCGAAAGCCAGGTCGGCCACCAGCGGCACATGCAGCTTGACCACACCTTCCATTGCGCCGCGCACAACCTTCTCAACTTCGGCGGTCTCATCGAGCGGAACCTCAAAGAGAAGCTCGTCATGGACCTGCAGAATCATATTTGTTTTGAACTTGCGCTCGCGCAGTTCGCGGTCGATCACGATCATGGCCAGCTTGATGAGGTCGGCCGCAGTGCCCTGCAAAGGCGTGTTGACAGCGGTCCGCTCTGCAAATCCGCGCTGGTTGGGATTGCGGCTTTCGATATCCGGAATCGGTCGCACGCGCCCAAACAGCGTGCGCACAGCGCCTTCGCGCCTGGTCTGCTCCAGGGTCCGCTCAATGAACGCTTTGACGCCCTCGTAGCGCAGAAAATAGCGCTCGATATAGGCCTTGGCCTCGGCCTGCGGAATGCCCAGTTGCGCAGCCAGCCCGAAGGCGGAAATCCCATAGACGATGCCGAAGTTCACCGCCTTGGCCCGTCCGCGCGTCTCCTTGTCCATTGATTCGATGGGGACACCAAAGACCTCACTTGCCGTGAGCGCATGAATATCGATCTCTTCCGCGTAGGCCCGCATCAGCAGCGGGTCCTGGCTGAAGTGCGCCAGCAAGCGCAGCTCGATCTGCGAATAATCCGCAGAAAGCAGTTGCGTGCCCGGCGATGCCGTAAACGCCGCTCGAATCTCCCGCCCCAGTTCCGTGCGGATGGGAATGTTTTGCAGATTCGGATTAACCGACGACAGCCGGCCCGTCGCCGTAGCCGCCGCTTGGAAGGTCGTATGCACGCGCGAATCAGCGTCGGCCAGCAACGGCAATGCGTCAATATAGTTCGACTTGAGCTTCGACAGATGGCGATATTCGAGCACCAGGCGCGGGACTTCGTGTTGCGCGGCCAACCCCTCCAGCACGTCCTGGGCCGTCGAAATGGCTTTTCCCTTGCCGCGGACCACCGGCGCGGGCAGGCCGAGGTGCGTGAACAAAACCACGCCCAGTTGCTTGGGTGAATTGATATTGAAGCGCTGTGCGGCCAACTCAAAAATGCGCTCACCCACTCGCTCCAACTCCAGGCTGAAGCGATGCGAAAGAACGCCTAGAGCCGCCTTGTCGATGCGCACGCCGGCCTGCTCCATGCGAAACAGCACCGGAGCGAGGGGCAGGTCAATCTCCTCGTAGACATTCGTCACCGCCGCCTTTTCAGCCTCGGCGCGCAGCACAGGAACAAGCTCGTGAATGGCGGCTGCGCCCGCAGGCAGGGAAGTTGGCGCTGCCTGGTTGTGCCGTGCGGCCACATCCGCCAGCGTCTGCGTGGTGTGCGTCGGGTTGAGGGCGTAGGAAAGCAGCATCGTGTCTTCAATAGCGCCGCGGAGTTCGATGCCCTGCCCGCTCAATACGTGCAAGGCCAGCTTCCAATCATGCAGGTACTTCGGCACAGCAGCGTCTTCCAGCAGCGCTCGCAATTCCGGCGTCATCTGCAAGCGGAGTGCTATCCCGAACTCCGCGCACACGCCCACGCCGAAGCTAGCCTGCTTGTCCGCTGCTTCCGCCACGTCCAGCAGCGACATGGTCTGCTGCGCTTCGTCTTCTTCTTCCTGCTCTACCGGCGCGGCTGCCTCCAGAGAAAATGCGAATCCATTTTCGCGCGCTGCGGCGTAAAACGCGGCGGCTTGTTCCGCGTTCGGCTCTTCGATCAGCTCAACCGAAGGGCCGCCCTCCGCAGGAGCAAGATCGCGCAGCATTGAGGTAAATTCAAGCTCGGTAAACAAGTCTCGGCATGCTTCGAGGTCGGGAGCCTGGGTCTCCATGGCCGAGAGATCGAGTTCCAGCGGAACATGACTGTCAATCGTCACCAGTTCCTTCGAAAGAAGTACGGCGGCGCGGTTCTGCTCCAGTGACTCGCGATAGCTCTTCCGCTTCACCTCTGCGGCCCGGTCGAGCACCGCTTCTACGCTGCCGAATTCCAGAATCAGGTCCACGCTGCCCTTATCGCCAATCCCCGGTGCGCCGGGAATGTTGTCGACCGAGTCGCCGCGCAGGGCCATCACATCGACCACCTTCTCCGGCGGCACGCCCAGCGTTTCAACCACTTTGGCGGGATCGAGAATGAGGTTATCCTTCTGCGGGTTGAGGACTTTTACACGCGGCGTAACCAGCTGCATCATGTCCTTGTCGCCAGAGACGATGAAGACCTCATGCTCGCGTTCGGCTGCTTCTCGCGCCAGGGTGCCGATGACATCGTCGGCCTCGAACCCTTCCGCCTCCAGGATGGGAATGCGCAGCGCCTCCAGTGCGCGGCGAATGTACGGGATCTGCCTGCGAAGGTCTTCCGGCATGGCGGCGCGATTAGCCTTGTATCCCTCGTAGCTCACGTCCAGAAAGCTCTGCGTCTTCGAGTCCCACTTGCGCAGCGGACCCATGGTTCGCGCGCGGCCATCGCGAAACACTTCTCCGCTTACGTCGAAGACAGCGGCAAAGTAGAGCGGCGAAAAATCCTGGCGCAGTTTCTTGATCATGTTGACGAAGACGTAGATGGCCGCCGTGGGCAGGCCGCCGCGCGTGGACATGGGCCTGCTCCGCTGCATGGCGTGGTAGGCGCGGAAGATGAACGACATGGCGTCGAGAAGATAAACGGGCGGCTTGGCTTGATCTGTCACGCTACAGAGTTTATCAGCGCCGTGTCACCCGATGAACATGCAATCGCCGTAGCTGAAGAATCGATACTTCTCTTCGACGGCATGGCGGTAAGCGGCAAGCACCGGTTCGCGCCCGGCAAAGGCGCTCACCAGCATCAGCAGGCTCGACTGCGGCAGGTGGAAGTTGGTGAGCAGGGCGCTCACCAGTCGAAATCTATAGCCGGGCGCTATGAAGATGTCCGTGTCGCCGGCATGAGGCCCGAATTCCCTTCCATTGGCTTGCTGTGCACAATGCTCAAGCGTCCGCACCACAGTGGTGCCGACGGCCACGATGCGGCGGCCTTCGCGAACAGCTCGATTCACGGCTTCCGCCGTGGCTTCGGATAGGGTGTAGCGTTCATGGTGAAGCCGGACTTCATCGACCCGCTCAACGCGCAATGGCGCGAAGGTTCCGAGACCGACGTGCAGCGTGACGCGCGCAATTTCAACGCCCTTCGCAGTCAGCGACCCAAGCATCTGCGGCGTAAAGTGCAGCCCCGCCGTGGGAGCAGCCACCGAGCCGCGTTCGCGCGAAAACACGGTCTGGTAGCGCTCGCGATCCGCTTGGGCGTCGTCGCGGCGGATGTAGGACGGCAAGGGCATGTGGCCGATGCGATCCAAAACCGCGAAGAAATCCTCCACAGGCGCAAAGCGCAAGAGCCGCTCACCGAATTGTCCACGCTCCAGCACCTCGGCTTCCAGCGATATCGCCCCATCGGTCGCTGGAAATATGAGGCGCTCGCCGATGGCCACCTTGCGCCCGGGCCTGACGAGGGCTCTCCACAGGTTTTCACCCGCTGTTTCGGTCAGCATCACTTCAATGCGTCCGGTTGGCTTCTCGCTGTCGCGACGCAAAGTGCGGCGTGCGTAGAGACGCGCGGGAATCACGCGGCTGTCATTCAACACCAGCAGATCGCCGGGCGAAAACAATGCGGGAAGATCGGAAAAGCTCCTGTCACGAAGGGCGCCCGTGGCGCGATCCATCACCAGCATGCGGGTTTGGCCACGTTCTGCCGGGGGCTGCTGCGCAATCAAATCCGGGGGAAGTTCGAAGGCGAAATCATCCACGCGCAGGCCGGTCATGCGTTGGCCCTTTCTGCAGAAACGACCTCAGAACTCTGGGGCTGGGCAATGCAAGAACAACCGCAGATCCCCATTCGACTTTCGCTCAGGGCAGGCTTTCGACTCCGCTGCGCTTCGCTCAGGATGACAGTGTTTTTGAGGGTCAGACTGAGACCGATTCTGGGCGGACTAGTATTGTTCATCGCGCAGCCTTCTTGAAATGGTCGAGCGCACGCAAGCGGGCGCGCTCGATGGCAGCGTTGAGCTCTTCACGCTTCGCTTCAAACCGATCGGCGGGAAGATCTGAGGGCACGCGCGTCCATCGCGCCCAACTCACGCAGATGCGCGTGAATGGCCTGGGGATCAGGAAACGGTCCCAGGAGCGCATGGTCCACGCGTGTTCGGGCTGCAGGTGAAATGCGCCGATGGGTGCGCCTGTCATCTGCGCCAGCTTGATTGGCCCCATTTTTGTCTGGTAAACCGGCCCGCGCGGGCCGTCGGCGGTAAAGATGGCCGGGCGGCCGCTCTCGATGACTTGCTTGAGACCGAGCAACCCCTCGCGCGCGCCTCGCGAGCTGGAACCGCGCACCGCGCGGAAGCCGAACAACTCAAGGATGCGCGTGATCAACTCGCCATCGAAGCTGCGGCTGATGAGAATGGTTGCGCCGGTCGAGCGATAGTAGACCGTGCAGGGCAACACACACTGGTGCCAAAAGCAAAAAATCTCGGCCCGCGCGCCGCGGCCGCCTATGAGCGGGGAGACGCCTTCTTCCCCAATCTCCTCGAACCGCCAGGTCAGGCTCACGAGCCGGAGAAGAGCCCAGACCACACGCGGGACCACAGCCAGCACAAGGCGCTGGGTGAAAGTAAATCTGAGGTGGATTGCAGCGGTCACTGTATCGATTCTATAGATTGAAAAAGAACAACCGCGGATCCTTCGACTGCGCCGGTTGCAAAATGCGCGACCTGCGCCGCTCAGGATGACAGGTTAATTGCGGAATCATTCCAATGCTGCGGGCTCGATGCATCGTCTAGTCCCTCAACTATAGCGTAGCCAGCGAAAAATCTCAGGCAGCGTTGCGCGTTTGCCGTACATCAGAATGCCCACGCGGTAGAGCTTCGATGAGAACCACAGCGTCGCCCAGATGCTCAACACCAGCAAGCCGATGGAGACGGCGAATTGCCACGCCGGCGGCGTCTGCGAGGCCATGCGCAGAAACATCACGATGGGCGCGGTAGGCGGAAAGAACGAAGCCGCGATGGACCAGACGGAGTTGGAGTCGTTGATGATGAGAAGGATCATGGCGAAGCTGAGCCAGGTGGGCGCGGCGGCCAGCGGCATGAACATCTGCAGTTCCTGCTCCGTTTCGCAGGTAGCTGCCAGTCCTGCAAACAGCGAACTGAAAAGCAGGTAGCCGAGCAGGAAGTAGACCGGGAAGAGCACGCACTCCAGCCAGGAAAAATGGACTTCGAAGTTCCCGCTCATGGCCGCGGCGGCTATTGGAGACACGAGCAGAGCCGCACCGGCAACCAGCCAGATGGCTATTTGCGTCAGGCCCACGGCGCCCGCGCCAACCAGCTTGCCCGCCAGCATGTCGCTTGGCTTTACGGTTGCGAGCATCACTTCAAAAATGCGCGAGGTCTTCTCCTGGATGACGGAGCGAGCCACATTCAAGCCGTAGATCAAGGTGGTCATGGTGAGCAGAAGGGCCATCACGTAGCCCTTCCAGAAGGAGAGGATGGCGTTGCTCTTCACCAGTTGGCCGTCCTTCTTGATCTGGAAACTCTGGATGTCCACGCCCTTCAGCAGGTCGTCTGCCGCGGTCTGCTTCATGCCCGCGCCGGTCAAATGCTCGCTCACCAGGCTATTGTCAAGCGCATCCTTGAGCCGCGCAGTCGACATAAAGTCGCCCGCCGACTGCGAGAAGTAGGTTGCGGACGGCACGCCGCCGGCAGGCGCATCGATCCATAGCAGGCCGTCGATGGCCTTGGTGCGAACCTGTTCGAGCAGCCGGGCGCGGTCATCCGGCGTGGCCGGCGCCACCACGTCAACAGTGGCCTGAGAGTCCTTCTCGCTCGTCAACCGGGTGCGAAGCTCTGCGGCCAGAGCCGGGTCGCCGGCCGCAATGGCCATGTGCTTGTTCCCGCCCAGACCAAGCGATGAAAGATAACTTATGCCGAGGATGACTCCGAGAGCCGCGGGAAGGCCGATGGTGGACAGTTTGAAGGCCTTGCTCTTGATCTGTTCCAGGTACTCGCGTTTGGCGATGAGCAGAATGTTACGCATCGGTCTTGCCTCCCACGGTCCGGATGAAAATCTCTTCGAGCGACGGCTCAACCAGTTCAAAGCGATAAATGGTGGCTATCGCGGCGGCCTCATGCAATAGTTTTTGCGCGTCGCCATGTTCCTTGAGACGAATCTCGGCATGGCCGGAGTAGTTTTTCGCTTCAGCAATTTCTGCGGAATTCAGAAAAGCGGAGCTTCCTTCAAACTCCACCACCACGCGGTTGCGCTCGTAGGTGGCCTTGATCTCGCGCACCCGGCCTGCCAGCACGGCTTTGCCGTTGTCGATCAGGCAAATGGAGTCGCACAGCTTCTCCACCTGGTCCATGCGATGAGTGGAAAACAGGATCGCCTTGCCCTGGTCCTTGAGTTCCAGCAGCGTCTTCTCCACCAGCACCGCGTTCACCGGATCGAGACCCGAAAACGGTTCATCCATCACGATCAGGCCGGGGTCGTGCATCACCGACGATATGAACTGGATCTTCTGCTGCATGCCTTTGGATAGCTCTTCGGTCTTCTTGCCGAGGGATTCGGCAATCTCCATGCGGCTGGCCCAGGCATTTGCGCGTTTGCGCGCCTCTTCTGAAGTGAGCCCATGCAACTGGCCAAAGAAGACCAGTTGGTCAAGGACCTTCATCTTCTTATAGAGGCCCCGTTCCTCGGGCAGATAACCGACGCGCTCCAGGATCTTTCGCTCGAAGGGCTTCTCGAAAAGGCTTATCCGGCCTGAATCCGGAATGGTGATGCCCATCATCATGCGGATGGAACTGGTTTTGCCGGCGCCATTGGGCCCCAGCAGGCCAAACATCTGTCCGGCATCGATGGAGAGACTCAGATTGCTGACGGCAACCTTGTTCTCATAGGCCTTGGTGACGCCGGCAAGTTCAACGACTGGCATGGGCTCTCCAGGGCTCTTTACGTTCATGGAGCGTGCTGAACTCGAAACCGGCCCCAGAGCAGTTTAGCAAAGCCCTTCGATGGGCTGCCGGTTAGCCCGTAATTGGCGCAAATGACCCGAAATGATACTAAAGAGGGACTCGCACGCCGACCAAAGAGGGAGACCCAAATGAAGGTACAGAAAGGTAGAGTGAGGGGAGCAGTTTGGAGAGTGGCATGGCAACCTTGTTATCCATGTATGACTACGATAACGAATTTATAAAATCCGAACCGAAGGTGGGGCCAACACACAGACCAAAATCGCTTGCTACGCTCGACGTGCGTCAGTCGGTTCTTGAAGATATCGCATTAAAAACACTCTATTTATCCGGAGCGCTCTCGGTTCTTGAGCTGGCCGAGAAAATGCGTCTCAGCTACGAAGTGGTAGACGCGCTTTTCTGCCAGTTGAGGTTGGAACAGCTCTGCCTGGTTACGGGCATGACAGGCCATGTGCACCAGATTGCCATTACCGCACATGGCAGAACCCGCGCCATGGAACTGCTGGCGCACAACCATTATTCGGGAGCGGCGCCGGTGGCCTTCGAGAGTTACACCGAGCAAACCCGCAAACAAAGCGTGAAAAAGACAGACGTGCATGCGCCCGACGTGCATCGCGCATTTGCGCACCTGGTCATCGACGACGATACGCTGCGCAAGTTCGGAACAGCACTGAACTCCGGCAGCTCGGTCTTCCTCTGGGGCCCGGCCGGAACAGGAAAAACCACCATGGCCGAGACTCTTTCGCGGGTGCTCGCCCAGGATGAGATCTGGATTCCGTATGCGATTGAAGTGGATGGCCAGATCATCACGGTCTACGATCCATCCATTCACAAGCGGGTGGAGGAGCACGAGCCAGAAGATCGCGATGCGCGCTGGGTGCTGTGCCAGCGGCCTTCCGTTCTGGTGGGCGGCGAACTCACGGCCGAGATGCTGGACCTGCAGTTCAATTCGAGCTCAAAATTCTATGTCGCCCCGGCGCAGATGAAGGCCAACAACGGCGTGCTCATCATCGACGACTTCGGACGCCAGCGCCTGCGCCCCGACGAACTGCTCAATCGCTGGATCGTTCCGCTGGATCGCCGCATCGATTTTCTGACGTTGGTGGGCGGCAAGAAGATCGAAGTCCCCTTCGAGATGCTCATCGTGTTCGCGTCCAACATGGACCCGGCGGAGCTGGTGGACCCCGCCTTCCTGCGCAGGATTCAAACCAAGATCAAGATCGGCGAAGTCACCAAGGAGCAGTTCTGCGAGATATTCCGCCGCGTTGCGGCTGAAAAGCATGTCCGTTACGACAACAGCATCCCCGGCGATCTGATCGACTTCATTCGCATCAGCATGAAACAGGAACTGCGCTCCTGCTATCCGCGCGATATTGTGAACCAGGTCTGCTGGGCCGCGCAATATGAAGGCCAAACGCCCTACATCGACCGCCCCGCTCTGCAAACAGCGCTCAATGCGTACTTCCTCGAAAAATCGTAAGTCCCGATCGACCCCTCCATTCCAGCCACTTCTTGCCCGACCCACAAAACTGTCATCCCGAGCGAAGCGTTTTTCAGCGGAGTCGAAAGCCTGCTCTGAGCGAAGTCGAATGGGGACCTGCGGTTGCACTTCGGGCTGTGCACCGCCCTTGCGAAATCTTTCTTTCGCAACGATGGAAAACCACGACCCGCCTGGCGCGCAAGGGCCGTCTGCCGCACCGCAGGTGCAGGGTGCCCCATCCTTGACGCGTTCTTGTCTTTGCGGCAAGGGTGGGATACCACGAACCTGCTGGCGCGCGAGCGCCGTCTGCCGCACCGCAGGTGCTTACACCAGCTTCATTGCCTCTGCGTCCCAGTGGACGACCGTGCCGCGCTCGATGCTCAAGTTGCTCAGCAGCGCGGCTCCGGCGGCGCGATAGCCAAACACCGCATCTTCCACTACCGGCTTACGGCTGCGCACGGATGCGAAAAAGTTCGCGAAGTGATCGAAGTTGTCCGAGTAGCCTTGCGGCGCAACATACTTCTCGCTTCCTCCCAGAGATTCCGTGCCCAAGCGCGTGTGCGGATACTTGGCACGGTACTGTTCCAAAGCAATCTTCTGCGTCGCCAGCGGAAAGGTGTCAATGGTATAGCCAGGTTCCATCTGCCTCGGCACTCTGGTCACCGTCACCGCGCCCCCGCCAATCTCCATCGTTCCTTCCGACCCAGTGAACAGGAACCCCTCGCTCTCCTCGCCGCCGTCCACAAAGTTCACCCGCAGGCTCAGGTTGAAGCCTTCCTTGTAGTCGAACAACCCCAGCATCACATCGTCCGCATCGCGCCCATCCTTCCAGAAGCGAATGGCCCCAGTGGCCATGGCCCGCGTCGGCCCATTCGATCCGGTAATGAAGTGCGTTCCGCTGAACAGGTGCACAAATAGGTCGCCGGCCACGCCGCTTCCGTAAGCCTTCCACTTGCGCCACTGGAAGAAGTGCTCGGCATTGAAGTCGATCTTTGGCGCTGTGCCCAGAAAGCGTGGCCAGTCGCATGTTTCGAGCGTAGCATCCGGCGGCACGGTGTAATTCCATGCGCCCATCGACGAATTGCGATCCCACCGTGCAGTGACCATATTCAACTGACCAATCGCTCCTGCCGCAAGCAGCTCCTTGGCTTTGGCATAGACCACCGAACTCACGCGCTGGCTGCCCACTTGCAGAATGCGCCCCGTCTTCCGCGAAGTCTCAATCATCTCCGGCCCGTCGCTGTAGAGATGAATCATCGGCTTCTCGCAATACACATCCTTGCCGGCTTTCATCGCGTCGACGCTGGCCTGTTTGTGCCAATGATCGGGCGTGCCGATGATGACCGCATCAATATCCTTGCGGGCGAGAATCTCGTTGTAGTCGCGGGTAGTGAAAATTTCGTCGCCCCATATCTCCTTCGATCGATCCAGCCGTCCGTTGTAGCAGTCGGCCACCGCCACCAGCTTCACGCCCGGCACCTGCACCGCGACCCGCGTATCGCCCATGCCCTGCCCGCCTGCCCCGATCAGCGCAATCTGAATATGATCGTTGGCCGCAACCGGCTTGGCCGGCTCGCTTTGCGGCAATTCGCCGCTCGTTGCCGGGAGCGCATGAATCCTTGTCCCCAACAGGCTCCCCGCCGACGCCGCCCCCGCCACCCTCAAAAAATTCCTGCGATTCAACTCCTTCAATTGATCCCCCTCAATCCTTCTAGTTTTCCGCCGCATACAAACATACACCGCCCCACCCTGGCCCATGTTCCGGCCGCTGTCCCCGGGGCGATCGCATAAACGATCCTTCTGGCTGGGAGTGGTTCCCCTCGCGTACGGCGGATAAGAGCGGCTTCTCCTCCCGGAGGGAGGACCGAGAATAGCCCAGGGTGAAGCGGAGCGGAACCCTGGGATTGCATCCACACCATGATCTCGCGCCCCGGAGGGCCGCGGCGAAGTCGCTCCACGAAACTCAATGGGAACCATGCAATTGCCCAAACCTCGTGTCCCGGTTATCAATGACAAGTCTCGAAACGGCTTAGTATGGAAGGAGGATGGA
>JBEKFD010000126.1:0-14601 GCA_050013495.1 Occallatibacter sp. | reverse complement strand
GCCCAGGTCGGCGGCTAGTTTTTCGGTGCTGAAGGCTTCGATCAAATCGCCTTCTTTTATGTCGGTGAAGTTGCCCAGGCCGATGCCGCACTCCATGCCGTTGCTGACTTCGCGGACATCGTCTTTGACGCGCTTGAGGGAGCCGATTTTGCCCTTGAAGATCTGCAGGCCGTCGCGCATGAGCTTGACCTCGGCGTCGCGGCGGATGACGCCGTCCTGCACGCGGCAGCCGGCGATGGTGCCGACCTTGGGGATGCGGAAGACTTGCAGGACTTCGGCGCGGCCCACGTAGTTTTCTTTGAACGTGGGGTCGAGCAGGCCCAGCATGGCGAGACGCATTTCGTCCTGCAACTCGTAGATGATGGAGTGCAGGCGGATTTCGATGCCTTCCTGCTGGGCAAGCTCGGCGGCCTTGCGCTCGGGGCGCACGTTGAAGCCGATGATGATGGTGTTGGAGGCGGTGGCCAGCAGCACATCGCTCTCGGTAATGGAGCCGACGCCGGAGTGGATGACCTTGACGCGCACCTTCTCGGTGGACATGCGGACCAGAGAGTCGGCAAGGACTTCGACGGAGCCGGTGACGTCGCCTTTGATGATGAGCGGCAGGTCTTTGACGCCGGCGGTGCGGATCTGCTCGGCAAGGCCTTCGAGCGAGACGCGGGAGCTCTTGGCGAGTTGGGCGTCGCGTTCTTTCATCTTGCGGTACTGGGCGATGCCCTTGGCCTTGTCGCGATCGGCGACGACGAGGAAGGTGTCGCCGGAGTCGGGCATGGCTTCGAGGCCGAGGACTTCGACGGGGGTGGATGGGCCGGCCTCTTCGAGGGCGCGGCCGCGATCGTCGAACATGGCGCGGACTTTGCCGAAGGTGTTGCCGACTATGTAGCTGTCATTCAGGCGTAGAGTCCCGTCCTGGACTAGGACCGTGGCCACAGCGCCGCGGCCGCGATCGAGCTTGGCTTCAATGACCGAGCCGACGGCTTTGCGGCCCGGCGTGGCCTTGGGCGCGCGAATGTCGGAGACAAGGCAGATCATTTCGAGAAGCAGATCAAGGTGGATGCGCTTCTTCGCCGAGACTTCGACGAAGACGGTGCCTTCCTGGCCTGCGCCCGCCCACTCTTCGGGGATGAGGCCGCGGTCGGCTAGCTGCTTCTTGACGCGGTCGGGATTGGCTTCAGGCTTGTCGATCTTGTTGACGGCCACGATGATGGGCACGTTGGCGGCTTTGGCGTGGTCGATGGCTTCGAGGGTTTGCGGCATCACGCCGTCGTCGGCGGCTACGACAATGACCACGATGTCAGTGACCTTGGCGCCGCGGGCTCTCATGCGGGTAAAGGCTTCGTGGCCCGGGGTGTCGAGGAAGACGATCTCGCGGCCGGAGGCGGGCGAGCCTTCCTTGGTGAACTTCACTTTGTAGGCGCCAATGTGCTGGGTGATTCCGCCCGCTTCGCCGGCGGCAACGTCGGTTTCGCGGATGGCGTCAAGCAGCGAGGTCTTGCCGTGATCGACGTGGCCCATGACGGTGACCACGGGGGAACGCGGGACTTCGAGTTCGCCGGTGTTTTCAGCTTCGAGCACTTCTTCGATGGCCTGGTTGGCGATCTCCTCTTCGTAGCTGATTACTGTGGCGGCAGCGCCGAACTTGGCTGAGACGTCCTTGATCATCTCGGCGTCGAGAGATTGGTTGACGGTGACGAAGACGCCGGTCATGAGCAGCGTGGCGATCAGGTCCTTGGCGCGGACTTCGAGCTTTTCGGCCAGGTCCTTGACGCTGATGCCCTCGGTGACGGTGATTTCGCGGGTGATGGGCAGCGGTTCTCCGCCATATTGCACCCCGCCATAACGCGGCGGCGGCACAAAGCCCTTCATAGGGCCTTCCTTGGTCTTGGGGTACTGCGTAGGGCGGCCGCCGGGGCGTTTGTTGGGCGCGCGCTGCGGACGGGGAGCTTCACCTGTGGGCGGTGCGCCGCCAGCGCCGGGACGTGCGCCGAAGCCGGGACGGGGTGGTCCGCCAAAGCCGGGGCGAGCGCCGAAGCCGGGACGGGCGCCCGGTGCTCCGGGTCCGCCTGGGCCGGCATAGCCGCCGGGCGTGGTGCGCGTGGGATGCTTGGGCCGCGGACCGCCGGGAAGCTGGCCGGGGGCACCGGGAGCCGACCCAGGCGTGCGCTGCGGATAGCTGCCGGGACCGCTTCCCGGGCCGCCGCCAGGACCCCCGGTGGGCCGGCGATCAAAAATTGGCTTGCCGCGTTGAATGCCTGCGCCGGGAGCCTGATTTCCGGTACCTTGGGTAGCGACAGTGGGCGCCACAATGGGCGCCTTATACACCGGGCGCGGGCCGGTCTGGGGCATAACCATGCGGCGAATTGGCGGCGCTGGAGTGGACTCAGCGACCGGGGCCTGGCTTGGGGCGCGCGGAGCGGCAACTTCGGACTCTAATTCGAGGACTTCAACGGGGGCTGAAACTTGAGTTTCCTTTACGGTCTCGCGAGGCTCGGAGACGGGAACATGTGTGGTTATGGGCGGCTCAACTGCAACGGCAGCGAGAGGCGCGGGTACAGCGGCGGCGGCCTGCGGGGCTATTGCGGCGGCATCCTGAACGGCGGGCGCGGCAGCAGCCGCTTGCACGGCTGCGGGCGGCCTGGTTAGGGGCGGCTTGACTGCGACCGGCCTTTCCGCGACGCGGGTCTGCTCTTCGCGTGCGGCGGTTGGGGCAGGCTGTGCGACCGGCGGCTTGGAGACGACGGTAGCTGGAGGCGCCACAACAACTACCGGGCGCGCCGGGGCAACGACGCCTGCGGGCGGCCTGGCGATGACTGCGCCGCTGGGCGGCCGTGAGGCAATGGCCGGCGGAGCCGGGGGCGTCACCACTATAGGCGGCGCTGAACGAGGCTGGGGCACAATTTTGCGCGGTTCAGGGCGGGCAGGCGCAGGCGTCGCTGCAACCACGGGAGCTTGCGGGGGCACGGGCCTGGCCGGGGCGGCAACTGGGGCAGGCTGTGTGCGTACCGGCGCATGGCTTTGCCGCGCTTCCTGCTCCTCCTTTTGCTTGTTGGCCAGAATGGCCTTCATCACATCGCCAGGCTTGGAGACGTGGGAGAGATCGATTTTGGGCTGGAGCCCTTGCGGGGCGCGCGAGGATGCGCCGCCCTGGCTGCTGGACCGCGTGTTGCGCTCAAACTGCGCGCGCACTTTGTCCGCTTCGTCGTCTTCCAGCGAACTGGAGTGGGTTTTGCCGCTCGCCAGGCCGAGTTCCGCCAATAGGTCGAGAATCTGCCGACTCTTGACTTCCATCTCGCGTGCGAGATCGTTGATTCGAACCTTACTCATCCGCCTCTTTTCAAAATGTGCTGCCTACGCCGGTCAGTTGCTCATAGCTACCTCTTGGCAATGGCTTGTTTTCAAAACTCCATTATCGCTTGAATGGATTAAAAAGACGCAGCGCATGTTATGCGCCGTCCTCTTTGTCCACGCCTTCGTTATCGATCTCGTCCAAATCCAGTTCCGCTTCGTCGCCTGCTACCGGAGCATCTTCGACGGCCAGTTCCGCGGCGGTGATGCCGGCATCTTCCGCCTCAGTATCAGCGAGGATTTCATTCTCCCCATTTTCGAGGATGTCGGTTTCCGCTTCGGCTGCTTGGGTGCTTTCCGCCTCTTCCAGAACGTCTTCTGCGTTTTCCGCTTCGGCTTCGGCGTCTGCCTCCACGGCATCCGCATTCCGGACTTCCGCTTCGCCGGATTCTTCCACGGCGGACTCGACCGAAACGACCGGTTCGCCCTCGGCAGCTTCGGCTTCAGCATGCTCGGCGTCCAGAGTAGCTTCCTCGGCGGTCTCCGGCACATGGCCTTCTTCGCCTTCTTCAAAGTGTCCAAAGTAGTGGCGGACGGCAACGCTGATGCGTTCCAGCGTTTTTTCGCCGATGCCGGGGATCTCTTCGAGCTGCTCGGGGGTCATATCGGCCAGCGCCTCTACGGTGGTGATGCCTGCCGCAACCAGCTTCTGGATAATGCCTTCGCCCAGCTCGGTAACCTGCTCGATGGGCGTTGAAGGCCCGCCGGTGAGTGCCTGCATCTGCTGCTCCACTTCCTGGCGTTTCTCTTCCTCACTCTTGATGTCGATCTTCCAGCCCAGCAGCTTGGCCGCCAGGCGCACGTTCTGGCCCTTCTTGCCGATTGCCAACGAAAGCTGCGTGTCGTCGACGATCACTTCAAGCTGCTTGTCGGTTAAATCAGAGATGGAAACGCGGCTGACCTTGGCCGGCTGCAAAGCCTTCTCGGCGAAGGTGGTGATTTCTTCGCTGAATTCAATGATGTCGATTTTCTCGCCGCGCAGTTCGCGGATGATGGATTGCACGCGCATGCCCTTCATGCCCACGCAGGCGCCGACCGGGTCAACGTCCTTGTCGCGGGACTGGACGGCAATCTTGGTGCGCTCGCCGGCTTCACGGGCAATGGCGCGGATGACGACGGTGTTGTCGTAGATCTCAGGGACTTCCGACTGGAAGAGGTTTGACACCAGCTCGGGAGCGGCCCTCGAAACTATGACTTGGGGACCCTTTGCGGCACGGTCAACTTTGAGGAGCACAACGCGGACGCGTTCGCCGATTGAGAACTGCTCAAGACGCGACTGCTCGCGTTTGGGGCAGCGGGCTTCGGCCTTGCCCAGGTCGTAGATGATGTCCTGACCCTCGATGCGCTTGACGGTGGCGTTGAGCACTTCTTTCTCGCGGTGGGCGTACTCCTGGAAGACGGTGTCGCGCTCGGCCTCGCGCACCTTCTGGAAGATGACCTGCTTGGCCAACTGGGCTGCGATACGGCCCAGAGGGCTGGTGTCGCGATACATGCGGATCTCGCTGCCAACCTCAACGCCGGGAGCCAGTTCGCTGGCCTCAGTGAGGGTGATCTGGTTGAGCGGGTCCTCGATCTCCTCGTCGTCGGCCACGACGGTCTTGTAGATATAGGCCGTGATGGCGCCGGTCTCCTTGTTCAGCTCGCCGCGCATGTTTTCCTGCGTTTTGTAGAACTTGCGCGTGGCCAAGGCAATGGCCTCTTCCACAGCTCCCACAACGATCTCGGGCTCGATGCCCTTCTCTTTGCTGAGCAGCTCGATACTCTGATACAAAGCGCTAGTTGCCATACTCTGCTTACTCTCTTGTTCTTGTTGGAGGGACTGGGGAATAGGGACTAGGGACTAGAAATGCCCGAGTGCTGCGTGTTCGCTCGGCTATGTTTGTTTCTTAGTCCCTACGTCCCTAGTCCCTCGGTCCCTGTTCTTAGATTTCCGGCACCAGTTGCGCTTTCTCAACGCTGCTGAGCGCAATCTCCACGGTGTTCACGCCGGTCTTCCGGGTCTTGCTGTTCTGCTTGACCGCGTTGAGGTCAAGGGTGATGGTCTCTGTCGATCCTGCCACAGCGTTCGCCGTCGCGGCCATCAAGCGCCCCTGCCAGTGGCGGTTATTGCGGATGGGCTCAAAGGTCTGAATCTTTACCAGACTGCCCGTAAACCGTTCAAAATCTTCGCGCCGGCTAAGCTTCCGATCCAGTCCCGGCGAACTTGCCTCAAGCGTGTACTCATCTCCCGGAACCAGGTCTTCCACATCCAGCAGGACTCCGAAATCGCGGCTGAATTCCGCGCAATCTTCATGTGTGATGCCGGATAGCTGGTCCACGCTCAACGTTCCCTCGATCAGGCTTTCCGGCAGGTCCAGCGTTCCGTCGCCTGCCGCGATTGCTGCCTTCAATTTGGCCCGGCCCTCGGCGTTCTTTTCGAGATAGACGCGGAGGGTGCGTTCCTTTGCCGGACCAACAAACTCCAGGTCCACCACGTCCAGCCCATGGGAGGCGGCCACCCGCTGCGCCGCTTGTCGAATTTCGTCCAGCTTGACTGCCATTGTGCCCGTGCCGCTTAACTGCCCTGTTTACAACAGAGACGCCGCCTGTTCAGCGGTCTTGCTGCCGGAGTGTCCGCCCCGGGTTGTGCCTTTGGAAGGGGGCCGCTTGCCCCAAATAAAAAGTGGGCTGTGGGCCCACTCATCTCTCCGCCAGCCGGCTTGCTCACGGCAACTGGGCGGACAAATTCGTCTGCATAGTTATCATACGGCGATTTGCTCGGGATTTCAATGGGTGGCGCGCAGATGACAGGGCTCGCCTAATTAAATTTCGCGCGGCTGCCGGTCACAGTCACGCTTCCCACACATTGCGCTTTTTCGGAGGGAGCATTGGAAGATTTACGCGTCGCCGACAACGCAAATTCGAATGATCGATTGGAATGCTCAATGCGGCGTGAATACGACCTTCTCGTTTCCCTGGCCGTCGGACTCGAGCGTCGCAGCGCCGATGCTGCGATAGGACTTGCCGTCGAATCGGAAAAAACGCAACCCTGCTTCGAAAGCGCTCATGTGCCAGCCGACGACGATGTCTGGATCGCCGTGACTCAGGGTTGGCCGAACGGAGTATAGCCAGCCGTTGAAGTCCTTTGGAGCTGCGAGCAGGGTCGGCTTGTCTCCGTCGAAGCGGATAACCCACAAGGCGCCGTTGGCTCCCTGGCCTCCGCGGGCGCAGCCGGCTGGGGCTTCTGCCAGCACCAGATTCTGCTCGCCGGAATACGGAATCGACTTGAACGTAAGGCCCCTGATTAAATCATCAAGATCGGCTGCTTCGCATTCCCAGATTTCTCCAGGCTTCTGCTGGCGAAGAAGGTAAGCAAAGGATTTCAACTGGGCGTCGGAGAGGGACGCGGGCTGAAGCTGTTGCGGCCGGTCCTGGGCTCTGACGTGGATCCAGAGGCCGGCTTGTGCGAGTGCGGTGGAGGCAGAGAAGACGAGCGCGAAGAGAAGCAGACGACGCATGATCGATCCTTGTCCAGCAAAGCAATGTCCCGCAGAGCATTCTTATCCCGAGGTTAACCCGAATCTCAAAAAAAGTTGCGCATCCGTAGCAAAAATAAGTTCCGGTGCTAGACTCAACGCTATCTATGACTGGCTCTCAGTTTTCACCTTCCGCCCATTCGTCGCAAGGCAATTCGGGCCGCTCATCGCAGGCGGGCACATCGGTTGGAGAGGCGCGGACGGCGCTGCTCAAACGAGCGGCGCGCGATGCGATGGACTATCTGGAAGGGGTGGACGCGCGCGCGGTTGCGCCTTCGCCGGAAGCGGTGGCGAAGCTGAGCGCGCTGCGCGGGCCGCTGCCGCCGGGGCCAACCAGCGCGGAGACGGTGCTGCACCTGCTGCATGAGTACGGCTCCCCGGCGACGGTGGCAATGGGTGGCGGGCGGTACTTTGGATTCGTGATCGGTGGTTGCCTGCCGGCGGCCATGGCCGCGAGCTGGCTGGTGAGCGCGTGGGATCAGAATGCCGGGCTTTGGGTGGCCTCTCCCATTGCGGCCGATTTGGAGGACACGGCGGTTGAATGGGTGCGGGAATTGCTGGGACTTCCGGAGGGGACGGCCGGAGGGGTGGTGACCGGAGCGACCGTGGCCAACTTTACTGCTCTGGCGGCGGCCCGTGACTGGCTGCTCAAGCGGGCCGGATGGGATGCGGAAGGAGACGGCCTTTTTAATGCGCCCGAGATTCGCGTCGTGGTGGGAGAAGAAGCGCACCCTTCTCTCTTGAAGTCACTGGGGATGCTGGGGATGGGGCGCAGGCGGGTGGTCCGGGTTCCAGTGGATGGACAGGGACGGATGCGGGCTGACGTGCTGCCGCGTCTGGACGAGCGCACGATCGTGTGCTTGCAGGCAGGCAATGTGAATACCGGGGCCTTCGACCCAGCTCCGGCAATCTGCTCCGTCGCACGGGCGCAGGGCGCGTGGATTCATGTGGACGGCGCCTTTGGATTGTGGGCAGCGGCGTCTCCACGTTACCGCGCGCTGGTAAAAGGGTTTGAGTTGGCGGATTCGTGGGCCACAGACGGACACAAGTGGCCGAATCTCGGCTACGACTGCGGCCTTGCGCTGGTGCGGCACCCTGCCGCTCTGCGGGCGGCGATGAGCATAAGGGCGGCCTACCTGGAGAGAGGAGAACAGAGAGAGCCTTGCGACTATACTCCGGAGCTTTCGCGCCGTGCTCGTGGTGTCGAGCTGTGGGCGGGGCTACGGTCGCTTGGCAAGCGCGGCATGGCGGAGATCGTGGATCGAACATGCGCTCACGCGCGGCGTTTCGCCGAGGGATTGTCGGCGGCGGGCTTCGAGGTGCTGAACGAGGTGGTCATCAACCAGGTGCTGGTCTCGTTTGGCGAAACGGAGAAGACGCTGCGCGCCATTGCGCGCTTGCAGGCGGAGGGAACCTGCTGGTGCGGATCGACGGTGTGGCAGGGGCGCACGGCGATGCGCATCAGCGTGTCAAGCTGGGCGACGACGAACGATGACGTGGAGCGCAGCCTGGCGGCGATGGTGAAGGCGGCGGAGGGGTAGGGTTCTCAGCATCGTCACCGCCAGAGATGCTCCTTTTGAAGGCAAAACCTTTCGGGGCAATTCCGATTGCTCATTTCGGAAAAATGAGCTTACTCTAATCCACGATGACAATACTCCAGAAGCGCGCTGCGCTTGCTCTTGCAGCCATCGTCGTTGCCACGGCCTGCGGCTTGCTTGCCGGCTACGCGCTGGGCCGCGCCCTGGTGTTGAGGCACGTGGAAAACAAGCTTGACCAGTATGCGCTGCGGATTCGCAAAGAAGCCGAAACTGCTACGGCGGAGTCGAGAGCGTTGCTGGCCACGCTGAACGCGTCTTCTTATCCGTACTGTTCCGACGCGGAGATTGCGTGGATTCGCAAGCTGATTTTTCAGTCGGAGTACTTGAAGGACGGCGGGCACATGCGCGACGGCAGAATCGACTGCTCGGCAAATCTTGGGCGTCCAGTTCAATCCGGCCCTCAGTTCAAACCTGACTTCTCAAGGCAGGACGGAACGCGCGTATATCTAAATCTTCTTCCGCTCCGGATCGGCGACCACACGGTGGTGAGTGTGCAACTGGGCGACGCCCTCATTGTTTACAGTCCATATAACCTCAAAGACCTTGGATCTGCCTCGATGCACTTTACAGTGAGCGAGGTGGACGTTCCCAGCGGCCAGACCGGGCGACTGTTAGGCGAGCTGACAGGCGCGCAGGCATCGATCCTGACCAGGGAGGGAAGTGCCAGGGAAGGCGACACCCTGTATGTGACCCGCTGTTCAGCACGCTATACGAGCTGCATGACGGCCTTCATTTCCATTCCCGAGGCACTGCAGGCAGACCGCGGCGAGTTCCGGGCGTACATCGCCTTGAGCGGGCTTTGCGGCGCACTGTTTGGGGTTGCGTGTTCTCTGCTCTACCTGCGCAGCCGAAGCATGGAGCAGCAGCTGCGCAGGGCCATTCGCAGTGACCGCTTGCGGGTGGTCTACCAACCCATTGTGGAACTGGCTAGCCGGAAGATTGTGGGAGCCGAAGCGCTGGTGCGCTGGACTGACGACGAAAATATCGAGGTCGGCCCGGATGTCTTCGTGAAGATGGCGGAAGAGCAGGGGTTTGTCGGCGCAATCACCGAGTTGGTGGTTCGCCACATTCTGAGCGAGTGCAGCGACATCCTGCTCGACCGGCCCGAATTTCGCGTGAACCTCAATATTGCAGCTGCCGATCTGGCCGATGCGCAGTTTCTGCCCATGCTGGAGCGCGCTTGCGAGCGGGCAGGCGTGCGTGCGCAGAGCCTGGGCATCGAGATTACCGAAGGCTATACGGCCAGGTTGCAGGTGGCCACGGAAGCAATTCTGCAACTGCGGTACAAAGGACATCGTGTTCACATCGACGATTTTGGGACGGGTTATTCCAGCCTGTCTTACCTGCACGACCTGGCTGTGGACGGGATCAAGATCGACAGGGCCTTTACCCGGGCGATCGGTACGGATTCGGTGACAGTTTCGATCGTTCCGCAGATTCTGGCTATGGCGGAGGCGCTTGGGCTGCAAGTGACCGTGGAGGGAATCGAGACGGCGAAACAGGCAGAATACTTCGCCGCCTCTCCATTGCCCATCCTCGCCCAGGGCTGGTACTTCGGATATCCGCTGCCGGCTGGGGAGTTTCACCGGCTGCTGCAGAAGGAAGTGCAGAGAGTGTCGGTTGTGGTGGAGGCCGATTACGGCAAAACCAGGGATACCGTGTCCTGACTGGCTTCATTGGAGGCCGCCGCTCCCTGTTGGTCGGGTCGACTTAAGAGCCTTGGCCTCGGGATACATCGTCCCACGTTTTGCTATAGGCCAGCGACGATGATAGATCCGATTCACGAGTCGACCACTTTGCCGGAAGCGGATTGGGACTTTGTTTCAGGAATGCAGTGGAGGGAAGGAGCACGTTGCACGCGAGCGAGGAAGTAGAACCCGATCCGTTGGAAACGCTGGCGCAGGCTTTTTGCGAGCAACTGATGGCTTGCCTGGATGAGTGTGCGCGTGGCCGCAAGGGGCTGTTTTCAGATGTTGAATTGCTGAGCGAGGAAGGCCAAAGCTGGCCGGAGGCGGAGCGGCTGCGCGAATTGGCCGTGGCGCTGCAAGGGGTGTTTGCCCAGCAGGAACGGCAGAATGCCCTTTGCGATGAGTTTCTGGATTTGTGCTCGATGCATGGCGAGAGCCATCCGGGAGAACGGAAGCTGGCGCGCGCGTTTTTGGAGCGGATTGAGCGCGGCGAAGTGGGCATCCAGCAGCAGGAGGAGAAGCGGCCTTGGTGATGGTTCACGCATTTCTGGCGCTCCTGGCGGGATTCGCCACCATGGCAGTGGTGGTGACGATTGTGACCGCCCTGCTGATGCGACTGGTTCCGGAGTGGGTTGGGGCGGAGGGCAGGCCACGGCCCGTTTATGCATTCGTGAACCTCGGGTATTCGTTTTTGGCAGCGGCGGCGGGCGGCTACGTAACGGCATGGCTGTCGGCGGCCAATCCGCTGATTCATGTGCTGGTGCTGGGGATCGTGGTGCTGGCCATGGGTGGTTTAAGCGCGCTGCAGGCACGGGGAAAACAGCCTGTCTGGTACGCGCTGACACTGCTGGCGCTCATGCCGCTGGGCGTGCTGGCCGGAGGGCTGGTGCGGCTGCGGGTGCTGGGGATTTTGTAGGGCTGGCGTGGGAGCCGCCGGGTCGGGGACCGTGGTTTCCCACCCTTCCATCCACTGCGGCGGACGAAAGGATGGGGCACGGAGCCCGGTTGCTGATCCAGGGCGCGAGCGATGGATTACCAGCGCAGGCCGAGCGTTATGGGCACCAGCTTGGTGCCGGCGGCCACGGTTGCGGTTCCCAGGCCGTTGGGTGCAATGGCCGAGGCAGGAGTCATGACGTCCAGATAGCGGGCTTCGGCAAAGAGCTTCATGGTCCCATCGTTGTAAGCGCCGCCTACTCTATGGCTGAAGCCGCCGCCGACATTCCAACCGCCCTGGTTTGAAGAGAAGTGACCCACCACCGCGTTCTCCGTGGTGATTCCGCAGTAGTAGTAATCGCAGTATTCCGCTTCCTGAGGGTCAGTGAAGTTGGTGACTTTGCGATAGAAGCCTCCTCCACCGGTGATGTAAACGCTGTTGTCGTGCTTGGGGAAGAGATCGATGACCGGATCGAGCGTTAGCGACCAGATGTGCGCGTTGCCTCCGTTGGCCCCGGTCTCGGCGATCAGAGCGCCGGGGAGTTTGTCGTCGATGAACTGGTATTCGGCCAGCAGAGAGAAGCGCTTGTTGAAATGCACGCCGCCGCCAACGGTGAAGTTGCCGCCCCAGGTGATGTCTTTGGAGGAACTCACTGGCCCGCTGGCGCCGCCGCCGGCCTCGAAGGCCAGCTTCGAGAACATGCCGTGATGGCCGCCACTTTCCTGGCCTGCGGCTGCGCCGCTGCCGGAGCCGAGGGAGGCCGCCGCAGCGTCGCGCAAGGCTGTGGCGCCGGAGACGCCGTCGTCAAGACCGGGCTGAAATGCACTTGAACTCGATTCGCTGGAGCTTGAATTCGAATCGTAAGATGCGATTTGGTCTGTTGCCTTGGTTGGGGTTTGGAGCTGGGCGCTGACAAAAGTGGCCGCAAAGATTGCCAGCCCGGAGACGAAGAAGGCTCGCCGCATGGGCGACATCCGACGGGGGTATGACATGTGTGTAACCTCAATATTTGAATTGACTTAAGAGCGTCCGGGGGATAAGCGGTTTTCCGGGCAATGAATTAGACACCCCCAAAGGGGTAAAAGTTGTGGAAAGAAATGGGATGGATAGTGGGAAGTACTCTTCTTGTCCCACTTTCTTGAAAAGTGACACTATTTCTGTTAGTGTCACCTTGGAAGAGGTGGGACATATGGAGACTTTGGAAGCTCGAGGGCCAAAGGTAGCCCGGAAATGGCCCAGGTTTGTCGACAAACTCTGGGTTCGGACGCGGTTGGGTGAGAAGGGCCGCGTTGTAATCCCGGCGGCACTGCGGGAAGCACTTGGAATGGCGGATGGCGATGTCCTGGATATGCGCGTTGTGGATGGAGAACTGCGGATTGCGACGATGCGTGAACGGCTGCGGAGGGCGCAGGAGCGGGTGAAGGCCCTTGTGCCACCGGGCGTGAGTCTTGCCGACGAGTTGAGCGCCGAGCGGCGTGAGGCAGCGAAGCATGAATGAAATTGTGTTCGATGCCTCCGCGATGCTCGCAATGCTGCAACACGAGCGTGGGGAAGAGAAGCTGACCGAAGACATCCGTGAGCGCTCCGTGGCCAGCGCGGTCAATCTTGCCGAGGTGCAAACGAAGCTCGTGAAAAACGGCGGCGACCCCGACGAGTCTTGGGAGGACGCTCTCTCGGCGGTCGATTCAGTGGAGCCCTATACTCCTGAACACGCGAGGATTGCCGGCGATCTGATCCTATCGACGGAGAAATATGGGTTGTCATTGGGCGACCGATCCTGCCTTGCGCTGGCGATTGCGCTCAAGGCCCCGGTGTATACGACTGAACAGGTTTGGAGAGACCTGAAGGTCGGCGTACCAATTCATGTGATTCGATAGATCGAAGTGCAAGGATTCTGTCTCGGCGCGGGCGACGGCTCATCCGAAGGGATTGGGGATAATGTTCGCGATGTCCGCCAAGGCGTGCGTCATCATTCCTGGCCGAAGGCTCTTGCGCCAATGCGCGAAGATGCCCATCAGTATCCCCAGCACCGAAATGACGATCACCATCTTGAATCCCTGGTACCAGTGGGTGGCCCCGAACAGGAGGGCCTGAGCCAGCACCGCGATCACAACACTTCCCGTCAATGCCAGGCATTGTTTTTGCAGATAGCCGCGAAACGCCAGCTCCTCGCAGAATCCAGCTGTAATTGACATGAATACCCAAAGGGTGAGCTCTGCAACTCCACGTGGATTTAGAAATCCGAGCGAACCGACGTGACTTGGCCTGACCAGGAGACTGGTAAGCAGCGCTACAACGGTGAATGCAACCCAGAACAGGGCAGCTAATCCAATGTCTCGCAAAACCTCCTTGAGGTTGCTCCAGCGTCCGCCGATGAGGCCGCGCAGGCGGGTTGCGCCGGGGATCAGGCTGCCAAGCCAGATATAAAGGACCAAAACCCATTCGCAGGCGATGACGGCAAGATAGTGAAGCACATTTCCCTGATGTTGCTCGCCGGGCGCGGGGATGTAGCTTTGCATGCGCAGGAGGCCGAGCGAGATGGCCAGCAGGAGCGCGAGCAGGCCAAGGGTGTGACCCAACGGTGCGATCAGGACGGTTTTCGAGGACTTGGTTGGCTGCGCCGGGGAAGTTGCCATACATTGTCTCCAAAGAAACTGGAACTCTTGCGACGAGGAAGCGCAGGACGCGAACCGTCCCACTCAGACTAGATGCATCAGACGATCGGCGCGACGAAAATCAAAACAACAAGAAAGGCCGGAGTGGTTGCTCCGGCCTTGATGTATTTGGCGGTTTGCAGGGTTTATCCCTGGATGTCGAACTGCTCGGGGTGCAGCGTGGCGTCGCTTTTTACGAGGATGTTCTTGCCGACGAGCTCTTCGAATTCGGTGAGCCACGCGGCATTTTTTTCCTTGAGGACTTTCACCGTCTCGGGGTTGACGCGGAGCAGCACATCGGCGCCCTCGAAGTGCTTTTTCATCTTGCGCAGCTCGGTGTAAATCTCGTTGCAGACCGTGGTCGGGCTCTTGACCATGCCGGTGGCCTGGCAGGTGGGGCAGGGGACCGATAGGGTGCGTTCGAGAGATTGCTTGACGCGCTTGCGGGTAATGGCGACCAAGCCAAAGTCGTTGAACTGGAGAACCTTGGTGGGCGCGCGGTCGGACTTCAGTGCTTCTTCCAGAGCGGCCAGCACCTTGAAGCGGTTCTTGCGGTCGTCCATGTCAATGAAATCAATCACGATAATTCCACCGAGATCACGCAAGCGAATCTGGCGGACGATCTCGGGGACAGCGTCGAGGTTGGTCTTGACGATGGTGTCTTCGAGGCGCGCCGACTTGCCGACATACTTGCCGGTGTTGATGTCGATGGCCACCAGCGCCTCGGTCTGGTTGATGACGATGGAGCCGCCGGACTTAAGCCAGACCTTGGAGTTGAGGGCCTTGGCGATTTCTTCCTGAATGCCGAAGTGCTCGAAGAGCGGTGTCTCCTTGGTGTAGAGCTTGACGCGGCGAACCAGGTTGGGC
>JBEKFD010000125.1:0-14642 GCA_050013495.1 Occallatibacter sp. | reverse complement strand
GCGTGCCGCGTAATCAACTCGAGCGCCGGCCGGTATGCCTGCGACACGGCGCGATTCGCGCGCCCCACCTTCTCGCCATCTTCATTGGACAACAGCGCCGGGTTTCCGCCCGTGATCGCCAGCCGTGCCGCCCCGCTCTTGAACGCCGCGCCCATGCCGTCGTAGAGCCACTTTGCGGCGTGATCGAAGCTCTCATCCGGTGCGTAGTGGTAGCGCATCAGCGCGGCTTCATCGTCGCTATAGAGTGTGGTCACCAGCGAAGCGCCTGCGCGGTAGGCCTGCTCCGTGATGCGCCGCGCCAGCGGCACTGCGTCCAGCGACGCCGTCATCACCACTTCCTGACCCGCCTTGAGCCCAAGCCCCACCCGCACCGCAACTTCCGCAAGCATATCCAGTTTCTGTTCGTGCGTACGTTGTTCCGCCATCACTGCAGTTGCGCTCATGTCGTTGTATCCCTCGTCAATCTCACTGAATTAACACCTTCCGGCAATCGCTCGCCGCCACGCAGGCTATTTCAATTCTAGACGGTGCTGCGCCTCGCTCTCGTATCGCACGGCCTGGCAATCTGGCTTTGCCCGCAAATCGCCGCCTTGGTCTATCGTCGAAACACCCGCCTCTCCGCGCATCCAGCTTGCCGGAACCACTCTTTACCAGTTGATCGTATCGAGTCCGCTCGGCACTGCTTACTCTGGCGCGGCGCGATTTCTTGATTCAATCACAATGTTCCCAACGGAAACCAACCACTAGAATGCTTCGAATCCCTTTGAATCTGACCCATTCGGGTCATTCCTCCGTCCCCAACAGGTAATTCAGCATCCTATCCAATGCGCACTGGTAACAGTGCCCGAATCGCCATCTCCAAGCCCACAAAGAGCTATGGTGCGGATCGCAACCTGGCTCTAGATTTAACTCACGTCATTGCATTAGCTCTCTTCCGGGATGCTGACCGAACGGGAACGCAACCGGATTCGGAGTTACTGCAAAGGGAACCTGCAGTCGCACACAAAGTGCGGAGATTCTTGGCGTGAATCTCGCGAGATACTGCCGGCACCCAGGTTTCGTCGCCCTTTGCATGGGTTAGTCGCCCTGCCTTCCGCACGAACTTGAAGTGCCTGATTAACTCACGTTTGCGTGGAAGAATTTCGAGGAAGATATGAAGAAGATCAGTTTCGTTATATGCGCGCTGGCAACGGCCTTCGCGATCTCGCCGGTTGCAAAGGCTGATTCGTTCAGCTTCACCATCGCCGGCAATGGCATCAGCAGCTCCGGCATCATCACCTTCGCGCCCACGTCGACTCCGGGTGTGGACGATATCACCGGTATCTCGGGGATCTTTACCGATGCCGGCGCGGGCATCGTCGATGCCTCGATTACCGGCCTCGTCCCCGGAAGCTACAGCTCTTCGTCTCCGTCCACGGTTCCGGCCGCGTCCGGCTGGGTCTGGGAGTTCGATAACCTGTTCTACTCGACCGGAGCTGCTCCTGGCGTCAACGGATACCCGGCCGGCGGCTTGCTGGATAACTGGGGCGTGCTGTTTACGGTAAGCGGCGGTGACGAAGTCAATATCTGGGGCAACGGCGCAAACAACGGTTACGCGGCAGGCGACTCAATGGGCTTGTCCAACGGATCGTTTGCCGATTCCGGAACAGCAGTCAATTTCACCGCGACTCCGGAGCCTTCGTCCTTGCTGCTGCTCGGATCAGGTCTGCTCTTTTTGGCCGGTTTCGTGTTCTGGAGATCCAAATCCGGCATCGACCATTCAACCTTCAATCACACTGCCTAGACCGCAGAGGCTCCACACCGGCGGACCCTCCGGTCTGCCGGCTCAGGCCTCCGCTCCCGGCGGTGCGCCCGGCATCACCGCCAGCACCCGGCAGCGGTGCTTTCCGGCCGCGCTCCACGCCAGCGCCATATCGCTCTCCACGTACGCGCAATCGCCCGCTTCCAATAACTCCTGCAGGCCGCCGCAATCCAATTGCAGGCGGCCTTCCAGCACATACATCAGCCCGCTGGTCTCGTGAAAACAGTCTGAAGTGCTCGCCGCCCCGCCCGCCGGAAATTCGATCATCTGCGCCACAAGCCGGGGTCTAGCGCTACCGGTTTGGCTTGACGCGACTGCAAGCTGTGAGCCTTCCCAAACGGCATTCAGCGGCGTTATCCTGGCTTGCTCCATGCCGCGGTCGTGCCCCTGTAGTTGTGCCTTGCGGGTTACGGAAAGGGTGTGACGCGCAGGCTCGGTGAAGAAGTAACTCATCCCCACCCCGTAGACGCGGCTGATGGTGGCCAGCGTGGGTAGGGTGGGCACCATCCGGTCGGTCTCCAGTTTTGAAAGCAGCGCCGTCGAAAGCTTGGTCTCCGCCGCTAGCCGCGCCAGAGTCAGTCGCTTCTGCGTCCTCAAAGCGCGCAGTTTCATCCCGATACAGTACGGCTCCAGGGACCACTGCGCATACGAAACAGATTTGCCCATCGCAAATTTCCTTCCGGGGCGCAAAAGCTGCCACCGCAATAAGTCTTTCAGCCGCCAGCCCTTGCATTGCTGAAAGATTTCTGAAGGTTTTCTCTTCCCCCTCTCACAACTTCCCGCCAGGCTTCGCGTTACCATGGTTAAGAAACCCCAAAAAGCATCGCCGGCGTCTGCCCGGCCGGGCCAGACTTCACCAAATTCCTTAAGGAGCACGACCAATACCATGTCTTTGCGACCCCCCCTGCGCTTTGTTCTCGCCTTCGCCGCATTCACGCTTCTCGCTCTCGCCGCCGCGCCCTGTCTACGCGCCGATACGGTGGTGCTGAAAAACGGCGACCGGCTCACCGGCACCGCCGTCAAGCTCGATGGCGGCAAGCTCACCTTCAAGACCGCGTATGCCGATGCAATCGCCATTTCCTGGGACCAGGTAACCAGCCTCGCCACAGGACAGCCGTTTGTGCTGCCCACGCCCAAAGGCAACCTGACCATCACTGAAATTGAGCGCACAGATGCCGGCCTGGTCGTCACCACGCCGTCCGGTCCTTCCACCCTGGACCCCGCCGCGGTTACGGTGCTGCGCAGCCCTGCCGATCAGCAGGCCTTCGAGGCATCGCTCCACCCAAGCTGGGCGCACGCCTGGGCAGGCGCAGCCAATGTTTCGCTCGCCCTGGCTCGCGGCAACTCCGATACTGCCACCTTCGGCGCCGGCTTTACCGCCGTACGCGCGACCCGCACGGACAAGACCTCGCTCTACGCACACACCCTCTATAGCGAGAACTCCAACGCCATTCCCTCCACCAGCGCCAATGCCACCGGCGGAGGTCTGCGCTACGACCACAACGTCAACCCTAGAACCTTCGTCTTCGGCACCGGCGACTTCTACGCGGATGCACTCCAGGATCTCGACCTCCGATCCACCCTGGGCGGCGGCTTTGGTTGGCACGCCAGCAAGACCGCCAAACAGACCTTCGACGTGCTGGGTGGCGTGGTCTGGACTCATGAAAACTATTCGGCCAACAGCAGCGGGCCGAGCACTGCGAATAGCTTTCCTGCCCTCGATCTCGGCGAAGTCTACACGCGCAAATTTGGCGCCGCGAGCCTGCTGACCGAACAGGCCTACATTTTTCCCGATCTGAGCACCCTTAGCCAGTACCAGTTCACTTTCAATACCACCTACAGCACCAAACTGGGAAAGATGTTCAACTGGGTCACCACGTTCAGCGACAACTACACCTCCTTCCCGCCCCCTGGAACCCTGGACAACGACGCTGTGCTGACCACCGGCCTGGGCATCGCGCTCACCCGGCCGTGAATCATTTCTATCTAAACCATGCTGGGGATCGGAGATTGCGGCTTTCCGGTCCCTTTCCGCAGCCTGTTTGTCATTCCGGACCGGGCGAAAATAAGGGAGGAATAAGGACAGTGGAAAACTGGCAACGCTAAAACGAGCTGCCTGCCTCTACCCCTGATTACCGATTTCCGCAGACAGATTACCCCCACCCCAGCCTCCGTTTCGAGGCCAATTCCTCGCGTTTTGTCCGAATTTCCCGTTCGGTCAACAATCTTCGGCCCAAAACCTCGCCGGGTGAACCATCCTGATGGGCACAATTGACCTCTTCGCGAGCCATTGAAGTCCCAGAGGCCCCCAAACCCAATCGAAATGCTAATGAATCCTCCGAAGACTCTGACAATCTTGCGTCGAATGTTATTTACTAAATAGTAATAAAGTAACCACTTTTCGTTACTTAATACCTGAAAAGATACGGGGAATTTGCTTCCATGTGGTCCTTTCGTCAGCGCATAATTGCCTAGACGCAAAAAAAGATATACGACGACTTGCAAGTCGGTTTTTGTGTGGGAAGGCTGTTCAGTCTATTCCCCGGATTGTCCAGTGCCGAGTCCCGGGCAGCCAAGGTTTGCATACGCCTTTCGCCCTGGCGAAGGGTCTGACAGAGGCAGCAAGCAGGCACGAACTCAGAGGTACGGCGTTGGATCGGATGTATCAATCGTCATCAACAGCCTCTTTCGGCTCCGCGAATTCGCCGACCGGAATCGGAAGCGAAGAACCCGCCCTCGCCTTCGCCGGCTTCCGGCTTGAAGCCGACGGTTCCCTTTTTCGCGGAGAAACGCTCCTTCATCTGCCGCCCAAAGAACTGGCCGCGCTCCGGATGCTGCTGGCCAACGCCGGCCAGATCGTCTCTCCCCTGCAGCTCAAGCGAGCCCTGTGGGGCGATGTCCATGTGACTGCGGACTCGGTTCCCAAATGCCTCTCGTCCCTGCGCACCCGCCTGCTGCCCGACAATTGCATCCAGACCGTCTACAAGCGCGGTTACCGGCTTCTGGCGGATGTGCGTCCCTACCTCGCCTCCTCTCCCATCGTGCTCCCACGGCTGGCCATTGCACCATTCACATCGGAAGTTGGCGTGCCCAAGCACCTGGGAGCAGCTGTAGCAGAAGAAGCCATCGCGCGGCTGTGCAATGCTTCAAGGCCGCTCGCCTCCGTTCTGGCGCGAGACTCGGTCTTCGCCTTGGCCCTGCGCGGACTGAGCGCCCAGCAGATTGGCGCGTCGCTGCGCGCCGACCTGGTGCTGGCCGGAACCCTGCGCTCCTTCATCTCCCATTTCCGCCTGCGCCTGGAGATGATTCGCGTCGCCGACGGAGTCCAGATCTGGGTGGAAGACCTGCTTGTCGAACGAGATAGAATTGCCGGTCTCGAATCCGACCTGGCTAGCCGTCTCGATTTCCGGCTCAAAACGCGACGGTTCGATTCCTGGCAAACCGGCTTCGAAGATGCTCGGCGCACCCCCTCCGTTTCCGCCGGCCACAACACTGCGCCTCTCTTGAAGGGGCAAATTGCACGCAGGCCGGAGCGGAGGGCCCCTGGCCAGGACCGCAGGTTGTCGCTGGTGGATCGGCGAACCCGAAGCCGTAGCGGCGCCCCGGCCCCGACGAGTGCCCAGACGCATTCGCTGCCACTCGCTTGGTCGGCGGATTCACTGTCCATATCCGCGTCTGCAGATCCCTCGGATGCGAATGCCCACAGTCCCGCGCGGCGCGAGGCTTACGAAGTCTTTCTGCGCGGACGCCATGAGCGGCAATCGATGGAGCGGCATCGCCAGCAGGATGGACTGCAGCTTATCCTGCGCGCCACCGAAATTGATCCGTCTTTCATTGACGCCAAGGTGGACCTGGCCCATCTCTCTGTGACCCAGGCATTCTACGGATACATGCCGCCAACGGTGGCCGCAGACATGGTGCGCCGTGCCGCCGAGTCCATTCCCGATTTCCCCAACGAGGCGGAAGCCATGCTGCCGGCCATGGCCTGGGTGAACCTGCACGTCGATCGCAATCTTCCTCCTGCACTGTGGGCAATGGAACACTCCAACCACCTTCCCCACGATCGATGGGTCACGCGCATGCGGGCTAATATCGCCCTCAGTCGCCACCTCTTCGCTGAAGCAATTGACCTGCTCCGTGCCGCAATTGAAATCGACCCCTTCTCCTCCTGGCTCCATTCCCGGCTGGCCTGGGCGATGCATCTCAACGGCCAAGCCGCCGCCAGCGTGGAGCAGATCGATCAGGCCATGCGCCTCTTTCCGGAATATGAGGGAGCTCGCTTCTATGGAGTCATGATTGCCGGCTTCAACGGAGACACAGCGCAGGCCGTTGAGTTGGCCGATGACCTGGTGCAGCGTCAGCCCTATTTCGATCCAGCATCGGCCGTTCAAGCCTATGCCTTGGCTTCGGCGGGCCGCAGCGCGGAGGCCCGCGCAATCCTCGAACGCCTGCAATGGCTGGGCCGCGAACGATTCGTCCTGAAGTCCTTCAACCCCGCTGCTTTTGTCGCGCTGGGCGATCTGGACGCCGCGATCTCTGAACTTCGTGCCGCCAATGACGACCGATGCCCCTGGTTCTTCCAGGCGCTCGCCGATCCGCGCCTCAAGCCCCTCCACGGCCTCCCTGAATTCGAGGAACTTCGGGCGATTCTCCCCGGCATGGAAACCGCGGCGCGTCGAGAAGCTGAAACTCAAACCGATCCGCCTTCGCAGATCTGAGGAATCTCTGAATAAGTCTATGTTTTGAATACGCACGACTCTAAAGTCTGCGGAAAAGCCTTGCAACCACGATTATTGAGTGTCTTGAAACAAGGCACGACTTTAGTCGTGCGGTAAGGGTAAAGAAATCAGCGTCGGGTTTTAGCCCTTGATGGAGGGTCGAAGGCTTATTCAGAGCTTCCCTGACCTCCCCTTTATCTCCGCATAGAATTCGATTGGATTCTCTTAGTAAACCGATAAACCTAGCCAAACCATCCCCCCGCCCTGTAGAGTTCCTAGCGGCTGCCATTTCAGTCCCAGCAGTGGAGGGTCTTCCTCATGCCGTCGCGTACCTGGCTTGCATTCGCCTCACTAGCCGTCGTCCTCAGTGCAGCTGCTGCTGCCCAGCAGGCGCCCTATCTCGACACCAAACTGCCTCCGGCGGAGCGCGCCCACGACCTGGTCGGCCGCATGACCCTCGAAGAGAAAGCAGCCCAGCTTGAAGACTGGGCCACATCCATTCCCCGCCTCGGCATTCCCGACTATCAGACCTGGAACGAATCTCTCCACGGCGTGGCCCGCGCCGGGTACGCCACGGTGTTTCCGCAGGCCATCGGCATGGCCGCCACCTGGGATCCGCAAATTGTCCACGCCATGGGCAATGTCATCTCCACCGAGGCCCGCGCCAAGTACAACGAGGCGCAGCGCCAGGGCAACCACCGCATCTTCTACGGGCTCACTTTCTGGTCGCCCAACATCAACATCTTTCGCGACCCCCGCTGGGGCCGTGGCCAGGAAACCTACGGCGAGGACCCGTTCCTGACCGCCAAACTGGGCGTGGCGTTTGTCCACGGCGTGCAGGGTGAAGATCTTGACCACCTGCGCGCCGTGGCCACCAGCAAGCACTTCGCCGTGCACTCCGGACCGGAAAGCATGCGCCATGGCTTCAACGTCGACCCCTCGGCCCGCGACCTTGAAGAAACCTATCTTCCCGCCTTTCGCGCCACCGTCACCGAGGGCCACGTGCAGTCCGTCATGTGCGCCTACAACTCCATCGACGAGTGGCCGGCCTGCACCAACAAGATGCTGCTCAAGGACCACCTGCGCGACGCCTGGGGCTTCAAAGGCTTCGTCGTCTCCGACTGCGGCGCAATCGTGGACGTCAACGCCGGCCACAAAAAGACACCGGACGTCATGCACTCCGCCGCCCTTTCCATCCAGGCCGGGACGGATCTCTCCTGCAGCATGTGGACTCCCGGCTTCAACACCCTCGCCGACGCCGTCAAGCAGGGCCTGGTGACTGAAGACCTGATCACGCAAGCCGCCGAGCGCCTCTACACCGCCCGCTTCAAGCTCGGCCTCTTCGATCCGCAAGGCGCCAACCCGCTGGACCGCGTTCCCTTCACCAATTCCGGCTCCATCCCCAACCGCCAAACCTCGCTGAAAGCCGCCGAAGAAAGCATTGTCCTGCTCAAGAACACAGGCGTCCTTCCACTCAAGGCCGCTCCCGGCCACATTGCTGTGATTGGGCCCACGGCGGATTTGCTGCCTTCCATCCTGGGCAACTATGTGGGAACGCCGCTGTTTCCGGTGACGCCGCTCGACGGCATGATGCGCCAGTTCCGCGCTTCGCCCATCGTCTACGCGCAAGGTTCCACGCTCGCCGCCGGAGTCAGCGTGCCCGTTCCGCGCACCGCGTTCGGCCTGAATCAAGGCCTCAAGACCGAATTCTTTGCTACTCCGGACTGGACCGGCCGCCCCGTCGCCATTCAGAACGAGCCCGAAGTCCAAACCGACTGGGAAAACGCACACCCCGTTCGGGAGATCGAAACCAATAACTACTCCGTCCGCTGGTCCGGCGCAATCACCGTTCCGGCGCCTGGTCATTACGTCTTCACGCTCGAATCCGGCGACAGCTTTCCTTACTCGCCCGTCGAGTCCTTCCGATTCCTCCTCGACGGCAAGGTCCTTTCCGAGGGCAACCTGCGGACGAGCCCGGACATCTCCGCCATGGGCAATTTCCATACCGCGCCTGGAAACTCCCCCACCGCGCCGCCTCAGCAGACAAACCACACGGTTCCTTCCATCGCCGTAGATTTCACCGACACAACCCCCCACGACTTCCGCCTGGAATACTCACACTCCGGAGACCAGTCAGGCGGCGGCCTGACCCTCAAATGGGTAGCGCCCGCCCAGGCCCAACTCGACGAAGCCGTAGCCCGCGCTAACGAGGCCGACGTCGTGGTAGCCTTCGTCGGCCTTTCAGCGGAGCTTGAGGGCGAGGAGATGAACATCAAAATTGACGGCTTCAGCGGAGGAGACCGCACCAGCCTCGACCTTCCCGCCCCGCAACAAAAGCTGCTTGAAGCTGTGGCCGCCACCGGCAAGCCGCTGATTGTGGTTCTTCAAAGCGGGAGCGCTGTGGCCCTGAACTGGGCCAACGAACACGCCCAAGCCGTGCTCGAAGCCTGGTACCCCGGCGTCGACGGCGGCAACGCGATTGCGCACACCCTGGCCGGGCTCAATAACCCTGCCGGCCGCCTGCCCGTCACCTTCTACGCCTCGCTCGACGGCCTGCCCGCCTTCACTGACTACAACTTCAAAACCTCCGCCGGTGGCCGCACATATCGCTATTTCACCGGCAAGCCTCTGTGGGGATTCGGCTATGGGCAAAGCTACACCACGTTCACCTACGGCCCCGTCACGCTCTCAGCCGACACGGTCAAAGCCGGCGATCCCATCACCGCGACCGTCACCGTCACCAACTCCGGCGCCGTCGCTGGCGACGAAGTAGTCGAGGCCTATCTCAAAACTCCGCAGAAGGGCGGACCCCTCCATTCCCTCGCCGGGTTTGAGCGCGTAAACATTCCCGCCGGCCTAAGCAAGGATGTAACCATCACCCTCGACCCGAGGACCCTTTCAAGCGTCGACGATCAGGGCAACCGATCCATCCTCGCGGGAAAGTACACCCTGACACTGGCCGGCGCTCAACCGCAGGAAACGCAATCGAAGGCGGAGGCCTCCTTCACCGTGACGGGCTCCCAGCCGCTGCCCAAATAGCTATCGATGATAAGCGTACAATCATTCCGATTTCGCGCTCGATCTTGAGACTGCGCTCAAATTTCCGCTGCAGGAGAGTCGCTGGATGAGCCGGTTCCGGCACTCGTCACCAACCTCGATATGGCCTTGCGCAGGTGCGCTTGCCGCGTCAATGCTGGCGGGATGCTGGTTGGCGGGTTGCGGCTCGAATTCGGGATCGACAGGGTCGGGAACAACGCCCCCGCCCCAGACCGTCTTCTACATTGATTGCTCTGCTTCCACCAATGGGAGCGGAACATTGTCTTCTCCATGGAACAATCTCGACAACGCAAATGCCCAGGCCTTTCAGCCCGGCAACCAATTGCTGCTCAAACGCGGTACCACTTGCAACGGAACGCTGACACCCTTCGGCTCCGGATCGAGCGGAGCGCCCATCACCATCGATGCATACGGCACCGGCGCTCAGCCAGTGATTGACGGCGGAATGAACATTGCAGCGATCCAGCTCAACAACCAGCAGTATTGGGAGATTAACAACCTCGAGATTGTTGGCGGGAATCTCTACGGCATCTCCATCCAGGCGAATATCGACAATGTGAATCTCGATCACTTCTACCTCCGTAACCTGAACGTCCACGGAGCACACTATGTTTCGGCCGTGCGCGACGACTCCGGAGAGGTTTATTTCTCGAGCACAGGGATGCACGCGGTGATGAGCGACATTCTGATTGATGGTGTGACGGCCCACGACACGCAAGCCTCGGAAGGCATCGTGATCTATGCCGGCGGCGGATGGACAAGCACCGACCGCTCCGACCAACAGCTTGGCAATAACATTACGGTGCAGAATTCGACCGCCCACGATGTTGGCGGTGACGGCATCCTGGTAATGACCGCAAGCGACGTTCTGCTGCAGAACAACGTCACGTATCACACCGGCCTCTGCTCCGCCTGCACGGGCAGCACTCCCGGCGCACTGTGGGAGTGGTTCTGCCACACCTGCACCGTGCAGAACAATGAGAGCTATGCCAACTCGACCTGGGGACAGGGATACGATGGCGGCGATTTCGATATCGACTACTACAACACCAACAACATTGTGCAATACAACTACGGCCACGATTCTGCCGGCTACTGCGTTTCGGTTTTTGGAGCCGAGAATACCGTCGATTCAGGCCACATCATCCGCTACAACATATGCGCCGACAACACGCAACTGAGTAACAGCCCCGACCCCGGCGAAATCCTGCTCAATACATGGGATGGCGGCTCGATCGACGGATTGCAGATTTACAACAACACCTTCTATTGGAATCCGGTCACACCCGGCGCGGTCGTAAACACCACTTGGGCGAACGTCACGGCCAACCAGCCAGATCTCTTTGAAAACAACATCGTCTACGGCGCCGCGCCCTGGATGGTCAACACCACCTCGATCTTCTCCGTCGACTACAACATCTACTGGTCCAATGCGTCAGGATCGCCGCAGTGGCAGGTGGACGGCACCAACTACACCGATTTCGCATCCTACCAATCCGGCACTGGCCAGGACGCGCACAGCATCGTCGCCGATCCACTGCTCAGCGACCCCACATATCACGCCGCCGGCATGCCCACAACCGCATATAAGCTACTGACGAATTCGCCGGCGATCGGAGCGGGAGCCAATGTCTGCGGCGGCCTCAGCGGATGTTCGATGGGCACGCAGGACTTTTTCGGAAACCCGCTGCCCAGCGCCACTGGCTTCAACATCGGCGCCTACCAGGGACCATGAGACGATCGGGCAGCTACCTTATTCACAGCAGCCGCATGGCCGATGTGCTTGCTGGATGCACCGCCTTCAACCCCTTTGCCGCGGACCGTCGCATTCAGCCCTGCGAGCACATTCCATATCTCACTTTGCCGCCGTCCGCGGGGAAGCTCTTATCTGCGAACGCCTGCTGGACAACCGGAGATCCTTGCCTTTCTCCAGTCCGTCCCCGACCCCACCGATACACCTTCCCGCAGCCAGGGTGCGCAGCACCAATGCATGGACGGCCTGTGCCATGCTTGCGGGGGCAGAATCGCGATCATGAATGCTCAAGAACACACCGGGCAGACTCAATCAGAGTCTGCCCGCAAACACCACGCTCACCGTCGATCGTTCACACAATCCCGCTGCCGCCCCGGCAATGAAGCAGCCCCCGTAAAAGGTACGCCCTCAATCTCTGGGGTAAGAAGCCTTGAGCCGCTCTTCCTGCTTCACCACCAGGGCTTGCTGTTCCAGGCGCTTGCGCTCCGAGCGCTCAAACTTTTGCTGCTGTTCGAGCCGTTTCCGCTCGGCGCGGTCCATCCGATACTGATCGGAACCCACTCCACTCGCCAGGCCGACGATGGCGCACACCAGCGCCCAGAGCAACAACAAAAGCCCCAGCGCGGTAAGCCCCAGACCACCCACCGCAGCCGGTCCCGCAGTAGCGATGGACAGGTTCAGGTTGGCAGCTGAAAAAGGATAGGCAGCGTTGAAACCCGCCGTCCCAACGCCATAAGCAAAGATGATTGTCAGCCCGCATGCCAGAAGAAGCACAGCGAGAATCAAGGGGCCATTGGATTTCATAGGAAAACCTCGTCCATTTTGTACGCGGAGCGCTATCCGCGACGCGTTCGAACCCTTCGCGGGCATCGATACAGGGTGAGATGCACTCTGCGCAGCGAAGGCCGCCCTGCGGAAAACATTACCGCTGCGCCCCCGCGTGACCCGGATCACTGGTTGTCCTTACCCAATTCCGGAATAATCCCCAATGATGGGTGGACCTTGCTGGCCCGCAGGTGATATTCCTCCCTCAATCCCAATCGTTGAAAGTGGGGAGGCACTTTGCTCTTAGGCATTCTCAAGGAAACCGCGCCTGCGGAAACCCGTGTCGCCTTGCTGCCGGAGAGCCTCAAATCGCTCCTCGCCCAAGGCATCTCCGTCAGCGTCGAGTCGGGCGCGGGCCTCGCCGCAGGCGCTTCCGACCAAGCGTACAAGGATGCTGGCGCAACCCTTACGGCAGACCGCGCATCCCTGCTGGCCTCAGCCGATTTGCTGCCGCTGGTCAATGCACCCGATACCGCCGACCAGGCTCGCCTCAAGCCGGGAGCCGTGGTGATCGGGTTCCTCAGGCCGCTCGACGCGCCGCACGCCCTGGCCGCCGCCATCGCCCGGCCGGTCACGCTGTTCAGCATGGAATTGATCCCGCGCATCAGCCGCGCCCAGTCCATGGACGCGCTGTCCTCGATGGCCACTGTAGCCGGCTACAAGGCAGTTATCATCGCTGCCGACCGGTTGCCGCGCCTCTTTCCCATGCTCATGACCGCCGCCGGAACCATCCCTCCGGCCCGCGTCTTCGTCATCGGAGCGGGCGTCGCCGGTCTGCAGGCCATCGCCACGGCCCGCCGCCTTGGAGCCGTGGTCGAGGCCTACGACGTCCGCGCCGCCGCAGGCGAGCAGGTCCGCTCACTGGGCGCGAAATTCCTCGACGTCGATCTCGGCGGCATCAGCACCGAAGGCGGCGGAGGCTATGCCGCCGAACTCACCGAGGAAGCTCTAGACCGAGGCCGCGATCTCATCACCCGCACCGCCGCGCACTCCGACGTCATCGTCACCACAGCGCAGGTTCCTGGCCGGCCTGCGCCGCGCCTCATCCGCCGCGCCGCCATTGACGCCATGCGTCCCGGCTCCGTCCTCGTAGACTTGGCCGCGCCCGCCGGCGGCAACTGCGAGCTCACCCAACCCGGCGTCGAGCAGAACCTCAACGGCGTCACGCTGCTTGCCCCGCTCAACCTGCCGGCGGAGGTGCCTGTTCACGCAAGCCAGCTCTACGCCCGCAATGTTCTCAACTTCCTTGCCCTCATCGTGAAAAAAGGCGAGCTGACCATCGATCTGACCGACGAAGTCCTCGCAGGAGCCTGCGTGGCGCACAATGGAAGCCCCGTAAACCCTCGCGTAGCCAAGCTGCTCGAACCGGCCGCTAACTCGCCAACACGCGCATAGCGCGGCTAACAGTCTGCCGCGGCGGACGCCAACTCGCTAACTGGGCAACCCCATGAACCCTGCAGTCCTCATCGCTTCCGTCTACGTCTTCGCCCTCGCAGCTTTCCTCGGCTACCAGGTCATCAGCCGCGTTCCGCCTCTGCTGCACACGCCGCTCATGTCCGCCACCAACGCCATCTCCGGCATCTCGCTCATCGGCTCCCTGGTGCTGGCAGGCGCGGTTCACTATCCGCTCGGCGCGCACATCCTCGGCTTTGTCGCCGTAACCACCGCCACCATCAACGTGGTCGGCGGATTCGGCATCACCGACCGCATGTTGAAGATGTTCGGCAAACGGAAAGAAGCCAAGAAGGAGGAAGGCAAGTGAGCCTCACCTCCTACTTCATGGAAGCCACGTACCTCGTCGCCTCCATCCTCTTCATCCTCTCGCTGAAAATGATGTCTCACCCGGAGACGGCGCGCCGCGGCATGTTCCTTGCCGAAGGCGGCATGTTCGCCGCCATCGTCGGCACTCTTGTCGGCACTCACATCGTTACCTGGGTGTGGATCATCGCCGGTCTTGCCGTTGGCTCCATCATCGGCGCATGGATGGCCGTCAGCGTCCCCATGACCGCCATGCCGCAGCGAACCGCGCTCTCGCACGCATTTGGCGCGCTGGCCGCCGCGCTCGTCGGCATCGGCGAATTCATCGTCAAAGCTTCAGAGATGGGCGCAGTCACGCGCGGCGCACTCGGCTTTGAAGTCATGCTCGGCGCGCTCACCACCACCGGCTCGCTCATCGCCGCCGGCAAATTACAAGGCATCATCGCCGGCAAGCCCATCCAGTTTCGCGGCCAGAACGTCCTCAACCTGATTATCGCGCTGGCCATGGTTTCAAGTTTCATCTTCTTCTGGATTCATCCCGAAACCGCCGTCGCCTTTTACGCCATGCTCGGCCTGGCCTTCGTCTTCGGCGTCATGCTGGTCATCCCCATCGGCTCGGCGGACATGCCGGTGGTCATGTCGCTGCTCAACTCCTACGCCGGCCTTGCCGCAGCCGCAACGGGCTTCGTGCTCGGCAACAACGTGCTCATCATCGCCGGCACCCTCGACG
>JBEKFD010000124.1:0-26661 GCA_050013495.1 Occallatibacter sp. | reverse complement strand
TTTTCTGGCAATGACGTTGGAGTCTACAAAAAAGGAGACCAAGGCAGTCTGACAATCGTTTTGTTTAAAGCTACAAGTGGCAAGCCTTTTTTCTTTACCAAATATAACCGGGATAAACTCAACGCCGTTCTGAAAGCCGGGGCAAAGCCCTTGAACGGGGAAGATATTGGAGAGTCCAGTGAATCGGGTGACCTGATCTCGATAATTTTCGAGAGCAAAGCGGACGCAAGAAAGTTTGAGACAGCGCTTAAGAACGCTGTCATCGCGGCAAAAGCAGAGCCGTCAACGAAATGAACCGCTTCAGCCATCAAACGAAAAGAACGCATGAATGGTTCTTGATTGCATTCGGCCGGGGTCCCGCTCAACCCAGTATCAGGGCCTGTGCCCCGTTCATCGTGGCCCTATCGCGATGAGCGGGTCCTCGGTCCAGACGGCAGGCGGCCCACTCATCAATCTCCAAGAATCGCCCCGCGCATGAAGAAGCCGTGCCCCGTCGCGGCACCCTCTGGGTCTGCGGCCTGATCGCAATGAGCGGGTCTTCAGGTCTGTTTCCTGCGTCTGAAATACGCAACACAAAACTGCCGTCATCCTGAGTCCCGATAGGCATTTTGCCCACCAAAGTCAATGGAAATCCGCTCGGCGCCCTCGCTCCCGGAGGGAGCCGTCGAGAATAGCCCAGGGCAAGCGGCGCGGCGGGGTCCCCGGCGACGGGTCTTCGTCGCTGGGGTGGCGGGGCGGCGCGCCGCCCTGGGATCGCAGCCCCTATAGACCTGATAAGCCCTGTACGGGCGACCGAATTCCCCGCATGATTTTCGACGAGCGAACGGGCCCCCGAACGTCTTTTCAGTTCCGAGGGGTGGTGAGTCGAAAGCCCGCCCTGAACGAAGTCGAACGGGAATCCGCGGCTGTTCTTCGATGAACTCCAGACTCACCACAATCTGAAAATCCGCTCGGCACCCTCGCTCCCGGAGGGAGCCGTCGAGAATAGCCCAGGGCAAGCGGCGCGCCGCCCTGGGGTCGCAGCCCCTATATACGGGATAAGCCCTGGAGGGGCGACCGAATTCCCCGCACGATTCTCGACGGAGCGAACGGGGCCTCGAACGTCTCTCAGTTCGGGGGTGGTGAGTCGAAGGATCTGCGGATGTTTTGTATCAGGGCATGACTTCAGTCGTGCCGCAAGCGCCGCATAATCAGCGTCGGGCTTGAGCCCCTGCGGGATGCCTTCCGCACATTGAACCCACCAGCCCCTTTTTCCGCAGCCTGTTCAACCACTACGCCACCGGAATTCGAGGAGTGGTTGAAATCGAGTCGGAGTGGACAGCGAGACTTCGCGGCCCACTCATCGCGATAAGGCCGCGATAAATGAGGCACAGATTCAACTTTCTGGAAAGGACAGACGGGTGGCAGGATCAATGAGTGGGCGACCCGCCTAGAATTGCTGTGAATACCTACAATGCCCCCCATCCCCCAGCTAAAAATTAAGATGACCTTGACCTGGACAAAGTCCTTTACACTGGTTGCGCCCCCGAAACTCTCAATCTCTCGTCGAGGAAACGCAATGGAGAACGTCAAAATCGATCTTGGCGCCGTACTGGCGCTTCTAACAGATCGTCTGTACTCCACTCCCGCAGTGTTCCTTCGCGAGAACGTCCAAAATGCAATTGACGCACTACGGATGGCTCGAATTGACGGACCCCGCCCGGATGACAAAGGACGCATCGAGATAATCGCGAACGAAACACACGTGAGAATTGAGGACTGGGGAATTGGGATGTCTGCGGCAGACATTCGCGACTACTTCTGGTACATAGGCCGCAGTTCGAAACTCTCGAAGGAGGCAGAAGACTGTAAGGTAATCGGCCGCTTTGGCATCGGCGCCCTTGCAAATTTTGGCGTGTGCAGCAGAGTAGATGTCGAAACGCAACGCAAGGGTAGTCCAGTTTTGCGAAGTACTGTCAATAAGACAGACCTTGAATCTAACAAGACTGGCTACCTTATAACCGAAGGCGGCACCCTAGACCATTATGGAACCATAATCATCGGCCATCTCATCTCGGCTATCGACGCATCGAAATTCCGATCCTATCTTGAGGCGCATGTGCGCTACATCCCTGAGCACATTTTCTTCAATGGGCAAATCATATCAGGGTGTGATCTGCCACGTCTTCCTGCTGCTGGCTCTATCCTCGATGGGATGAAGATTCCGTTGGGTGATGTTCCTGTGGAAATCTCGCTCCACAGGCGCGGTGTCCAGGGCATTGCGATCGTGCTTTCAGCCGCCAACGACGCAGTGAGTGGACTCTTGAACGTAGGAACTGGTGAGACTGAGGTACTTACTAACCGATTTATGGTAACGCCAAGCATTCGTCGACTTGGACTTCCCAATATGCCTATAAACGGCTGGATTAATACATCAATTCTAAGACCAAACGTCACCAGGGAGGGCTTGGACCGTGACTCTACGGAACGACTTTTCAGATTCCTAATTAGCCTCTGCTCGTTCATTGTGAAAGTCCTTCACAGCAACGATCTCATGTTCACAAATGATGAAGTGTTGTCCTATTTAGCTCGAAAACCTTTCGAAGAAATCGAGTCTTTCCTTGCCAATTTTTCTGTGCGGCTGTTTGGGAGAAGGTTGCCCATCTCATTAGGCGAGATGACCATCAGAAGCCAAGAGCTGCATCTCAACGTCTTGTACTCGCAGGATGATGACCCCCCGGTCGAAATTGCATCGGTGGCAACCGACCAGAACGTTATGGTGGTGCTTGCAGCGGCCATTCAACCTAGCATAAGGCCCTACATCATCAGATACATAGAGAAGCATTGCGGTGCCAAGGAAATCGGATCATTCCAACTGGGTGCGGTGCCTCTCCAGGAGGATGAGGAGACCCCGACAATGCGATCGGTCCGGTCCGCTATCGAAGAGACCCTCTCGCGGTTTTGGGCCGTCCCTAGACCCAGCGTCCGGCTTTGCCGCGTCCCCGGCAACAGCCATGTAGCGGTCCACGAGTCGGCGGGTGAAAAGGTGTTCTCTGTCAACGTGGATAGCCCCATCTTCCAAGAACTTGAACGGCACTGTGGAAGCACGGTATTGTTGCCATTTATTAACTGCACGCTTCTTGTCCCATTTATTGGCCCTTTGCTGGTCGGCATGATTCCGACTGATGTGCGCGAAGCGGCTGCGGCCTTCCGACCAAAGCCATATCTTATTCGAATTGAGAAGGTGAGGACCATTGACCTCATCGCTGGAAAGCTCGGATGGGACGGTCCTAAGGACGCATGCATTTTGATTCAATCAGATGCCTTTAAGAAACTTGAAGGATATTACATTAGGCTGCCAGAGAGGGTAAATGAGTATCTTGGACAGTATCTAACCGCGAGCTCTCCTCCCAACTATCTATGGTATGCCGATACTCTTCTTGTGCTGTGCATGGTTGGCCCCGAGAAGCTCATCAAGATCGAGCTGAGGGCACAGTCCCTAATCCAAGTCGATGATAAGATCCCCGGCTCCCTTTCTGGAGCTAGACGTTTTCTGTCCTACAAGACGGGGTCGTTCTTGCCAATACCTTATCCAGCCTTTCGCGATATTCTCCCAATTGACGGCCCTAAGGAATTGAATTGCGGCTTTCGGTTGTTCGGTTTCAAGGAGCAAGATCAAGAGATTGAGATTGATTAGAATTTACCACTTCGGTGGCCAGTCTTAGAAGCAAGGACAAACTGCATGTCGGGATCATGGCGCGGAACGATGGCACTAGAAGCGGACGACTGCGGCGGACCAGCATCGATTTGCCCCAAGAATTGAAGCGTACGCAAAATGAAGGAGGCGGCATGTACCGACCAGTAGGGGCTCTGAAAGCGTTGTCTGTGCTCGTGGTCGACGACGATCTCGCGTACGTTCAATACCTTCAAAAGTTGCTTTCAGAGCTCGGCGCTGAAATCGAGGTGGCGGTGTCGTCTCATGAAGCGCGCCGAGTTATAGCCTTGAGAAATTTCGATCTCGTCCTCACCGACCTTGTCTTAGAGCCCTCTGGATCAGACCTGAGCCCTTCAGGCCTTGATGTGATCCAAGAACTTCGCCGAATTCAACCGAATACGCCTGTGCTCGTGGTTTCTGGCTTAGCCGACGAGTATCGCGGCAAACTTGCCAGCTTAGGCGTCCCGGTCATCGAGAAAGGCGGCAATATTATTGCGGACATAGAACGCTACTACTTGAACTCGCGAACCTCGAATATCGGAGAAATCACGCTCCCTAAGCCGAACGGCATCGTAGAATCCTTGAAGCTAGAAGATATTCGGAAAATATTTGCTGAGGAGGCAGAGAAGCTGGTGGCCCTGAAAGAACGCATGTTGCTGATTCCAGGAGAACGCCAGTTCGAGCTACCAAAGCCGCTTCAAGGCTTCCGACAAGACATTGAGCAGAAGGCACTTCGGTTTCCATTCCGGCGGAATGTGTTTGTAATGATGAAGTATCGGACGAACAACCGCGATGTGGCTGACTATATTGCCGAAACATTAAATCGTAAACATCTTCTGGCCGTCCGAGCTGACGACCCCGATTGGAACATCACCAATAACGTTTACAATCCGGTGGCGGTTCTCCACTGCTGTAAGTATGGGCTCGCACTGTTTGATGAGGCCGAGCAAGGTCAAACGTATAGCGCCAATGTTGCCTACGAACTCGGAATGATGCACCAGCAGAACAAGCAATGTCTGATTTTGCGCCACTCGTCTTTGCCTCCAGTGCCCTTTGACTTAATAAAGGACCTTTACGCTTCCTATGATCGCGATCTCCAGCTCAAGAGGCATATTGAGCGTTGGGTCGCTGAAATCTCTTCCTGAAATCGCGGGGAAATAGGGGGAAATGATTCGGGAAATTAGGGAAAAGGGAGCCACGATACGTATGGCGGGTGGCCCACTCAACTTGCTATCCGGGGGCGGGTGGCCCCGGTCCCGGTGACCTTTCCAGACCATGATGAGGGTGCCCCCGGTCCCTCGCTTTTGGGGACCGGGGATGGGAATGGGGGGACATTCGTATTCACAGCAATTCTAGCTGTTCAGCCGGGCGGCAGGTGCCCCGGTCACCTATCCCGACAAACCTGTCTGAGCCTTGAGAGGCTGTGCCCCGTTCATCGCGGCCCTATCGCGATGAGCGGGGTATTCGGAAAATAGGAGTTCACTCCAATACGTATTCAAAGGAATTCTAGCTGGTCAGCGGTTGGGATTTGGGATCTCGGTCCAATCTGTGCCCCACCGAAAATGCTTGCATGGCAAGAGAGAATCTTCCCTTTTTTCTAGCGAAGGGTGGACCCCCCCGGCTTCGCCACACAAAAAGCGCGCCCTTCGTAGTCCTGCCGAAAAGTCGCAAAATCAACGGTCCAGCCCCCCAATCTCCCTCCCGTCCTAGGACATTACTTGTACAACAGAACTTCATATTCCTATATGCCATAATCGCCGAGTGTCGGGTGCACCATATCTCGATCTTGAGACATGGAAACCACGAACCTCAACCACGCCCACTCCCCGCCCGCCCACCGCAGATTATTTGCAGATAATTATCCGACCCCGGCGCACAATGGAAATAAGCAGTCAAAATCCCGCCAAATCAGGGAGTGCACGATGCGCAACATCACTGTAGCCGTCAGCGACGATTCGTACCGCCAGGCCCGCATCCGAGCCGCAAAGAAAGACACCTCCGTCTCCGCTGTCGTGCAGGACCTTCTCCTCAATCTTCCCGGCCTGGCGCGGGTCGCGCGCTCCTTCACCGCCGGCATGCCCACCCCACCCCCCGTCTAAGACGCGGATTCCTCGCTGTGAAACTGTGGAGGACGATTTAAACGGTTTACAATCAATGATCTACCAGAGAAACTCCCACAAAAACACCCCAAAGGTGAATCTGTGAAACTGTGCAGTCTTCTACGCGTAAAAGTCCTGGAATCATGAACATTCAGTGAATTGCTCAACTAGCACTGCAAACAGCAAAATCTCCGTGCTTCACCGTCATTCCGCCGGCCACCTAACCCCGGTCAGTTCCTCGGAAACCTCCCACAGTCTTCTCGCAACCGCAACATCGCGCGCGCGGCTTGCAACATGTGCATGGGCCGGGCGACCGGAGAGCTCGAAGAGTCCGTCGGGTCCGTAGAATCCTCCCGGCGCCGCACTCTCTGAGACCGCGGCGAACAACGCGGGCTGCGCCCCGTCCGCTGCGGACTGGCTCACCACTCGGCCCAGGCACCGGTGCAGCAAAGCCAGCACGCTTCCGGGGCCGCGCCCATTGGCAAACAGGTTGGTTTGCGCACATCCGGGATGCACCGCGTAGCTTTGCAATCCCCAGCCTCGCCCATTGCTGCGCCGCTGCAGTTCGCGCGCAAACAAAAGCGCCGCCAGCTTCGACTGCGAGTAGGCTGCCCACGGCCGGTAACGGAGTTCTCCATGCAGGTTGTCAAAGCGGATTTGTCCGAATCGGTGTGCCAGGCTGCTGACCTGCACCACCCTCGGATGACGGCTGGCGCGAAGCAGCGGAAGCAGCAACCCGGTCAGCGCAAAATGGCCCAGGTAATTGGTGCCCAGCTGCAGCTCGAATCCATCCGCGGTCATGCGCCGCTTCGGCAGTCCCATCACCCCGGCGTTATTCACCAGCAGGTCCAGCGGCCGGCCCACAGCGGCAAGCCGGCGGGCAAACGCGGACACAGACGTCAGATCCGCCAGGTCCAGCTTCTCGAAACGCACCAGCGCCCTGGGCGCAAGGATACGGATCTTCGCCGCCGTTTCCCGGCCCCTTGCTTCGTTGCGCGCGGCAACCACGACATCGGCGCATCCCTGAGCCAATGCCAGAGCAACCTCATAGCCCAGTCCGCCGGTCGCACCGGTAACCACCACTTGTTTTCCGGTCTGCGGCGGAATCTGGTCCGCACCCCAACCCTGATGGGAAGTCTTCTCTTTAATTTCTATTGACGTGCCCTCTTCGATCTTCTGTTTTCTATGACTTGCCAGACTTCTGACTTGCGAGACTGCTCGTTCATTCAAAAACAAGAAAAGCTAATTTCCTGACAAACCATTCCAAACCCTGTTGAAACCCGACTCCCGGCAAACTTCCGCGCTCCCGGGATGAGCCCTGATGAATTCCACCGTGATCTCCGCCTGCGCTCGGACCATTAACACCAGGTACTCCGCGGGAAGTTTCCTGATCTCGTCCCCCCTGGCAGCCTCGGATGTAGCTTTCATCAGTTCAACCAGCGCAAGGTTGGGCGTCTCGTTTTCCTTGAATAACCTGCCCGAAGCGCGTAACTGGGCCAGGACTTTCAGTTGCTCCGGGTGCTCCGCTCCCAGTTCCAGAAACCGATCCCAGATGAAGCGCAGCCGGGTTCGGGCGTCCTCACCGTGGGGAAAGTCCACCAAATGATGGCTGAATTCCTTGCGCAAACTCGCGTAAAGCTCATCCAGCAAATCGTCCTTGGTCTTGAAGTAGGTGAACAGCGACCCCTCGGCGATGCCCGCAGCCTTGGAAATGGCCGAAGTCGGCGCCCCGCCGATCCCCCGCTCCGCACAAACCCTCAATGCCGCATCGAGAATCGCCTTCTGCTTATCACCACTTCTGGGTCGAGCCAAACGATGTATTCCTCAGTTCTCTGAATTACTGAGTGCCTGCTCACTCAAATTCTATTGCAGACCGCGAATGATTGCAAGTATCCATGCCTGAGGAAAACCGATTTTATTGCCGGATTCAGGTCAGCAGCGGGACATTGGCCACTCCCGCCGTTCCAAACACCCGCCGGTAGCGCTCGATCTCGTCGGGCGGACCCATCGCCTTTAGATAATTATCAGACAGCTTCACCGCCGGCCGCCCGTCCACTTCCGTCAGCTTGCACACCAGGCTGACAGGATTGAATCCATCCCCGCCGCGCGGATCGCAGCTGCGAAAGTCGTTGGTGAGCAGCGTGCCCCACCCGGCGCTGAAGCGGATGCGGCGCTCAGCAACCCATTTCCGCTGGTCTTCAAAGTCGCTCGCTTTCTGGAAATCCGCAGGCGTCGCGCCATTCAACATTCTGCCGCCAAAATAGGCGTGCAGGCCGAGAATCTGCTCCACATCGAGCGAGTCGGATGCGATGAGCCGCTTCTGGCGCGGATCGCGCCCCAGCCTCTCCAGCCAGGCAATATACTCATCGCCCGCGACGTACGGGTCTTTGCTGTCGATGCGCTGCCCTGTCCAGTTGGCCACCCATTCCGGCGCGTCCTCAAGAAACTGCGTGGTGCCAAAGGTGTCCGGCAGCAGAATCAACAACTCACCCTGGTAGCTTTGCTGCCACAACTCGAGAATCCGGTATTGCGCCGATCGCAACTCGTCTTCATCGTTGGCAAGAGCGGCAAGGGCCATGGGCAGCTCATGGGCATTGGTGCCGATGGCTTCAAGATCGTGCTTGTAGGCCAGGTAGGTGTTGGAACTGCCGGCAAAGCTCGCGCCCAGCACATCGCTCATGGCTTTCACCACATATTCCTGCCACAAAAAACTGTGCCGCCGCCGCGTTCCAAAGTCACTCACACTCAACCGCGGAACGCCCCGCAGGCGCTCCATCTTCTCCCACAATCTGGTTTTCGCCCGCGCATACAGAACATCGAGCTCAAACTCGCTGAGCAGTTTGAGGCTGGCGCGCGTTTTCAATTCGTCGATGGCTGAAAGTGCGTAAATCTCCCACAGCGTGGTCTCCGTCCAGAGCCCATGGAAATTGAGTGAGAGCTGGCCGTCCTCCACCGACAACTCGAAGTCGGAAAGGCGGAAGTCTTCGTCGAGCCACTCAAGAAACGCCGGCTCAAAAATGCCTCTGCGCCCATAAAACGTATTGCCTGCCAGCCAGATCAGCTCCGATTTGTGGAACTTGAGCCGCCGCGTCTCTTCCAGCTGTTCGCGCAACTCGCCCACATCGACAACGTCGCCGAGCCGCACCGACGCGCTGCGGTTCAGCAGCGTGAAGGAGGTCTGTGTTTTGGAGAAATTCTTCCAGATGAATTGGAGCATAAGCAGCTTATAGAAATCCGTATCCAGCAGCGACCGCGTAATCGGATCAAGCTCCCAGTTATGGTCATGCGCGCGCCTGGCAATATTGATAATCACGATGAACTAACTTTATCGCAGCCGCGCGGCCAGCTCGCCTGGAACAAACTAAGGCTGGATCAATTGGGCCATTGATAGCCCATGCTCTTCGGCCACCGATTTCATGCGCTCGAAGACCGCCTGCTGCTTTTCCATCGTCACTGGCGGAGCAATCTGCCCCGGCTTCCACATGGGCCAAACAAACCGCGTTCCCCGCGGAAACTGCCCCAGCTTGGCGATCAACTGATCCTCGGTCAATTCCACACTCGCCAGCACGCTGAAGGTCAGCGAGTCTTCCGGGAACCACTGCGGCTCGAGGCGCAGCGGCCCGTCCTTCCACTCCGCCGTCCACCCTTCTACCTGCGAACGGTCCTGTCGCGTCACCACCAGTTCCGCCAGGCGCGCCAGCTTGTCCGGCGGACAAACCCATCCGCTACCACCGGCCAAACCCGAAGTCAGCGCCTGCTCCAGTGAATATGCACGCATGGCAGCGTTGGTCCAATCCGGGGTGATGCGAATCTCGTTTTCATGTCCCTTCCATTCGCCATGCAACCGCTCCAGGCGCGCCCATAGCGGCGCTTCCGCATCGGCCGTGCCCCACCGGGTCAACGCGATCACCGCATCTTGCACCACGTCTGGATCGGGATCGTCTAGCGCCTCAATCGCGCTCTGCTGCGCCGCCGGAATCTGATCGCCCAACGCTTGCAACAGGTATTTGTAGCAGCCGTTATCTTTCCGAATGGCCATCGACGCGCGCACCTGTTCCGCTCCATACTCCGGCGCCACACGGAGGAAGTAGCGCAGCATTTTTGGTTGATTGCCGCAGGCCGGCAATTCAGGATGCGCGCCGTATGCCGCCTTCAGCGCGCCCAGCACCGCCGCATCTCCATATCGATCCACAAGGTCGTAGTCCAGGCCGCGCGCGGTGCCGCGGCCGATGCGCTCCACCGCGGCCGGAACTCCAGATGCGATTTCCTCCGCGGAGAGCAGCCTGATCATACTCATGCTCAGGTCGGCCTTGGGGTTCATCAGGTCGCCCAGGATCAAAGCGTGGCCTTCCACCGGATCCATCTCGTAAATGTGCTTGAGCGCCGCGTTGCGCATATCCGCCGGCTCGGTCCTGTCGGGCGGCGCAGGCCCGCTCACAATGCCGCGCAGTATCGGCAGCATCGCCGGCCCTGCGACCAGTTCCCAGCGAAAGCCGATCAATTGCTGCTGCGTCTCGCGCGGCAGGTCCTTCCATGAAGCGATCAGCGCCGGTCGAAGTTGCTGGGCGAGCGTCGCATCGTCGCCGCATTCCAATAGCAGCGCATTGATTGTCACCGCCCGCGCCACGCCCTGCTTGCGCGGCAGCGCCGCCAGCGTATCTTCAATCACTGCGTTCATCCGTTCCTCGCGCACCTTCTGCTGCCGGTCCCAGAAGTCGCGAACCAGCTCAGGATGCGCGCTGTCAAACGCGGGTGGCTCTCCTGGGCTGTCGGCATCCTCTTCAAGCTCCACCAGGGTTTCAAGAAACTCGTTGCCGATCGCCGCTTCCGGAATCGCCATTTCTTTGCGCATAGAGTCGATGGCCAGTTCCCGGTACGACGACGCGTAGAGCCCGTCGCTGAACTCCTGTGAGAGCCAATTGTTCGGCCTGGGAACGGCAAGCATTTTGGCCAGTTCCTTCGCCGACGCCTTTGTATCCAGAAAGCGCAGCACGCGCGCCGCACGTTTGGCATCCTCGGTCGAAGATGGACCCACCAGCGTAGCGACCGCGCTCTGCAGTTGCTCTTGTTGCCACTCTGCCGAGGACGGCTGCACTTCGAATTCGATCGTGTTCGAGCGCACCGTCTCGTGGATGCGCCCGTCGCCCATCTCGTTAGCCGCATTCTGTTCGCCGGCGCCTGCGGCGTGCCACACGCTCGAAGTCGCCGCATAAACCCTATAGCGGCCCGGCGCGAACTTCAGGCGCTCATTCAGGGTCGCTTCCGCAAGCGATGGCTTCACATCCAGCTCATGCCAACTGAATAGTCCGCCGCCCATGAAATTCCTGCGCTTGAAATGCGCTTCAAGCGGGTCGGGAACCGCCGGATCTACACAGAAGTGCGTCGCGTCCGGCTCATCCCTCCAAAAGCGATGAGGCTCCGCCGCGGTGTACGAAATCACCAGCGGGATCATTTCTCCTTGGCGGAAAAAAGCCTGCCCGCCTTTGACGGCAACCGTCAATTGCACTTCCGGGTTGCTAGAAGCGGCTGCGCAGGGATCCGACTCGACCGCCCAGCCGGTCCTGGCCAGAAGCAGAATCGCAGATGCGGCAATCGTGGTCTTGAGCATTTTTGTGTACTCTTGACGCTTGGACGAACCAACGCCAGGTCCGCTTCGGCATTTCTCAAGAATTCGTCATATGAGAATTAGCGAACGCCGCGAAACCGGTCAGGAAGCCGGTTTGGCTGGCGTCAAATCGGGAGGATAAGCCCGCTCCACCGCGCCCTTGAGCTGCTGAACCAATAGGACGGAAGGCCCATCCAGTCCCCCTTGCAGCTCCCGCGTCCAGATCGGCCCCTTCCGTTTGCCGTCGGTGAATGTGTAGACCATGAGCCTGTCGCCCTCTGGGGCCATCTGCGCCGCCGCGCGCATGGGGTCCGGATCTCCCGGCTGGCCAGGAGCCCGGGTGGGCCCCGCGACGCCGTTGGGACGTGGCGGCCCGGGCAGCCCGCCCCTTGCGTCTGCATTGCTGCCGCGGCTTTTGCGCACCACGAAAATCAAGTCGGCCTGCTCAGGATGGACGGCCAGCGTGTACCGGCCCCAAGCCTTCAGAACATCCTGCACATCCTCGATTGCCCGGTGATCGGCTGCGTCGAGCCCAGGCTTCGAGTAGTCTCCGTCTGCCGACTCAACATAAACGGAATGCGCCGTCCCAAAAATCTCCGGAACATCGTTATGCTTCTTCTTTTGCGCTATACCAATCACGGGAATAAGAATCGCGACCAGAGCGATTGCTTGCAAAGCCTTCATCAAGTCACCCCCTTCGACAGCCCGGAATCAAGGCCTCATCACTTGAGACGCACAAACGGCGTCCAGGACTACACGCCGCCTGCCCGGAACTGCAACGCTCCGCCGACGCAAGCTCTATGCCCTGCCCCCTGCCGCCGCATGTGAGTTGAGATGCGCCCCGCACGACCGGCGCACCACCAGGCTCGTCGGAACGCTTACGTCCCGCACCGGCAACTCCGGATGCTCGATCCGCTCCAGCATGGTGGCCATGGCGACCATGCCGATCCCCGCGCAATCCTGGTGAATGGTGGTCAGCGGCACCGGCAGCAGGCTGGCGTACTTCACGTCGTCCATGCCCACAATGCGGATCTCCTCGGGAATGCGCACCCCCAGCCCGATCAGCGTCTGCATCAGCCGGGCCGCGGTCAAGTCGTTGGCGCACACAATCGCCTGCGGGCGCAATGCCTCCAGCATCCTGCGCACCAGGGATTCATCCTGCGGGCTGCCGCGCCATGCCGGTTCCTGCTCCGGGTGAACGCCGAACTTCCGCAGCGCCTCGTGAAAGCCCGTAATGCGCGCATCCACCGTACCCGCCGCGTTTGCCTCACCTAGAAACGCCAGCCGCCGCACACCCATGCGCAGCAGGTGCGTAGCCGCCAAAAATCCGGCGCGCCGGTTGTCCACCCCAACCAGGTCGTGCGCGCTGCGCTCCGGATACGGCATGTAACAGCGGTCAAGCAGCACCACGGGAATCTGCGCCCGCTCCAGGTCCTGAGCAATCCTCCGGTTGGCAGCATCCTTGTCTCCACTCAGTTCCAGCGGCGCAAAAAAAACTCCGGCAACGTTCTGGCGAATGAAGGAGCTCAGCATCTGCTCCGCCTCCCTGGCCATCTCGCCGACGGACGTGGCAGCATTGCCCCACAAGAGCGCGTCCGGCCGCGCAAACGCCGACCGCATCATCCCATGGCAAATAGGCTCAAAGATCTCCGTCAGGCCCAGCTCCGGAATCAGCAGCCCGAAGGTCCGGCCCTCGGATTGCGGCGGAGCCAGGACGTGTGTTCCCGCGCCCGGCCGCCGCGTCACCAGGCCCATTCGCTGCAGGTCCAGAACCGCCTTGGCCACTGTAATCCGCGAGGCATCGAACAGCTTGCCCAGCTCCGCCTCGCTTGGCAAGCGGTCTCCCGCCTTCAACGCGCCTGACTGGATGTGTCCATGGAGATACTCGAAAACCCGCCTGTATTTAGCCGTAGCCTGCGCCGGGCCCGGCTCCGGCGGCGGAGCCAGCTTGATTGCAGTCTTGCGCGGTCCAGCCATCCATTTCCCTTTCGCTGAGACTTCCGTTCTGACACGGTCTCGGTCTTCGATTCGTAAAAGAACAGTACAGCAAATATCTGCTATTTGTCTATCCAATATTGGCAGAATCGCGCAGTCCGCTCAGGCCGAAGGACCGATAGAAGCCCCCTCCAACCATCTCGCGGTTTTTTGCATTTGAGTTGAACATTTTGCTGTAAGTTATTGCTTTAGTTCGTTGAATTGGATCGCTGGACTCGCAACCCATTTGCCCACATGCATGGCCTTGCCATTTGCCCTGAACCGGGCGGCCCGCAATCTTTGTCTTTTCAAATTGTCGGCGGTACGCCTCGCTCATCCTTCGATGGCTGCGGCAATCCCGTCCCGCACTTCATCGGTCAAAGCGGGCATAGCTCCCGACTGCGACGCCACCCATCCACCCCACCGATTCCCCGCTTCATTCAGCGTGTGCAGGTCCGCGCCGCGCAGCAGGTAATGCGTCAAGGCTGCAGTAAACGCATCCCCGGCGCCAATCGTGTCTTCCACCTTGACCGGAATCCCCAGGTGTTCGTGCCATTCGTCCCGGGTCACCAGCAGGCTGCCGTGGCCGCCGCGCGTCACGGCTACCATCTGCAAGGTGGGAAACTCGCTGAGCAACCGTTCCGCGCCTTGCCGCAGCGGGTCCGGCTCGGCAGCGCCGGGCGACGACTCGGTGGCGTCCGGCAAGCCCAGCAGCCCCAGCACCAGCGGAACCTCTGCGTCATTCATCTTCATTACCGTCGCCAGTTCCAGCGACTCCTGGATCACTTCTCCTGAATAAAACGGAGCGCGCAGGTTCACGTCGAACACACGCACGCATTTCGATGAAGTTTGCGCCGCCAGCGTCTGAATCGTCTGGCGCGACTCCAGGCTGCGCTGCGCCAGCGACCCGAAACAAATTGCGTCGGCCCGTTCCGCCAGCCGCACCCATTCGTCGGAAAGCTCCAGAAAATCCCAAGCCGCCGGCTGGTGGATGGTGTAATGAGGCTGGCCCGCCTCAAAATACACGGTGACTCGACCCGTCTCATGCTCCGCGTCCGTCTCGACGAAACTGATGTCGACGGGCAGCGGTTCCAGCCGATCCAGCGCCATGCGGCCCAGATCGTCGCGCCCAATCCGGCTCAGCCCGTTCTCGTTTGTGTCCGATTCCCTTTGCCGGCAGCCTCTGCCGCAGAATCATGACATCGCCTCATTTGTCAATGCAAATGAATGCCCCAGCCAGCCCAGCTAACAGCTTTCTCTGCGCAACCCTGTCTCGTCAAATACTTTCTAAGAAAGCTGCGAAATGTCTATGTCCCCAGTCCCTTAATCCCTAAGTTCCTAGTCTCCACATTGAGCAATCCTCCCAGTTGGAAGAGGCATACTCCCCCTCCGGCTGGTTGGCCATGATCCTGTGGTCCGCAATTGCGTCTGCCTCTGAACGCCGCACCTTGCCCAGAAACATCCGCGTCCATCCCTGCTCGCTCTCCAGTACGCCCTCCTGCTCGTTATTCACGTAGAGCAAGTCCAGAGACTGCGCTCGCCCTGCCAAAGCCTTGCGCCAACCCTTCAACAGCCGCCGCAGCACGGCCGCCCCAAACGGATTGAACAGGAACACCAGCACTGGCCTCGCGGGCAGTGCAAACTCCACCGCGTCCCCTTCAACGATGCGCAAAGGTGCCTGCTCCCGCTCGGCCGCCCGCCACAAGCTCACGTTCTTGCGCGCAATACGCGCCAGCGTGGGATGCAGTTCCACGCCCACCACCGACCTGAACCCAAGCTCCGAGGCCAGCAGGACTGCCCGGCCCATCCCCGCTCCCAGATCGACAAAGGTCGTCTCCCGCATCCTCGCCGTCGGCACACTTTTCCGCCATCGCTGGATCAATGAATGAAACACCGAAGGCGCAACGCCGTAGTAAGCCGTGACGTGCCGGTCGTGTATGTGGCCGCTCTTCAAATGCCTGCCCGCTATGAGTCCACTCGTCCGGACCCCAAACTCCACATCGAACGGATGCCGCGTGAACCCATCCTTCACCGACAACCCGGGTAGCAATTTACGCGCGGTCCTTGCGTCGGCGCCTTGCTTCTTCGGTGTTTGGGCGTTCACGGATTGAACCTTAGGATCGGTTGAAAAACTCGGATGGATCGTCGTGAATGGTAGGTCAGGGCTTCAGCCCTGACATTATGGGTTGCAAAACACGCTGGCCTTCAGGCCCTGCGGCATGCTCCTCCTTCCAAAAGCCAGGCCTCAAGGGCTAAAGCCCGAGCTGACTCGGCTATCCATATGCCGGGACTGGAGTCCCGGCCTACCGTCCGGACGAGTTTCCAAACAGGCTTTTACCACAACTGGCCATTTCAATCGCAACAATGGATCTATTGCTTCGCGCTCGCATTCACCAGCAATTCCACTGGCGAAGCCACCTTGTCCACCAGCACCGCTTTGGGCTTTGCCGCCGTCTTCAGCAGTTGCATTTTCTTCTCTCGCGCATCCGCACCAAGCACGCGATGATTCTTCAAATCGTCCAGCGCCTGCAACCCGATGGCCGCAACCTGCGACAGAGTGTGCGAGACCGGGATCAACTCGGCCGTCAATTCCGATCCACCCAGTTCCGGCTGCAGCATCGCGTCATTATCGCGCCACTCGACCAGCAAATCGTGCGCCTGCTGCCACTGCTGCTCGGATGCTTTACCCGCAGCGATCAGAGCAGCGAGTTGCCCGAACTCCCGCGCCGTCTCGCTTTCCGGAGGAACCGCATCCACCATCCGGTTCAGAGCCGAAGTGCTGTTGTACTCGTGCAAGCTTTCGCGCTCATACCCTTGCGGAGGCTGCAGCGCGCTGGCCAGCACCTCCAACGCCTTCGGATCGGCCTTCCCGCCCATCCGTTCCAGCATCGTCCGCGTTGAGGAATTGTGTTGCAACCCGTAATACTCCAGCTTCTGCGAGACAGTCGCCATCCGCCGGTACATCGAATCCACATCCCGCACCTCTTGCGGGGACCAGAAGCGCTCCGCGATGGCAATAGTGCGCGGCCAGATGCGGCTGTCGATATTTTCCGGAGTCACAAACTCGCTCCACATGGTTGCCTCGCCGCCCAGCACGCGCGCCTTTTGCTCCGCTGTCAGGCTGGCGCCGTCCCCGCCCAGCGGGTCCACAAGATAATGCTCCGAGGCCGGCTGGTTCAGGTCGATGTAATAGCCGTTCGAAAGCAGCACCTGGTTCCCTTGCCGTGCTGCTGCAGCAAGCCCTGAGGGTCCGCGCCAAGACTGGATCACCACGTCCTTTGGAGTGTCAGGCTGCAGAACCTCGTCCCAGCCCTCGGGAATCTTGTGGTGCGCGACCACAAGCTTCTGCACGCGGCCGGTGAAATACGATTGCAACGCCGCGTCGTCCTTCATGCCGTGTTCGCGAATGAACGCCTGAATGCGCGGGTTCGCGTCCCACTCTTTGCCGTCGCACTCATCGCCGCCGATATGGAAGTATGCGTCAGGAAAGAGCGCCGCCATTTCACCGATCAGCTTATCGAGAAAATCGAACGTCGCTTCCCGCGTCGGATCCATCGCCGGATCGAACACGCCCCATTTCGTCTCCACTTTGAATGGCCCCGCCGCGCTGGCGTATTGCGGATACGCCGCAAACCACGCCGTAGTGTGGCATGGCATATCGAACTCCGGCACCACGCGGATTCCCCGCTCCCGCGCGTAGTCGATCACCTCGTGAATCTGCTCCTGCGTGTAATACCGCCCGCCCGAACTCTTCTCCTGCAGCAGCGGAAACTGCTTGCTCTCCACGCGGAAGCCCTGATCTTCAGATAGGTGCCAATGAAACACGTTCAGCTTCACCGCTTCCATGCCGTCCAGGTTGCGCTCGATCACAGCCAGCGGCTGGAAGTGCCGCCCCGCATCGATCATGAGTCCGCGCCACGGAAAACGAGGCTGGTCATCGATGGTCACCACCGGCACGCCGAAGCCTCGCGGTGTAACTCGCACCAACTGCAAAAATGTCTGCAGTCCATGCAAGATACCCAGCGGATTCGCCGCCGATAACTCGACATGACTCGAAGTAATCGCCAGGTGATACGACTCATCTTCGCCTAACTGCTGCACCGCCTCGCTCGGCCCCGCGGTGTGGATCACGAAACTGGCCTTGTTCGCAGCCGCATCCACCGCAAACGGGATTCCCGTCTCGCGCCCCAGCGTTTCCAGGAAGCGCCGCCTGCCCGCAACAACCCGCGGGTCCGGATAATCCTCAATCGCCGCGCCAAAGCTTCCATCGATGAGGAATTGCCCCTCGCCTAGCGTCGCGTGCGCCGGCAACGGCATCAGGTCAAGCGAGCCGTGGTCCTGGCCGAAAGCCGCCAGGCCTGCGCAAACAAAAGCAAAAAAAAACACGGAACCGACCAGGCGCCTCATCATTGAAAAGCACTCCACAAATCTCATCTGCAGTACGCAGCGTAATCATACAACGGCCATATGCTCCATCGCCGCGATCAAATCTCGCCCATTCGCTCAACTCAACAATTCCGGATGCACCCGCCAACTTGCTGACTCGCTATCCCCGCGAAGCAGGGGCTAACTCGCTGCTTTCCCCTCAACGCGCACCACGGATTCTCAAAATCATTGTCAACTCGGTAACCCTCCGCCCCCACGCATCTATCGGCCGCAGTGACACGCCGCCTCGATTCGCGTTACCCTGAATTGTATTCATGCGCTGGTACGCCCGAAGGAGCTCGTCGAACTCTCATGCCTATCCAAACCACATCGAAAATCTGGCACAACGGCAACCTGATTCCCTGGGAAGACGCCACCCTCCATGTGTTGAGCCACGTAATCCATTACGGCTCCAGCGTTTTTGAGGGCATCCGCTGCTACGGCCAGCCCCACGGTTCGGCCGTCTTTCGGCTCCCCGAGCACATGCAGCGCCTCATCGACTCCGCCAAAATCTACCGCATGGAGCTCCCCTACACCCTCGACGAGCTCTGCGCCGCGGTTGTCGATGTAATTGAAGCCAATGGCGTTGCGCCCTGCTACATTCGCCCCATCGCGCTACGCGGATACGGCGAAATCGGCGTCAGTCCCAAGGGCTCGCCCATTGAGGTCTACATCGCCAACTTCCCCTGGGGCAAATACCTCTCGGGCCATGGCGGCGCAGATGTCTGCGTCTCCAGTTGGAACCGCCTTGCGCCCAACACCATGCCCGCCCTGGCCAAGGCCGGTGCCAACTACATGAACTCCCAGCTCATCCGCATGGAAGCCGAAACCAACGGCTACCAGGAGGGCATTGCACTCGACGTCAACGGGCTGGTCAGCGAGGGCTCCGGCGAAAATATTTTCGTGGTCCGCAACGGCGTCATCTACACCCCGCCGCTGGCAAACTCCGCCCTCTCCGGAATCACCCGCGACAGCGTGCTCACCCTCGCCCGCCACCTCGGCTTCACGGTGATCGAGCAGGCCTTCCCCCGCGAGTTGCTCTACATCTCCGACGAAGTCTTCTTCTCCGGCACCGCCGCCGAAGTCCAGCCTATCCGGACCATCGACCGCATTGTGGTGGGCGACGGCAAAGTGGGTGAAATTACCAAGAAAATCGCCGACGAGTTCTTCGGCATCGCCAACGGCCTCAAGCCCGACCGATTCGGCTGGCTCACGCCGGTGAAGGTGGACGCCGCGGAATACGTTCCAGCGTAAGATCACCCGCTGCGCGGGCGTATGCAGGCGGTCTTCGGACCGCCTGTTTTCTTATGCGTCCCATTCATGGGCGACCGCCGGCCTGATTGAATGGGTTTGGTATGCCAATGCTCTTGAGTTTTTGGATGGTGCGGGTGCGATCGAGCTCACTGCGCTGGGGCAGAGTGCCGATAATTACATCAAAGTCAGCCTGTGACTGCTTCACGGCCGCTTTGCGCTCTTCCTCAGTCCCCCCAAACTCATCCATCTTCACCATCCCATCTCTCGCCAAATCCCGTCCGGAACGCAGAGCCTCATGCAACGCGTCCGTTGGAAGGTTGCTTGGATCGCGCCACGCCGCCCCGAGCAGATTGAGTTGAAGTTGCTTATTGCGCGAATTGGGCAGCCCATTCACCAAAATCAGTCCAATCCGGCTCTCGTCATCATCCGTTTCATTCGCTGCGGCAATGAAATGAACTTTCGCGCGAACTGCCTCATCGCCTTCTAGGGATGCCAGCCGCTGTGCCGCAAGCAGCAGGTCCGCTTGCCTCTCTTCGATCGCGGCCACCCGCGCTGTGACCATCTCGTTGAGCTTCGGCAACAGGCTCTTCATGCGCTTCTGGCCTTCTTCGGATGAATCGGCTGCGCTCAGTTGCTCTTGCACATCCTGCATAGTCTTCTTCTGCAACTCAGTTAATTCAGGTCGCGGCTCTTGCTCCCAGGCTGCCTCCAGTTCACCGGAAAGCGACGCCACCAGTTCCGTCTCTTCGGCGGCATCCCGCGCGACAATATCGATCCCCACCGCGTTTGTCGCCGCACAGGGATTGCAATCTTCAATGGGCGACAATCGACGACCCCGTGTCGACTTCGCCGTCAATCGCTCGGAAGCAATTGACAGTTCGTAGTGGCCGGGCTGCTCGAAAAGGATCGTTCGATTGATGAGCACCGGCACCCGCACCGGCTCACTCCCCAGCGTCACCAGGGCATTGCCGTCCAGGCTCTTTCCACTGAGGCTCTGCTGCGACCGCACCCAACCGCCATCAGGCGAAACATAGACTATCTCTCCCGACGGCAGGTAGGGGTTGGCATTCGTGTCCACGGAATAGCCTGCCGTAACGCTCGTGAACACCAGGTCCACCGTTATCGGATCGCCAATCTTGAATTGAGTTTGGCCGTTGTGCGCCTCAAGCCGAACGGTGAGTCCGGAGTTAGCCAGCGCGGTCCCCACAGCCGCATCCTGCGCGGCGCACCACTGGCAGGCGAGCGCTGCTATGAATAGGACGAGATTCCATACGATTCGGGGCATCAAATCACTGTCCAGTCCCTCTTAATCTAGCCCGAATAACGGGGCATGGACGAAAAAACAGTTAAACAGACAAGAATCGCACATGGATTCTACGGGAAACTCTCCTTCGGTCCCCGTTTCGTGCTACTCATACCGCAACGCAATCACAGGCTCAACCTTCATCGCTGCCCGTGCCGGAATCAGCGTAGCCGCCAGCGCCACCACGCCGAGCACTCCCACCACGCCCGCATACGTCGCCGGATCGTGCGGCCCCACATTGAACAGCAGGCTTTTCAGCAGTTGCGCCGCGGCCAGCGCCCCTCCCAACCCAAGCATGCCTCCCAATACAATCAACCGCAAACCCTCTCCGGCAATCAGCCGGAGAATATCCACTCGCGTTGCCCCCAGCGCCATGCGCACGCCAATCTCCTGTGTCCGTTGCGCGACCACAAACGCAATCACCCCGTAAAGCCCGATCACCGCCATCAGCAGCCCGCAGAAGGCGAAAAAAACCAGTAGAGCCGTTTCAAACCGGGGACGGTCTGCCAATCGGCTCACCGTCTGCGTCATGGTATCGATTTCCACCGGCGCTGTCGGATCAAGCTGCGCCACCCGCGATCGAATCCACGGCGCTATTACCGATAAAGGCAAGCTCGACCCAAGAATAAAAAAGTGGTGGTTATCCCACGTCTCCGGATGAAGACTTGTCCTCAATTCGTAGAACTCCGGCTCGTCCTGCCCGGTGAGGCCGCCATTCTTTACATCCGCCGCCACGCCAACCACCGTGTACACCGGCCCCGGCTGCCGATATGGTAAGAACACCGCATGCTCAATGCGCTGGCCGATCGCATCGCCTTGCGGGAACATCCGCGCAGCAAGCTCCTTGCTCAAAATCGCCAGGTGCACATCCGTCCCGCGTTCCTCTTCGCTGAAGTTGCGTCCCTGCACAATGGGTATCTGGAGTGCGCGAAAATAGTTCGCCGTAACCATGCGCCAAACCACAGATCCGCCCACGCCGTCAGGCACCGGAGGCTTGCCCGCGACCTGAAGATCGGAGTAGCGCGATCCTCCGTGCCACCCATCCAGTGGCAGTGAATTGGTCATCCCCACGGCCGTCACGCCCGGTAGCGCGCGAAATGCCTTCTCCGCGTGCAGGTTAAAATCCACAGCATTCGGATACTCCCCGTAGAGCGGCACGTGCACCGTAATTGCGTTGTGCGTCTGCAAGCCCAGGTTCTGTTGTTCGAGATTCCAGAAGCTCCTCACCAGCAGGCTTGCTCCGCTCAGCAGCACCACGCTCAGACCAATCTGGGCCGCCACCAGCACCCGCCGCAGCCGGGCCTGCGCGCCTCACTTCGCCTGTTTCGCCCCCAGTGCCGCGGCCCGCGGCTTTTCCAGCGCCGGCAGAATCCCGAATAAACCGGCGCACACGAGCGCCAACACTACCGTGAACAGGACAATCCGCAAATCCAGTCGTGCCGCCGCCAGAAACGGGACGCCCGAAGGTGCAATCGCAATGAACGCGCGCAGCAAAATCTCCGCCAGCGCGTATCCTGCGGCAGCTCCCGCAATCGCCAGCAACAGCGCCTCAGTCAGCGTCTGCCGAATCAACCTCCCCCGGCTCGCCCCCAGAGCCGACCGCACTGCCAGTTCCCGCTCCCGCGCCGCACCCCGCGCTGAAAACAAGCTGGCCACATTCGCGCAGGCAATCAGCAGCACCGCAAACACCGCCGCAAGCAACACCCATGCTGCCCGGTACGCATCCTCCATCTGCCGGTCCCGAAGCGACCGCACCTGCAACAAAAATCTTTGCGAATCTCAGGCGGAATCCACTGCTGGGTGTGCAGATACAGTGGCTCCATCTCCGCTTTCGCTTGCGCCACGCTCACTCCCGGCTTCAGCCGCGCAAACGCCCAAAACATAAATCCGATCCCCGCGTTCACCGTGTGCTGCTCCGCCGCATTCATCTGCGCCGGCCGCAGAATATCTACCTCCTGCATCCGGGGCATTTCAAAACCCTTCGGCAACACTCCCACAATCCGCGTGGCGTGGCCGTCAATATTCACCGTCCGGTTTACCACTCCCGGCTCGCGGTTATATCGGCTCAGCCAGAGCCCATCGGAAATCATTACCACTCTGGGGCCGTCCGGCACGTCTTCTTCCGGGGTAAAATTCCGCCCTGCCACCGCCGCAACCCCTAATGTAGGAAGAAAATTTTGCGCCACGTAAATAGAATGCAGGTGCACCGGAGGCTCGTCCATCAGGTTTCAATCGCCATAGCCTGTTTCGAACGTCACCGACTCAAACGGCTTTTGATTGTCGCGCCACTCGAAGAAGAACCCTCCGAACGTGAATTCGTCTTTCTCCAGCGCATGAACCAACCCTACCGAAACCAGCCTGTCGTAGTGCGGATAAGGCAACGCACGGAACAGAATCCGGTCCACCACGCTGAACACTGCCGTCGTGGAGCCAATTCCCACCGCCAGCGTCGCGATCACCGCAATCGTGAAAACCGGGTTGCGCCGGAAACCCCGCAGCGCATAGCGCACATCCTGCGCCACCGTGCCCAGCCACCAGCCTGGCCGCTGCTCGTATGTCTGCTCGCGCGTCCGCTCCACGCCGCCAAACTCGATCAGCGATTGCCGTCGCGCTTCTTCCAGTGTCATCCCGGAGGCGACGTTTCTCTCGGTGGACTGCTCGACATGAAAGCGCAGTTCTTGATCCAGCTCGCTTTGCGGGCGGCGCAGAATCAGAAATCTCAACCGAGTCAAAAACTCCTTTATCATTCCTGCGTCTCCTGAACAAGACCTGTTAGTACCCCAAAGCCCGGGTCCCCATCCTTTCTGCCGCCTCATCGCGGAAAGGGTGGGAAACAACGAACCCGACCTGCCACGCCCGAACCCCATTGAGCACTACTCATAACGAAGCGCCATCGCAGGCTCAACCTTCATTGCGGCGCGGGCAGGAACCAGCGTCGCAGCCAGAGCTACAAGGGCAAGCAGCAGCGCGACAGCCGCATACGTGAAGGGATCGCGTGGACCGACGTTGAACAGGAGGCTCTTGAGAAGTTGCGCCGTGGCCAGGGCTGCGCCGAGTCCCAGCACGCCGCCAAGCACAATCAATCGCACTCCCTCGCCTGCAATCAGTCGCAGAATGTTCACCTGCGTCGCCCCCAGTGCCATGCGCACCCCAATCTCTTGCGTACGCTGCGTGGCGACAAACGAGATCAGGCCGTAAAGCCCGATGACTGCCATCATCAACCCGCAGAATGCGAAGAATCCGAGCAGCGCCGTTTCAAACCGCGGCCTATCCGCCAATCGACTCACGCTCTCGGTAAGCGCTTCAATCTCGACGGGAACGGTGGGATCGATCTGAGCGACTTGCGAACGGACCCAAACAGCAGCGGTCCCTAGCGGCATCACCCCATCGACGATCATCAGCGGCGCCGCTCCGCTCATTACCTCGCCCACCGTCGCACGTCCACCCCAATCCTGTTGAAGGGTGTGCCTGAGAAAGTAGATTTCCGGTTCATTCTGCTCCGTGAGGCCGCCATTTTTTACGTTATCGGCAACACCCACTACAGTGAACCAGAGGTTGTCGCGATTCCGACGGATTCGCTTGCCCACAGGATCTTCACCGGGGAAAATGCGGGCAGCCAGCAGCCTGCTCAGCACTACCAGGTTGTCACTTCCCTGGCGATCTTCTTCGGAAAAGTTCCGCCCTCGCACGAGTGGGATATTCAGGGCGCGGAAGTAATCAGGTGTGACCCCGCGGCTGCCCACGGACCCGCCTGTTCCCGTAGCCGGAAATGGCTTACCTTCCGGCGCCAGGTCCGCGAATCGCTCCTCGTCTTGCCAGCCCCCGGGCGGCACCGAGTCGCTGAAGCCCACCGCGCGAATTCCCGGAAGACGCTTGAGCGCCGCTTCAACCCGAAGGTAGAACTCCATTTTCTTCTGGCCGGTGTCGTAGCGGAAGCCGGGCAACGCAATCCGCGCTGAAATGACCCCCTGCGTTTGCAATCCCAGGCTCTGTCCTTCCAGGTTCTGAAAGCTCCTGACCAACAACGCCGCACCGGAAAGCAAGACCATGCTGATCGCAATCTGTCCCACCACCAAACCGCGCCGAAGTATTGTGCGCTTTCGCAATTTCGCGGCGTGGGCGGCCAGGGCAACAGCGCGTGGCGTTTGCAAGGCAGGAAGTAGACCGAGCAGTGCTCCACACATCAGCGACAACAGTGCCGTGAATAGGGCGATACGAAGATCCAGGCCGGCTCGCGTGAGAAATGGAATGCCAGTGGGAGCCATGCGAAGAAAAACCCGCAGAAGTCCCTCCGCAAGTGCCATTCCCGCCACCGTCCCCGCGAGCGAAAGCAGCGAGGTTTCGGTCAGAGTTTGCCTGATGAGCCGTCCGCGGCTGGCGCCCAAAGCTGAGCGCACGGCCAGTTCGCGCTCCCGAGCCTCTCCGCGGGCCATCATGAGGCTGGCAACATTGGCGCAGGCAATCAGAAGCACTGCGAACACCGATCCAAGAAGTATCCAGGCCGCCGGCTGCACATCTTTTGTCTCCCGGTCGCGCAGCGAGCGAACGCTGAGGTGAAAGTCCTTGCGGATTTGGGCCGGAATCACAGTATCCCGGGTCCGATTGAACAGCGGTTCCAGTTCAGCTTTTGCTTGCGCAATGCTCTCTCCCGGCCTCAGCCGTGCAAAGGTGCGCATCGCCGACCCGGGACTCGACTTGCGCTCCAATCCTTCATCCAAGGCCATGGGAAACATCACGTCCGCCGCCTGTAACGTGGGCAACTCAAAACCTTTCGGTAGCACCCCTACGATGCGGGCCGGACTGCCATCTATATCGATCAGCCGGTTCAGCACGCCAGGATTGCGACTGTAATGATCCTGCCAGAGGCCGTACGAAATGAGCGCCACGCGCGGTGCGTTGGGCCGGTCCTCTTCGGGCAGAAAGTCGCGCCCCAACGCCGGCGAAATGCCTAGCAGAGGCAAGTAACCCGCTTGCGCGCGGATGCAATTGAGTTGTGCTGGATTGGTTTCCACCAGGTCGCACGCGTGGGGCATCGCGCCTTGTGAGGCAAAGGCTTCGAATGGCCTCTGGTTGTCGCGCCAGTCGAAGAAAAATCCGCCTACTGTGAACTCCTGCCTCTCGAGTGACTGAAGCAGCCCTACAGAAACAATGCGGTCGTCATGGGCATAGGGCAAACTGCGAAACAGGATCCTGTCCACCACGCTGAACACTGCCGTGGTCGCGCCAATCCCCACCGCCAGAGTTGCAATCACCGCAATCGTAAACACGGGGTTGCGCCGGAAGCCGCGCAAAGCATAGCGCACATCCTGAGCCACCGTCCCTAACCACCAGCCGGGCCGCTGCTGGTATGTCTGCTCGCGCGTCCGCTCCACGCCGCCAAATTCAATCAGCGCCTGCCTGCGCGCCTCTTCTGCCGTCATGCCTGCGGCCTTATTTCGCTCAATGGACAGATCCAGGTGAAATTCGATTTCCTCATCCAGAACGTCCGGTTTCCGCCATAAGAGCATGAATCGAAGTCGATTCAGCCATTTCTTGATCATGACGGGACCTCCGGCGTCAGCACCAGTCCAATGGCTGCCGACAATCGCTCCCAGCTCTTCAGCTCTGTCTCCAACTGCTTCCGGCCCGTCGCGGTCAAGCGGTAAAACCTGGCCTTGCGGTTGTTCTCCGAAACTCCCCAGTCAGCACGGATCCAGCCCTTGTATTCCAGACGGTGCAGCGCCGGATAGAGTGACCCCTGGCCAACCTGCAACACATCCTTCGACACCTGTTGAATGCGCTGCGCCACTCCCCACCCATGCATCGGCCCTGCGGCCAGCGTCTGCAAAATCAGCACATCTAGCGTTCCCTGCAACAAGTCCATTTGGTCCGCCATGTTCCCCTCGATATTCGACAATAGAATGCCGCATGCTCCTGTCGAATGTCAAGGGGACACGAAATGGCCGAGGCCCGCACCAAGGGAACATTCCTTCCCCGCCAAGCGTAGGTAAGATGGACAAGGCAGACCGGGCGGCGAAACCTTACGCCGCGCCTGTTTGCACCCGCTTAATTGCTCGAAGGAGAACTCCATGCGTAAGATCCTCAGTTCCGGCGCCCTGGCCGTCATCCTGCTGTTCACAATTCCTGCTGCATTTGCGGCTCCGCCCGCCGCTTCCAAGGGCACCCCCGGCACCATCGTCATCGTCTTCAAGGATGGCCACCGGCAAACCTTCAATCTTGCCGACATCGATCGGGTCGAGTTTCCCGCAGGTGAGTTGGCGAGCAGCGCAGGCTCCTCCGGCCCGTCCCGCGGACACTTCCTCGGCAA
>JBEKFD010000123.1:0-21756 GCA_050013495.1 Occallatibacter sp. | reverse complement strand
CCTTCCCCTTCGACTCGTCAACCCAACTATAGTTGTCCAGCAGCAAATCCTCTCGCGCGTGCAGGTCGGCTACATCCTGGTTGCCGTCATCCGTCTGCACTCGCGGCGTGGGGAAATTCTGCGTCATCTCACTTAACTTGCTCTGTAACTCGGGATTCGACGGCATCGTCCCCAGCGGACGCACATCCACCTGCTTCGCCCATCTGCTCGGCGGTCCGTCTTCTTTATTCATGCGCGCATCGAGCACCTTGCCCACCCCGTAGGCCAGCAACCCCACTACTGCCGCAAAAATGGTGAGCGCAACCAGAAAGACCACCACGCCGGAGACGCGCACATCGCTCGCCTCGTAGCCCTTCGATGCGTCAATCTCTCCCGGCTTGTGAGGATTATGCGTGAACATGTTCAGGCTCCAATATTTCCTCGAGGTGCGGATCGTTGGTCTGCACCAGCGGCCGCGCCTTCAACTGCGCGCAGAAGTACGCCACCCAGAAGACCGTCATCGCCACCGGAACAGCCGCGTATTCCAGAATTCCCCAACTGAAATGCAGATTCCTCGCCGCATCCTTGAAATTCGGCTCAATCAGCCAGAACAAATCGAAGGCCTTGGCGAAGACCATCCACTGACACACCCGTACCAGCCTCTTCTTGTTGCGCTTCAAATCGCGCGAGAGCAGCAGCGTGAAGGGAATTAGCCAGTGGAAGATGAAGTCCAGCGTGATGATCACGCCCCAGCCGCCCGTCACGCGGTCCAGGTACCAGGGAATCTCCTCCGGCAGATTTCCCGACCAGATGATGAGGAACTGCGAGAAGGCCAGATAGATGTTCAGCATCACGAAGGCAAAGGTGAATTTGCCCAGGTCATGCTGCTCCGTCTGCCGCAGGATGGTGTGGAACGGCTCGCCCTTCGACAGCAATAGCGAAACGATGATCCCCAGCGCCAGCACCGAGTATCCCTGCCCAACCAGAAACAGCAACCCATAGATCGACGAGTACCACGTGGGATCGAGCGACATCACCCAGTAGATCACCGCCGCGGTCATAGTGAGTGCGTAGACCACGATGCCCGGCCCGCTGATGTTTTCGAATTTCTTGATCCAGTAGGGAGTGTTGGCCAGCGTATCCGTGTCGCGCTTCAGGCCCAACGTGTTCAGCCGCCACGTGTAGAAACCCCAGATGGCGAAGCACAGCACGCTCACCAGCCAGAACATCGAAGGCTGCAGCATGGGATGCTTGAACTGGATTGCGTGTTCAATTGCTTCCAGCTGATCCGGCGAAATCAGCCCGCGCTTCACTCCGTCGTCCACCATCGCCGGGCTGGCCCACAGGTAAAGCTTTTTCATGGAAAACGCAATCACCAGCCAGTAGACGAACACCAACGGGAGCGTCCGGCTCATGGCTTCGAGAGGCCTGCGCAGCAGCAACCCCCACTTTCCGCCCGAGCAGTACTGCACCATAAGCAAAGCCAGCCCACCCACCGCCCAGCCAAAGGTGAGCACCGTGCCCAGCAGCCAGGCGCGCACCACGTGCTCGATTGACCCATCCAGCAAAGCAAGCCCAGCCGCGATCACCGAGAAAATCACTCCGATGACCAGCGCCCGCGACTTCCAGCCGTCCACGAAGGCCGGGGCGCTCAAATCCCGGGGCAACTGCTTGCTGCGCGTGTTGGCGTTGTGATCGTGTGCCATTCCGTTTCGTCCTTAGTCCCTTAGTTCCTAGTCCCCTAGTCCCTTAGTCCCTAGTCCCCTAGTCCCTTAGTCCCTAGTCCCTAGTCCCTAGTCCCCTAGTCCCTAGTCCCCAGCCGCAAGTCCCCTATCGCGGCGCGGCGGCCGTCGGAGCCGGGTTTGTATGCGGTATGTTGATGGCCGGGTCCGCTGGATTGGCCGGCGCCATCGCCGGATAGCCTTCCTTCGTTACCGGCGGATACGCCTGCACCGCCGTTGAAGGCAGCGCCCACGGTTGCGCGAATCCCGCTGGCAGGTTCTTTTCTTTCGCAATGTCAGCCAAGTCCTTCACCTCGGCGCCCGCAGGCACATCCGCCGCGGTAGCCGCCTGGCTCAACTGCAAAGCCCGAATGTACGCCGCCACCGCCCAGCGGTCTTCGGGAGTCAGTTGCGCCGAGTAGTCTGGCATGGCCCCGTAGCCATGCGTCATCACGAAGAAGTAGTGCGACAACGGCTGCGACCGCCGCACCTGGTCGTGCAAATTAGCCGCCGGCTTGTAGCCGCGATCCACAATCGCGCCCAGCCCGTTGCCCACCCGCGAGTGGCACGGCGTGCAGTAAATGTTGAACCGCTCCTGCCCGCGATGGATCACGTCGATGGTCAGCCGGAAGGGCAGTTCGTTCTTCTCTTCGCGATACCCGTTCGCCCCCTGAACCACGCCCGTATAGAAATAGCTGTCCTCGTGCAACTGCCCGCGCGCCACGGTATTCACCACCTGCGGACGCGCCCCGCGATGATCGGCAAACATCTCCGAACCCCGCTGAGGAATCAGCTTGGGCTGGTTCTGCATATCCTGCCTGCACCCCGCCACCAGCAGCAGCCCCGCGAGCCCCAACCAGGCAACGGCTCGATAAAGTCCTCCCGAAGGGAGGGGACGAGAATAGCCCAGGGTGAATTCCGGCTGTTCGGACGAAACCCTGGGAAGGCATGCGAATACATCCGCCGCGCCCCGTAGGGCCGCGACGATCCGTCCGCGCATATTCGAATCGTGGAGGCGGCCGCCCATCAGTACTCCACCTCCACCACAGAAACCGGCTGAAAGCTCGTCAAATACGCTCTCGTCTCCACCAGGTCGAACTTCGGATCCAGCGCCTCAAGACACAAAAAAAACTTGTCCGTGCTAGCGCCATCGCGGAAATTGGGCGCGTTGAACAGCGGATGATAGAGCGAAGGCAGCCCATTCAGCGCCAGCATTCCAAACGCCGCCGACAACCCCGCCCACAGAATTGTCCACTCATACGCCGGAATAATAAATGCCGGCCACGAATACGTCGGCCGCCCCGCAATATTCAACGGATACGCCAGCACCGAGATCCAGGTCTCCAGCGAGAACATGGCTACGAGGCCCATCAGGCCTCCAACCAGCGTCACCAGCGGCACCTTGTTGCGATGGAAGCCGATGGCCTCGGCCGCCTCCTCGACCGGATAAGGCGTGTAGCAGTCCATGCGCCGCCAGCCATCCAGCCGCGCCTGCTGCGCCGCGCGCACCAGGTCGCTCGGCGTATCGAACTCGGCCAGCATTCCGTAAGTTCCTTCGCGTGGCGGCATTAGTCACCTGCCTCCCCTACCTGTGTAGGCGTAATCTTGGGGGTAATCTTCGCCCCCGGCAGCATCATGCGGATTTCATTCATGGGAATCATGGGCAGGAAGCGTACGAACAGCAGGAACAGCGCCGTGAACAGCCCCAGCGTTCCCACATAAATCATGTAGTCCCACTTGGTGGCGCGGTAGGTGCCCCACGACGACGGCAAAAAGTCGCGATAGAGGCTGGTCACGACAATCACGAAGCGCTCAAACCACATGCCCGTATTGACCACGATGGAGATGAAGAACATGAACGGAATCGAAGTCCGCAGCTTCCTCGACCACAGCGTCGTCAGCGGTATGGCCAGGTTGCAGGTGACCAGGACCCAATAAGACCAGCCCATCGGCCCGAACACGCGATTCCAGAACATGAATGCTTCCCAGTGCGACGCCGAGTACCACGACATGAACGCTTCCATGCCATACCCGTAGGCCACAATGAACCCGGTGGCCAGCATCACCTTGCCCATATTGTCGATATGGCGATCGGTGACCAGGCCTTCCAGGTGATAGAACTTGCGCAGCGGAATGGCCAGCGTCAGCACCATCGCAAACCCCGAATAAATGGCGCCTGCCACAAAGTAGGGCGGGAAGATGGTGGTGTGCCAGCCGGGCAGAATCGCCACCGCGAAGTCGAAGCTGATGACCGTATGCACGGAAAGCACCAGCGGCGTAGCCAGGCCGGATAAGAGCAGCGACGCCGTCTCATAGCGCATCCAGTGCCGCGACGAACCACGCCATCCCAGCGCCAGCAAGCCGTAGAAATATTGCGCAAACTTGTTTTCCGCCCGGTCGCGGAATGTGCCGAAGTCCGGAATCATCCCGATATACCAGAAGACAACCGAGATGGTCGCATACGTCGAAACCGCGAACACGTCCCACAACAGCGGCGAACGGAACTGCGGCCAAACGGTCATGGTGTTGGGATAGGGCAGCAGCCAGTAACCCAGCCACGGACGGCCTACGTGAATGAGCGGAAACATGCCGGCGCAGACGACTGCAAAAATCGTCATGGCCTCGGCAAAGCGGTTGATGGAATTGCGCCAACCCTGCTTGAAAAGCAGCAGAATAGCCGAAATCAGCGTTCCGGCGTGGCCAATGCCGATCCACCACACAAAGTTGATAATCGCGAAGCCCCAGGCCACCGGCTGCGTGACCGCCCAGATGCCGGTGCCTTTCAGGAACAGCCAGGTGATGGCCGTCAGCAGCACCGTCGCGCCCGCGCCGCCCACGCTGAACAGCGCAAACCACCCCAGTGGCGTATCCGGCGTGAGCACGATCCCCGCGATCTTCAAGGTGATCGACTTGAAGGTCTGCCCCGGCGCAATCACACGGTACTCGCCCGTCAGCGGGTCGAGCCCGGCTACACGATGCGGGTCCTTCGGGTTTTTCGGCTTCAGGTCCGTTGTCGCCATCGTCCCTCTTAACCCTTCGCCGGCGAATGCTCCACCGGCCCGTTTTCAAGTTCCTGATTCAGGTTCAACACCGCAGCCACGTAAGTCGTCCGCGGACGCGTATTCTGATCCGCCAGCACCTGGTAGCTGCGCTCGTCGCCGTGCAGCTTGGCTACCCGGCTGCCCTTGTCGTTGATATTCCCGAAGGTGATGGCCGAAGCCGGGCAGGCCTGCTGGCAGGCGGTCACAATCTCCCCGTCGGCAATGGTCCGGTTGTCCTTGTCGGCCTCGATCTTGGCCGCCGAAATGCGCTGCACGCAGTAGCTGCACTTCTCCATCACGCCGCGCGAGCGGACAGAAACGTCGGGATTCCGCGCCAGCTTGAAGCTCTCCGTATCGAAGTCGGAAAACAGCAGGAAGTTGAAGCGCCGCACCTTGTAGGGGCAGTTGTTCGAACAGTAGCGCGTGCCCACGCAGCGGTTGTAAACCATGGTGTTCAGGCCTTCCGGCGTATGCACCGTTGCGCCCACCGGGCAAACCTGCTCGCACGGAGCGTTCTCGCAGTGCTGGCACGCCATGGGCTGGAAGTGCGCACGCGGAGCGGAAAGGTCGCCTTCAAAATAAGTGTCGATGCGCAGCCACTGCATGTTGCGTCCGATGCGCACCTGCTGCTTGCCCACAACGGCGATGTTGTTCTCCGCGTAACAGCTCACGATGCACGCATTGCATCCCGTACAGCTGTTCATGTCGATTGACATGCCCCACGCATTGGCCTCGTTATAAGGCCAGTTGGGGAACATCGTCGTGTCCATCTCGGTCTTCGGCCGCGTCTCGCCTTCATTGGCAAATCCGGGGTTCGACTTGTACTCGTCCAGCGTCGCGTAACGAATGATGCCGCGCTCGTAGATTGCCTCATCAGCTTCAAGCGAGTTGTTGCCCGTGCCCCGGCCGCTGAACTGCGCCGAACGATGATCCTGGAAGTGGCTCTTGGTAATCGCCAGTCCCCAGATGCCGTCCACCTTGGCCAGCGTGCCCGTCGTATAGAACGGCGCATCCGATGTGCGGATCAGGTACGCGTTGAAGCCCGCGCCCGAGCCCACGCGCCCCGCCGCCTGGCGTCCATAGCCCAGGTGCACGGTCACCGAATTATCCGGATGCCCGGGAACAACGATCACCGGCGCCTTCACCTTGCGCCCGGCCACGGTCAGCTCAATGATGTTGTCTTCTTCCAGGCCCAGTTTGGTGAGCGTCGCGCCTGAAACCAGCGCCGCATTGTCCCAACTAAGATTCGTGACCGGCTTGGGCAACTCCTGTAACCAGCCCACATTCGACCAGCGCCCGTCGTAGATATTCGGGTCCGGCCGGAAGATGATTTCCAGCGCGTCTTTCGATGCGGGATCCGGGACCTTGCTGCTTAGCTTGGCTCCATCCACGCCAATGGTTGAACCCTTCCCGTAGGCTGAGTCCTCAATCCATCCCGCATGCAGCACTTTGCGCCAGCCGGTCTCGAAGTCGCCCTTGATCACCGGCTTCCACGTCTCGCGCACCGCTTCATACGCGCTCAACTGCGGCTCGTTCAGCAGTGTTTGAAGGGCATCGTGCGCCGATTTTCCGCCGTATAAAGGGTCGATCAGCGGCTGCACAACCGAAACCGTTCCGTCGCATGACCGCGCATCCGACCACGACTCCAGGTAATGCGCCGCCGGAATATGCCAGTGGGAGATCAGTCCCGTCTCGTCGAGGTGCGACCCCAGGTGCGCCACAATGTTCGCCTTGTCAAAGGCCGCCGCAAATTCAAGATCGGCGGGCGCGGAGTAAATGGGATTCGCGTTCAGAATCACCAGCCAATCCACCTTGCCCGAGTTCAAATCGGCAACCAGCGATTTGATCCCGGCAATCTGGTCGCTCGGCAGCGAAACCGCCGGCTCGGTGGAGGTGATGACGGTCTTGCCCATATTGCCCAAAACATTGTTGATGGCTATCGCCAGGGCCGTCACCGATAAGTCCTGGTACAGGCCCGGAATCACCACGCTCTTGCCGCCGCTCGCCTTCAAATCCTTGGCCAGCGCGGCGAGAAACTTCTGCTGCTCGCCCGTCCAGCTGTAGGCCTGCGCGGAAACTCCCGCAACACCCACGGCCGCCGCCAGCGCCGCCGCAAACGCCGGAATCTCGCTCGCCCTCAGCCCCAACCGATGCTCGGCTTTGAGCCCTGTCGTCGTCGGCGTGGATTCGATCGCGTACAGCCGATTCAGCTTGTTCGGATCTTTGCGCCGCTGCTGGCCCGTTCTGCAAAGCCGTCCCCGCAACCGCCGGGTCATATTGAACAAGCGTTGCTTTTGGGTAAGCCGCCTGCACGGCCTTCCATTGCCGCGCCAGTGTGGGTGAAGTAATGGTCGCCGAAAGGAAATAAATCCCCGTTCCGTCTTTGCTGGCAACCGCCTTCAGCCGTAGTTCCTGGGCAAACTCCGCCCAATCGCGGTTCTCACCGCGATAGGTCACGTGCTGCGAGCGGTCAGGATCGTAAAGGTCAAGCAGCGTTCCCTGCGTAATCGGGTCCGAGGAGCCGTGGTTATACGGGTGCTCCGGATTCCCGTCGATCTTGATCGGCCGGAACTGATCGCTCTTCACCAAGAGCGGCACCGCGCCGGTCACAAACGGGTGCGCGGTAGCAAAGTACATCGGCTTGCCCAGAATCAGGTCTTCAGGCGCCTTCACATAGGTGTAAATCGGCTCATCGGGCTGCTTCGTGCATCCGGCCAAACCGGCCAGCGCCATCGACGCGCCCATCAGCTTCATGAAGCCGCGCCGCGACACCGGATCAACCCACTCCTGCGCCGAGGAAGGAAACTCCCGCTCTACAGCTTTCTGGAACTCCTCGGTATCGGCCAGTTCGTCCACCGACTGCCAGTAGCGTTTTCCCTTAACGCCCTTCAACTGCTCTCGCACCTGCACCAGCGTTATCGGCGCCGACTGCGCACTCCCGTTTTCGATCTTTCCGTTCGCGATCATCTGGCCATTCTCGTTTGTGCTCATCGGTGGCAGACCTCGCAGCTAGTCAGGTCCTTGGGGTTGCGAATCTTGTAGTGATCCAGCAGGAAATGCCCCAGCTCATCCTGGCTAGTGAACTTCTTGTACACCGGAGCCGGGGTCATCGAAGCCGCCGCAACATCGCTCGTCAGCCCGCCTGCACCTCGCAAAGGCAGCTCCAGCGAAGCTACTTCCGCTCCTGCGCCACTGGGATCCTTGGTTGTGCAGCTCAAGCTCTGCGCCGTCGGAACTCCGTCCTTCGCCTCGCCAACCGAGCACCACACCGGCCTGTCCTCCGCCGGAGCCTCCCACGCCATGTTGTAAATCTCGCTCGTGGGACGCAGATTCTTCGCGGGGTTGCGATGGCAATCCAAACACCACTCCATCTGCAGCGTGTTCTGCGCATACATCAGCGGCATCTGGTCCACGCGCCCATGACAGCTGGCGCAGCCCAGGCCCTTGTTCACATGAATCTCATGGCTGAAATAAGCAAAATCAGGCAAGTCGTGGACTTTAGTCCACACCAGAGACTGGCCGGTAGCCCAACTCGCGCGCACCGGCTCCAGCAGTTGCGCATTCGTCCAGATTTGTGCGTGGCAGTTGATGCAGGTCTTGGTGGGCGGGATTCCCGCGTAACTCGACTTCTCCACAGTCAGGTGACAGTACTGGCACTGCAACCCCAGCCCCTGCACGTGGTGCTTGTGGCTGAAAGGCACCGGCTGGTCCGGGCGCTGGCCTTGCCTCGTCACCCACGGCGAGCGTTGCAACTGGTCCAGCGTAACCCCCAGCGCGATCACGATCAGCCCCGTCAACACCAGGCTCGCGCGTGCCAGAGCGTTGGAGCTGCGATCAAATATCTGCGCCATGAATCGAATCCCTGCTTGCTTTTCGTTTTTTGAATGCGCCCGCTCTACCCGCGGTCACTGGTCTTGGCGTCTTGGATGTTCCATTGTGTTTGCGGTCACAGAGGTTGTGTACAAAAAACATTCTTGGGCAAGAATCACCCGAGAGGCGGAGAAGCCCGAAAAATCAATATAGCAGCCGGCAGTCGTTTCCGGGCAGGGTAGCACAGCAAAAAAAATAAAAATGTTCGTTTCGGAACTGTTTTGTAATTTGCTGAAAAGAAAACCGTTGTGACAAGCAGAGATGGAGGGGAAAGAATCGCAGGCCTCTGGCGGCGTGCGTACCAGAGGCTGGGATATGAGGACCAAAATATCATGCGCAATCGCCCTTCCGCTACTCCCGGCAAGTTTGCCGCTCCGCTTTCAATTCAACCCACCTTGCCGGACTCCTCAAAGGTTTCTGCGAAGGAACCATCCGGCGAGGTGGCCGGCCACCCCACCATCACCAGGAACACATCCAGCACAAACAGCGCAATCGCCACGTCGTTGAAAAGTGTGGCCTGGGGCAAACCCGGCCATAGCTGGTTGGCGGCCCAGAACAGAAACGCCACCGCCAGCATGGCCGCCTTGACGAGCTCTTTGAATGGCGGCCGGTGCGCGGCCTGGTAAATAAGATAAGCAACCGCAATCGTGGCCAGCGCAAAGGCGGCCAGAAAATCATGGCTCCTGGCGGGAAACCGGCGCGGAATGGCATCCCACGCAAACAAGACTGCAACGCTTGCCAGCGTGACAACTCCGAGAATGACGGATAGGGCTCTGTGGGCCCGGTCAAGACGGTTGTACATGATTCATTCTTAATTGCCGCTCGAAAAGAAACCGTAAGGGCAGCGATCGAACCCGAGCGACGCGATGCTTTAGAATTCACATGGATGTAAAACTCCATCTCAAAATTGCACCGAACGCGGACGCCGATTGGGTCAGTTGCTCGCCGGCCTCGCCGGCCCACCGGAGATGCCCTTGGGGCCGACCAATGCTACCGCTAACTTGCCAACCCGCTAACCCCGCGCAGCGGGGGCTGACTCGCTGCACTTGATTCGAAACGCGCTGATAGCTGCCTCTTCAGGGTTTTCAACACCAGGAAAGATGCGATTTTGTTTCTTCCTAGCAGACGCAACTCGCGTCAGGCCGCGTGTACCGATCTAGGGATTCGCCGCACCTGCACAGGAATTACCGGTCCCACACACTGCGATTTCACTTCCGCTTGCTGAACGATCAAACAAGGAACGACCATGAAATTCGCCGGACTGCTGGTCATGCCAGCCGGTTTCTTTCTCTCCCTCGCCGCGTTGGTGCTCTTCCCCGCCTCCAATGCGGCCGCGCGCACGGCGTTCGTCCTGTGCGGCATCGCCGTTGAAGCTCTGGGCCTGGCCGTCGCTGTGCGCGGGCACATGGAAGCCGAAGGAAAGAGCCGCACATGACCCCCGGCCAGCCGCCTATGCTCACCGATGCCACAACCGCCCTGGTGCTCGTCCTGCTTCTCGTGGCCCCGCTGGCCATCGCCGGCCTGGCCCTCATCAACACCGGCCTGGGCCGTTCCCGCTCTGCCGCGCAGTCGCTGCTGGGCAACCTGGCCATTGTCGCAGTCACCGCCATCGCCTTCGCCCTGATCGGCGCCACCTTCTCTGGGACATCGAGCGGCGCAAGCCACGTGCTTCACCTTGCCGGCAAGCCTTGGAACTGGCTCGGCAAGGGTCCGTTCTTCCTGATTGGCCTGGGAGCCGCCCCGGCGCAGGCCCAGCTTGAACTGCTCTTTGAATTCCTCGCCGTGGCTCTCGCCGCGCTCATTCCCTGGGGCTCCGGAGCCGACCGCCTGCGTCTCGCCGCCGGCTGCGCGATTGGCGCAGTGCTGGCCGCAATTGTCTTTCCGCTCCTCGCCCATTGGACCTGGGGCAATGGCTGGCTCGCGCAGCTGGGCGTCAACTTCTCCCTCGGCTCAGGATTCCTAGACCCCGCCGGCGCAGCCACCATCCACGTCCTCGGCGGCTTGAGCGCGCTGGCCGTTGCCTGGATCGCCCGCCCGCGCCGCGGCAAGTTTCCCCAGGGCGGCTTTGCCACCGCTATGCCCGGCCACAACGCCGTCTACATCCTCTTCGGCTGCCTGCTGGCCCTGGCCGGATGGCTAGCCTTCAACGTCGCCGGCGCCGTTCTCTGGCTGCACGCGCCTCTGTCCGCTTTGCCGGTTACAGCGATCAACACCCTGCTCTCCGCCTCGGGAGCCGTGACCGCCACGCTTGCCGTCACCCGCTACCGTTTCGGCAAGCCCGACGCCAGCCTATGCGCCAATGGATGGCTCACCGGCCTGGTTGCCTCCAGCGCATGCGCGGCCGTCGTTTCGCCGCTCGCGGCCCTGTTCATCGGCGTCGTAGCCGGCATCATCACTCCGCTGCTGGTCGAAGTGCTTGAACTCGCCGTCTCCATCGACGATCCCTCCGGCGCCATCACCGTGCACGCCGCCGGCGGCCTGTGGGGATTGATCGCCGCCGGCGTCTTCGCCCCGCAGTCCGGCCAGTTTGTCGCGCAACTGGTCGGCATCGCCACGCTTCTCGGTATCGCCCTGCCCGTCGTCTATCTGCTCTTCTGGCTCGTCAACCGCGTCATCCCCTTCCGCGTCGAAGCCGACGGCGAACGCATCGGCATGGACCTCCACGAGCTAGGCGGCGGCGCCTATCCCGAGTTCGTCATCCACCGCGACGACTCGTACCGGTAAAGCAGGGAACAGGGGTTAGGGATTAGGGATTAGGCATCAGGGAACAGGGATTAGGAACTGCCAACCAAGCCCTGTGCCCATCCTTTTCACGTACTTTGTGAAATGGGTGGGAAGTCAAAACGCCAATCGGCGTATCATCGTAAACATGGAGACCATCCACATTTCGGAAGACGAAGCCGCCCGCGACTTCGCCGGTTTGATGGCTCGCGTTCGTGCGGGCGCTGAGGTCATCATCGAATCCGGGTCCGCGTCGGTTGCATTGCTTCGCCACGCAGAGCCGCCTCGCCGATCCATCTCCGAGTCCATCGCGCTTGCCGAGGCACATGCCAAAGAACTGGGGTATGAACCGGTTATGGATGCCGAGTTCGCCGCCGACATGGAAGAGATCATCCGGAACCGCAGACCCCGCGATACGTCGGCATGGGACTGATTCTCGATACGAGCATCGTGATCGCCAACGAACGGCGTGGCGATTCCGTCAGACATATCCTTCGTCAAGCAAGAACGATCCATGGAGAATTCGATGTGGCCCTATCTGCGGTCAGTGCGGTGGAACTCACGCATGGCATCCACCGGGCCAGAACCGTCGCCGACCGCGAACGCCGTCGTCATTTTTGCGAGGAGGTTTTTCGCGATCTCATCGTGCACCCCGTCTCCTTGGCCATCGCTCAACTGGCCGGGCGCATCGGGGGTGAGCAAGCCGCAAAAGGAGTCTCCATCGCCGTCGAGGACCTGTTGATTGGAGCTACAGCCCTGCATCTCGGCTTCGACGAAGCCACTCTCAACGTGAAACGCTTCCGCGTCATTCCTGGCCTGAAGACTGTAACCCTGTAGTCGGCGGAATTCGAGGCCCGGAATGCGCGGACACGCTACCGGTGCGGCCTGTTGCCTCACCGCCGCGCCAGCGCCACCATCAACCCAAAAATCAAAATCGGCACCAGCGCCAGCCCGGCATACAGCAGTATTCGCCGCAGCCCCGGCAGCCGCATCTTGCGCAGCACCGGCCGCCGTTCGCCCTCATCCAAGCCCACCTGCTCCTGGTGCTCCAGCTCCCAGGCCATCTCGCTGGCCGTTTGGTAGCGCCGCCGCGGATCGCGCTCCAAAGCCCGGTTCAAAATCTCATTCAACTCCGGCGAAATCTCCGGCCGCCGTTTCCGCGCCGGCTCTGGATCGTGCAGCACCCGCTCATTCATTACCGCCAGCGGATTCGGCCCTGTAAACGGCGGATCGCCGGTCAGCATCTCGTAGAGCATCACGCCCAACGAATAAATGTCGCTGCGCTGATCGCCGCGCTGCCCCTTCACCTGCTCCGGAGAAATGTAGTCCGGCGTGCCCAGCGTGGGCGACATCTCCACAAACGTCAGCCGCCGCGCGTCTTCCCTCAAGGCAATGCCGAAGTCGATCAGCTTGATGCGGTCGTCCGCATCGACCATGATGTTTTCCGGCTTCAGGTCGCGATGCACCACGCCGTGCTTGTGCATGGTATCGAGCGCATCCAGAATCTGCAGCGCAAAATTGATCGCGCGCTCAATCGAGAGCTCGCGCTCTTTATTCAAAATCGAGCGCAAGAGCTGTCCATCGACCCACTCGATGACCATGTAGAGCCGGCTGCGCTCTTCCCCATCGAAAGTCTTCACCACGCCGGGATGGTCCAGTTCCTGGCCAATCTCCTGCTCGCGGCGAAAGCGCTCCAGAAGTACCGGATCGGCCTCCATCTCCGCATGCGGAACCTTGATGGCCACAGCCCGCCCGTCCCTCAGATCTGTCGCCTTGAACAGCGTAGCCATGCCGGTGCGCGCCACTGTCCGCTCCAGGCGATAGTGGTCCAGCGTGTCTCCGGCTTCAAGCGTGATCATCAGGGTGCACTGCATAACACTCTAATTCTTCCACCCAATTCGTAAGAAAACCCTCAAGAGTATCGAAAGGAAACGCAACGGATGTACGCAATTAGTAATGGGTCGTTCCCGGAACGTTGCTTTGCCAGGGCACGACTTCACGGGTTGCGGAAAAACTCGCTCGGGCGGTAGGCCAGGAATTTATCTCTGGCATAAGGTCTCCAGAGTAAACGTGGGCTTTAGTCCCGGAGGGAATGCTCGGAAGATACGATCACCTTCGCTCGCCTCAATGAATCAGAGCTTCCTAAGTGGTATAAGTCCCAAGCCGGGAACTGATGTTGCTGAACGCAAGGTTAAGCGCGGAAGAGAGCTGTTTCATCCCCGCCGCTGCTCCAAAGCCGATAAGAGCAACCAGCATCGCATACTCCACCAGGTCCTGCCCGTCCTCGCGGTGCGCCAATTCGTGGATTCTAATGTAGATCTTGAGCAGCATAAGATTCATTATTTGACCTCTCCCTGTGGGTTGGACTTTTCATTGCAGAACAGAAAGCCCCTCTACACCAACTTATCCTTTAAGGGCATAAATACCGAATCCCCCAAAGGGGTAACCGGAGCGAACATCCGGACTTCTGCGTATGAAGCAAAAGGAATCCGGCTGAATGTTACTCTCGCGCCGAATTGGCATCTTTGCCGCAAACGCGCCAGATAGAATTGAGGTTGGATTCCCGAATGCATCGTTTGCTTCGATTTCTGTCTGCCTGCCTCTTGCTCGCCGGCGCAGTCGCGCCCGCCTGCGCGGCGGTCCGCGGCGCCGCGGCCACCGACACGCCCAAATCCCGCCACGACAAGCCTGAGCCGCCGCAGGAGACGGGCTTCCTGAATCGCAGAATCGAACTCCACGGCGCCGCCTATCGCTTCGTGGTTTACCTTCCCGAGGAGTGGCGCCGCGACGACCACAAGCTGTGGCCAATCGTCCTTTTCCTGCATGGCCGCGGCGAACGCGGTTCCGAAGGCATGTGGCAAACGCAGATCGGCCTGCCGGCAGCAGTGCGCGACCACCCCGAGCGCTGGCCCTTCGTGATTGTGATGCCGCAGTGCCCGTTGGGTAACGTCTGGACCGACCCCGACATGCTCACCATGGCCATCGCCACGCTCGATCAGGAGTCCGCCGAATTCCATGGCGACCCGGAACGCACGTATCTCACCGGCCTCTCCCTGGGCGGTTACGGCGCGTGGGAGCTTGCGCGCACGTATCCGCATCGCTGGGCAGCCATCGCCATTTGTGCCAGCGGCGTGTTCTGGAGCTACGCCCCGGAGCGCTGGCAGGAGGTAGCAACCCTCCCGGCCGACTATGCCCGCCCCCTCGGCCGCACCCCGATCTGGCTCTTTCACGGCGCCGACGACCCGGTCGTCACCCCGCGCGAGAGCGAGCTGATGTTTGAAGCCTTGAAGTCCGCAGGCGGCCATGTCCGTTATTGGCTGTACCAGGGGCTCAAGCACGATTGCTGGACGCGCGCCTACGACGAGCCGGAATTGCCCCGCTGGCTGCTGGCCCACCACACTCTGCCGCCGAACACTCCTCCATCGATGGTCGCCGAGCTGCCGCCGCTGGCTGAGAAGCTGGTGATTCCCTTCCACCCGCCCGCCGTCAAGCTCCCCGCCCCGGTGCTCGACTCGCTGGCCGGAGAATACATCGACAAGAACGGCCACCCGGTCATCACCATCTTCCGCCAGGCCGACCAGCTCTACGAAAAGAATCTGCAAGGCGAGATCGCCGAGCTGGCCGCGGAGTCGCCGGGTGTCTTCTTCTATGTCAACGGCTCCAGCAGCACCCGGTTAACCTTTGAGCGCGATGCTCAAGGCCGCGTCACCTGGCTGGTGCTCAACGACGATCGCCACGAAGAGCGCTGGGAGAAGCGCGCCCCCGCCGGTACTCGGTGAGGTGCAGTCCCTAGTCCCTCAGTCCCTAACCCCTGCTTTTCCGGAACCTCGCACGGCGTCTCTGCGTAGTAATCTCAGTACGTCCCCTCAGGAGGCGCCATGTTTTGCAGTGGATGTGGACAAGCTCTAATTCAGGGTCAGCCGGTATGCCAGCAGTGCGGACGCCCTGTCGCGCCGGTCGTTCCCCCCGTGCCCGGCCTCCAGTTCCAGTTGGAAAGCTACGCCGGCAAGGTGAAAGCTCTCAGCCTGGTCTGGTTTATCTACTCGGCTCTCTCGTTGCTCACCGGGCTCGCCGGGCTCTCCTTCGCTCACGCCATCTTCAACAACCACTTCGGTCCCTGGGCCCACGGTCCATGGGGCGACGGATTCGGACCTCAGGAGTGGCTCGGACCGGCCATCCTGCACTTCATCTGGGTCGCCGTCATCATCCGCGCGGCGCTTGCATTCGTTGCTGGCTGGGGTCTGCACGAGCGCTCCCAATGGGGACGAGTAGTGGCCATCGTCGCCGCCATCTTCAGCCTGATCAAGTTCCCCTTCGGCACCGCCCTCGGCATTTGGACCCTGGTCACGCTGCTCGGCTACCGCAACAGCACGCTCTATGAGCAGCTAAGCTGGAACCCCCACGTAGACAATCCCCAGTTCGGCCCCAATCGCTAGGGAAACTCCGAATTAGTCGATGTTTTGAAAGGGCACGACTTTAGTCGTGCCGTAAGTGTCGCAAGATTAACGCGGGCTTTAGCCCCTGCGGGAATCCGGATGGCTTAATCAGAGTTTCACTAGGCGATCGGTCCAACCGCACAAACGATTTGTGGGCGTGCCTGTTCCTTTTCAGCTACTGCGCGATCAGCTGCCACAAGCCCTCCCGGAGGAAGAGGTCGAGAATAGCTCAGGGGTAGTCCGCAGCGAATTCGGACGCACCACTGGGATCGGTTCCAGGCCAAATGTCCCGCACCGTAGGGTGCGGATCGAACCAGGTCCACGGCATCGACCAAGTTCCTGCAGCGTCCCTCGTAAGGTGTTCCAAATCACACCAACCCTCACCGCCCATGGCCTACAATCGAGACCATGAGTTTCCCTGAAACCCGCCTACGCCGCCTGCGCCGCACCGAGTCCCTGCGCGCCCTGGTCCGCGAGACCACCCTTGAGCCCGGCGACCTGATCTATCCCCTTTTTCTCTGTCCCGGCGAGGGCGTTCGCAAGCCCGTGGGCTCCATGCCCGGCGTCTTCAACCTCTCCATCGACGAAGCCGTCCGCGAAGCCGAGGAAGCCGCCAGCCTGGGCATCGGCGGCCTGCTGCTCTTCGGCCTGCCTGAAACCAAGGACGAGCAAGGCACCGGCGCCTGGGATGAGAACGGCATCGTCCAGCAGGGCATCCGCGCCATCAAGCAATCCACATCCGCCAAGAAGCTGGTCCTCATCGCCGATGTTTGCCTGTGCGAGTACACCAGCCACGGCCACTGCGGCATCGTCGCTGAAACCTCTGAAGGCTGGACCGTCAGGAACGACCCCACCCTCGAACTGCTAGCCCGCACCGGCACGAGCCTGGCGCTCGCCGGAGCCGACATCGTCGCCCCCAGCGACATGATGGACGGCCGCGTCGCCGCCATTCGCCAGGCTCTCGACAAAGCCGGATGCGCCGATACGCCCATCCTCAGCTACGCCTCCAAATTCGCGTCGGCCTTTTACGGCCCTTTCCGCGAAGCCGCCGACTCAGCCCCGCAATTCGGCGACCGGCGGTCGTATCAAATGGATGGCGCCAACCTCCGCGAAGCCATGCGCGAAATCGACCTAGATCTCGAAGAAGGCGCGGACATGATCCTCATGAAGCCCGCCATGCCGTATCTCGACGTCATTCGCGCCGCCCGCCAGCGCGTCGACGTGCCCATCGGCGCCTACCAGGTCTCCGGCGAGTACTCCATGCTCCAAGCCGCGTTCGAAAAAGGCTGGCTCGACCGCGACCGCGCCATTCTCGAGTCGCTTCTCGGCATCCGCCGCGCCGGCGCCGACTTCATCGTCACCTACTTCGCCAAGGACGCCGCGAAACTGCTAGCGTAGCAGCGTGGACCAATACGACTCTGCCTGGAAACGATACCGCGCGCTAAGGCTCTGCCTTGCGCTGTCCTTTCTCGGCTTTTTTCCAATCTCATTGATCATCATGTTTTTTGCTCTTGCCCACGGCCTGGGTTTCGGCTGGGTGTATCTCGCTCTCTCGCCCGCGGCCCTCCTGTCCGCTTGGGCACACGATAGGTTCAGGCGTTTCCCGTGCCCCCGGTACGGCAAGTATTTCTCCTCAAGTTGGCGCGGGTTTCAATTCTCCGCGAAAAAATGCCGCCATTGCGGTCTCGCAAAATTCAGCAGCGACGGGCATCAGTAAACAAGCGCAGAAGGCTTCGAGTACGCCGCGTCAGCGATCGCGCGGATTGGGCTCGATTTGTGAGTTGAGCAATCCTTCTGTATATTAGAGGCATATACAGAGGCGTCCCATGCCGGACACACCAAGCTATTTCGGGTTTGACTGGGACGAAGGCAACGCGCGGAAGAATGAAAAGCAAGGAGTCACCAAGGCAGAAGTGGAGCAGGTTTTTCTCAATGTGCCGCTTTTACTGGCCGATGACCGCAAGCACAGCAATTCGGAACCTCGATTTCATGCACTGGGCCGGTCCGATCTGGAGCGCCGGTTGCACGTTACGTTTACTGAGCGCGAAGATGGCACGCTGATTCGCCCCATCTCGGCGCGGCCCATGAGCCGGAAAGAGGGAGCCGTCTATGAAAAAGCAGTTGAAGCCCATTCCTGAGTTTTCCTCCGAGGCCGAAGAGCGTGCCTTCTGGGAATCGCCGAAGAACGACAGCACTAATTACGTCGATTGGAGCAAGGCCAAACTCGTCAGCTTCCCCAAGCTGCGCCCGTCCACCGAAACCATCTCGCTGCGCATGCCGGAGGATGTTCTGAACACCATCCGCAATCACGCGCGCAAACTGGATGTGCCCTATCAGTCGCTCATCAAGCTCTGGTGCGCAGAGAAAGTCGCCGAATTGAGCCGCCCTGCATCTGCGCCCCATCGCGGCGGCAAATAGCTGAGTGCCCCAGGGGCTCGATTTTGAAACCTGGGATGCAACCAACCCCATGTGCACCATCCCTTTCGCTTCTTGCTGCGGAAAGGTGAGAAAACTCAACGAATTCTTGCCGCGCAAGCGGCGTCTGCCCCACCGCAGGTGGAAATCCCTTTGCGATGCGCCCCGTGTGTGCTCTTCTAAGAGCACCCGCCTATGCTCAAGACCTTTGAATCCTATTTTGAATTCACGCGCCTGGGGACCAACTGGCGTACCGAGATCCTGGCCGGCGTCACCACCTTCCTGACCATGGCCTACATCGTGCTGGTCAACCCGGCCATTCTCTCGGCCTCCGGCATGCCCCTGGCCGCCGTCACAGCAGCCACCTGCCTGTCGGCCGCGTTCGGCTCCATTCTCATGGGCATCGTCGCCCGCTATCCCATCGCGCTCGCTCCCGGCATGGGACTCAACGCTTATTTCACTTACACCGTCTGCCTCAAGATGCACATTCCCTGGCAAACAGCGCTGGGCGCGGTCTTTCTTTCCGGAGTCATTTTTCTTGCCCTCACCGCCGCCGGCATCCGCCAGATGATTCTGCGCTCCATTCCCCATGAGCTCTACGCCGCCGTCGCCAGCGGCATCGGCCTGTTCATCGCCTTCATCGGCTTCCGCAACTCCGGCCTCGTCGTCGCCGATCCTGAAACCCTGGTCGGCCTCGGCAACCTGCGCAACCCCACCACCTACCTCGCCCTGTTCGGCCTCATCCTCATGGTGGCCCTTGAAGTGAAGAAGGTGCGCGGCGCAATCCTTCTCGGCGTTCTCTCCACCACGGCGGTCGCGTGGGCGCTGGCCTTGCTCTTTCTGCACGCCGGCAGTTCTCCCGGCGCAATGCTCTCCCCCACTTCGCTCGCCTGGGCGCAGAGCCTGGTCCACTGGACCCCCGCTCCCGGCGGATTCCATGCCCTCTCCGCCACCATGTTCCAACTCGACATCCGCGGAGCACTCAACAAGGGCCTGCTTGAAATCGTCTTCGTCTTTTTCTTTGTCGACCTGTTTGACAACCTGGGCACCCTGGTCGCCGTCACCAAGCGCGCCGGCCTCATCTCCGCCGATCACTCCATTCCCCGCCTCAACAAGATCCTGCTCGCCGACGCCACCGCCACCGTCTTCGGCTCGCTCACCGGGACCTCCACCGTCACCAGCTACGTGGAATCCACAGCCGGCGTCATGGCCGGCGGCCGCAGCGGCGTCACCGCCATCGTCACCGGCCTACTGTTCTTGGGAGCCATCGGCGCAGCCCCCTTTGTCGGCATCGTTCCCGCCGCGGCCACCGCTCCCGCGCTGATTCTTGTCGGTTCGCTCATGCTCGCCACCATCACCGAAATTCGCTGGACTGACCCGCTGGTAGCCGTCCCGTCATTTCTCACGTTGATCCTGATCCCGCTCACCTACTCCATCGCCAACGGCCTCGGCTTCGGCATCATCGCCTGGGCTGTTCTGCACATCGCCACCGGCCGGTTCCGCCGCCAGGACTGGCTGCTCTACATCCTCGCCGCTCTGTTTCTAGCCCGCTTCATCTACCTTGGCACGTAGACTAGACCTGTCGGACTTCCTATGCTGCGCAACCTCCTCCGCATCCTCGTCCTTTGCGTCACCCCGCTCGCTCTTGCCCAGCAGCCCGACACCTACCAAGTCATCCACGCCTATCCCCACGACACCCAAGCGTTCACGCAGGGCCTGATCTATCTCGATGGCCATTTGTACGAGAGCGCAGGCGAATACGGCAAGTCGTCCCTGCGCATGGAAGACCTGGACACCGGCGGCCTGCTCAAATTTGACGATGTGCCGGCGAAATACTTTGCCGAAGGACTAACGGACTGGGGCAACACGCTCATCCAACTGACCTGGCGGGAGCATCTCGCGCTCGTCTACGACCGCGCAACATTTCGTTTCCTGCATACGCTGCCTTATACGGGCGAAGGTTGGGGACTGACGCACGACGACAAGAGCATCATCTTCTCGGACGGCACTCCCGCGCTGCGCTTCCTCGATCCAACCACGTTCCACGAGCAGCGGCGCATCACGGTGAAGGATCACGGCAAGCCCGTCACATATCTCAACGAGCTCGAATACATTCATGGGCAGATCTACGCCAACATCTGGCATACGGACCGCATTGCGCGCATCGATCCGGCGACTGGACGCGTACTCGGCTGGATCGATCTCACCGGCCTGCTCACCGCGGCGGACCGGCCCTCCAACCCTGAAGGCGTCCTCAACGGCATTGCCTGGGATCCGGTCCACGATCGCCTCTTCGTTACCGGGAAGCTGTGGCCCAAGCTTTTTGAGATTAAAGTCATCCCCGCGGTCGTTCCCACACACAGGGCGAGCCAGCCAGCCCACTTGCACTGATCGCCCAAAGGCCCAGCTTCAAGCAGGCAACCAGGACCGGAATTTTGCACTGTTGGGGTTGCGTATGACCCAAATAGGGAGAAAAAGACCCGATTTCCCGCTTGTTTCCTTAGACATACTCTCGTAGGATGGTTACTAGTTGTTACCAGTTGTTACTAAAGTTCGAGATCGCTCCCCTGAAATTGCTTCGGTTCCCGCCTAAAAAGCGCGAACTATTAAAGCTGCTGCGCCCTTGGGGTATTTGAAAGCCTATGGATTGCCGTTGGTGCGGATCACCGGACGTTCGAAGTTCGCGGTTGCGGCTGGCAGATTTTCCACGCCTGGCCGGGCTGCAATTCCCGGTGCGCTGCCGCAGTTGCGAGGGACGGTATTTCGTCGGTGTCTTCAGCGCTTCGAAGTTGCGTGGCGCAGAAAAGGCGCGGCGCCTTGAGCGCCGGCGCAAGGATGCAGACTCAGCCCAGGACGCATGAGTAAGAATGCTTGAATCCGCCTGTCCACCGTTGATCGCGTAACGCAAATCACTTATCCCGCTGCGTCTCCGCGCTATACTCCGGGACAATGCAACTTCCCGACCCCTCCACGTTAGGCCTGACCAGCCTGGTGCAGAATGCCGCCATGCTGACCATCGTGCTAGCCTTCGCCGGCTACCTAGTCACCTTCATGAGCACCCGCATGCTGGCCCGCCGCCAGGACAAGCTACGCCTCGTCAACATGAGGCTCAATGAGTTCTACGGGCCCCTCTACGTCGCCTCCCAGGCCGGAAACATCGCCTATCGCTCCCTGCTCAAGAAGCAGGGCAAAACGCAGAGCGAGCCCATCCGCGACCAAGACATGAAAGAGTGGATGCTGTGGATGCGCACCATCTTCATGCCCCTCAACGACGTGCGCGAGAAAGTGATCATCGAGAAGGCGCACCTGATTGTCGAGGAGCAGATGCCGCAATGCCTGCTCGACTTTGTAACCCACGTCGTGGGATACAAAGCCGTGCTCTCGAAGTGGGCCGAGGGCGACTACTCCGAACGCCGCTCCACTATCGGCTGGCCCCCGGAGTTCGATGTCTACGTCCGCCAGTCCTACCAGGCCCTCAAGAACGAGCAGACCCGCCTGCTGCACAACGCCCTGTGGCGCCTCTGGTCCCGCCTCATCCACCGCAAGCCCTGAGGAGACTTGGCGCTATCCGAC
>JBEKFD010000122.1:0-14881 GCA_050013495.1 Occallatibacter sp. | reverse complement strand
GGATGCCGCCGATGAGGCACAAGCAAGAGCAGGAGAAACAGCGGAAAAGGAGCAAGCTTTGAGCATCTCTATTGGTTTAGCCGGGTCCGGACGCGGAGCGGGGAGTGATGAGGATTTTGAAGCTCCGCTCATTCCTCATGGGCGGCTGATTCCGTTTCTTGTCGTAACGCCGCTTTTCTTTCTGTGGGCGATTCCGAATAATCTCACTGATTTTCTCATTCGGCAGTTCATGAAGTCGTTCGAGATCAACCGCTCGGGCGCTGCGCAACTGCAAATTGGGATCTTTGTGGGGTATTTCCTGATGGCCATCCCGGCCGGGCAACTCATGCGCTATTTCGGATACAAGGCGGGCCTGGTAACCGGGCTGATCCTGATGGGCACCGGTTGCTGGCTCTTCTGGCCGGCGGCGCATCTGGAAATGTACTCCTTCTTTGTGGCCGCGCAGTTCGTCATCGGCTGCGGGCTATCGTTCCTGGAGACGGGCGCGAATTCCTTTATTGCGCAACTGGGGCCTACGGCATCGAGCGAGCGGCGGCTGAACCTGTCGCAGGCGTTCAATCCCCTGGGTTCGATTACGGCGGGCCTGGTGGGGACTGTCTTCATCTTCAGCGGCGTCGAGTTCAGCGGCGCGGAGACGGCGGCCAAGCGGGCGGCCGGGACGATGCAGGCGTATCTCCACTCAGAAACTCTGCGCGTGGTTCCCACCTACCTGGTGCTGGGAACAGTGGCGCTGCTGTGGGCGCTGATGGTGCTGATGACCAGGTTCCCCGATGTGACGAAGGAAGACGTTTCGCGTGAGGACGCCGGGCCGGCAAAAAATGTGCCGCTGTTTCAGCGGCATTTCATCCTCGCCGTGCTGGCGCAGTTTCTTTATGTCGGCGCGCAGGTGGGCACATGGAGTTACTTCATCCTGTATGTGAGGTCGGCGACCGGCGTGGGAGATAAGGCCGCGGGTTACATGCTTACCGGAACGCTGGCGGCGTTTGCCGTGGGCCGGTTCAGCTCCGCGTGGCTGATGAAGCATTTCCATGCGCGAACCATGTTAGGGGTTTATTCGGTGGTGAACGTGGCGCTGGGGCTGGTGGCGGTGGCGCGGCCGGGCTGGGTGGGCGCCATGTGCCTGCTCACCACGAGTCTGTTCATGTCCATCATGTTCCCGACGATTTTTGCGCTGGGGTTGAAGGGCATGGGCGAGAAGACCAAGACGGCGGGGTCGCTGCTGGTGATGGCGATTCTGGGCGGCGCTGCGCTGACCAAGCTGATGGGGGTGGTGGCCGATTCACGCGGGCTGCAGGCGGCCTACCTGGTGCCGGTGGTCTGCTTTGCGGGAGTGGCCCTGTATGCCTGGTTTGGAGGGGAGCACAAGCCAATGCAGATTGAAAAGGCATGAAGGCAGTAAGCAAGGCGGACAGGCGCCATCCCGCCCAGCCGCGAATAGGTCATCGGGTGCAATCGATCTCTGCGGCCTTTGCGAAGTCCACTTCTTCGATGACGACAAAGTTACTGACGGTTGCCGACCAACCGCCCGGAACCCATCAACTTGACGATGGGTTGCCATCCAGGGGTGCCGATCAGCGATATCATTTCATCGTTCGCCGTCGATTGCCGGATCAAGACGTTGCGCTAGCGCCGATTTGTACTTGTATTGGAGCGCAAACGTGCAGAAACCCCTCGTTGCCGAGAGGTTTCGCATGGGCCGAGAAAGGGGTAGCGCGTGTCAAGAAGCTACGTGGTTGCACCCGAACTGTCAAATACAAATTGGCGCCACTGGAGATTGAGCGGTTGAAATCAGGACAATACTCCAGATCCGCACTAGCCGCGTCTGGCGGGCTTCGATCGAATACGTTGGGTGGCCGCGGCTCTAAGACTTGTTTGGACATAGCTATCGCAGTTCGATAAACTGACAGTTTGCACTCTCGAATCCAAAAGGGATCATGGCTAATTCCCACTTCAACGCCCCTCCACTTTCGCTTACAGGTTTTATCTGGAACAATCTATGGCGTCGACGGCTGAGGACGCTGCTGACACTTTGCGGAATCGGGATGGCAATTGGCGCATTTGTTGGTCTCGTCGGTTTTTCGAGTGCATTTGAAAACGAGTGGCTTCGAATCTACTCAAGCACGGGTACCGACATCGCAGTGATTCAACAGACCTTTTTGAATACCTCATTGGATGAGTCTGCTGGAGCAACCCTGAAGTCGTTGCCATTGGTGGCACAGGCGACGCCCATCATCTACAACCTGATGAACCTGACGCCCGATGTGAATGCCCTGGCATACGGATGGAAAGCCGACTCGTATGAACTCGACTCAATCGAGATCCTCTCAGGACGGCGCTTTCGCGACGGCCATCCCGAAGTCATGCTGGGCGATCTGCTGGCCGACGATCTGAAGAAAAAGGTGGGCGACACGCTGGAGATTCAAAGCTCGCCGTTCACGGTGTGCGCAATCTACCATGGCGGCTCTGGATTGCAGGCGGATGCAGTCATTTTGCCGCTAGACCAGTTGCAGGAACTGAGCAGCCTGCCGGGCAAGGTTTCGACTTTCGATGTTCGGTTGCGCCCGGCACCTGCTGGAGAATCCCCGGAGCATTATTTAAAGCGTGCGCAGGCACAGATCGAAGCTGCTCTGCCGGGACTGCGCGCAGTTCCCGCAGCCGAGCGCGCCCATAACAATCAGTTTGTCAAACTGGCGCACGCTTCTGCCTGGGGCACTTCTTCGATCGCACTGCTGATCGGCATCCTTGGGATCGCCAACACCATGGCCATGTCAGTCTACGAACGTACCCGGGAAATCGGCATATTGCGGGCGCTCGGTTGGAATCGGGCGCAGGTGTTGATTCTCATCCAGCTTGAAGCGGCTATTCTTGGACTGGGCGGCGGTTTTTTGGGAATCGCCTTTGGATGGTGCGCCCTGCACCTGCTGGCCGCCCTGCCTCAAACCGCAAGCATCGTGTCGGCGTCCTTCCCTGTGCCCCTTCTGGCCGAGGCGCTTGGCATCGCCGTACTGGCGGGGCTGATAGCGGGAGCCCTGCCCGCGTGGCGTGCCGCGCAACTCTCTCCGGTGGAGGCGCTGCGGTATGACTAGCTCCACACTTGAAACGCGCAGCCTATACAAGACCTACGACGATGGGAGAATTGAGGCCCTGCGTGGTGTGGACTTATCGATCGCGGCCGGCGAGCATATGGCCATCACCGGACCGAGCGGAAGCGGCAAATCAACGTTGCTCCACATGCTGGGGGGACTGGACAGCCCGACGAGCGGCGAAGTTCTTTTCAGGAATGCCGAGCTCGGCAAATCGATTGATCTGGACACCTACCGGTCCCGGAATGTTGGATTCATTTTCCAGGCATTCCACTTGATGCCCACGCTGCGCGCAATCGAGAATGTACAGCTGCCGATGATTTGGTCAAATCGCAAGCGGCTTGACCGCGCGGCAAGGGCAAAGGAGTTGCTTGAGGAAGTGGGCCTGGCACATCGGATGTTGCAGTATCCAAGCCAGCTTTCGGCGGGAGAACGGCAGCGAGTCGCGATTGCACGCGCTCTGGCGAACGATCCGGAAATCCTGCTGGCCGATGAGCCTACAGGAAACCTGGATAGTGTGAACTCGGCGCGCGTTATGGAGATTCTCATCGGAATTCAGAAACAACGAGGGATGACGTTGATCTTAGTCACCCACGAAAGCGAAATCGCACACTTGGCGGCCAGGCAGATTGGGTTCCGGGACGGAAAAATCGTGGCATGAGAGCCGCAGCCCTGGTGCTGCCGTAACGACACTTCTACCGGTAGCAGCGCAGACTAACCGCCGCTGGTAAGCAAGCCCTGGCCATCCAAGTTGCGGAAAAAAGTCCTGGGGAGAGTCGACCCATTCAGCGCACGCCGCAGGGGCTAAAGCCCGACGTTGATTCGGTTGCGTTTGCGGCACGACTGAAGTCGTGCCCTGATACAAAACTCCTAAGAATACCCGTTAACGCGAGTTTTTCCGCAACCTGTATCACCCGCGTTGACTCACTGGCCAGCTTGCGGAATTGACACGGCCGATGCGGCCAGGGGCTGAATCGAACGGAGGTTCAGGACTTGTTCGATGAGATCTGCCGCGCGGCCAGGCCCGTCCATCCGCAGGATGGTTCTCTGCAAGACCTGGGCCGCCTTACGGTATCTGGCGTCTTGAAGCACCAGCATGACTGCTTTACGAAGCCTGGCCGTGTTTAGCCTGTGTCGTGGAACCACCACGCACGCTCCGCGGGCCTTGACACGGGCCGCCACTCCGGGTTGGTCGTTGCCGAGGGGCACGGCCACCAGCGGCACTCCCTCGCAAAGCGTCTCAAGGACCGTGTTGAGGCCGGCATGCGTGATCACCAGCGCGGCCCGCTTCAGAATTTCCAATTGGGGAGCAAAGCTCACCACCAGCGGATTGCCGGCCAGCTTCCCCAACCTCGCCGGATCGAGTCCGCCACCCAGCGAAATCAATAATTGTGAGTCGAGTCCGGCACAGGCCTCCGCGATGGTTCTGAAGATGGCTTCCGAACCGTTCTGAAGGGTGCCCATCGTTGCGTAAATGAGCGGGCGTCCATCGAGGCGCTCCCATGGGAAATCGACCGCGGGACGCTGCTCAGAGTGTACGAACGGCCCGGTATAGTGAAGCCCCGCTGGCTTATCGCCGACGACTTCGAACTCCAGTGCTTCGGGCAACTGGGTAATTTGCGCCAGCGGCGACAACGCTTCTTCGGAACGCCTGAAGGGCTTCAATCCCCATGCGCTACGCTGCTTGTTCACTTCTCTGAAGATAGGAGTTGCTATCCGCAATAGCGAAAACATTGCAAGGCGGTTCCGCCAACGGCTGAGCCGGTCCTGTTTCGCCGCCCAACCGAACCAGAAGGGTGGAAACCGGTCATCCTTAACCAGGGGAGGAATCAAGGCGATGGAGATCCAGGGTAGGCCCAAATAGTCTGCGACGTTTCCAGCAAAATCCGCCTCGTCGACCAGCAGCCCTTCTACGTTGGCTTTCCGCACCGCCTGCGGCCCGTCGCGCAGTACCATCCGCGCCGAATTCTTCACTCGCTCTAACGTGAATCGAAGGGCTGCGAATCCCTTTAGCCGGGCCAAGCGCTCGTCAAGCATTTCAAGGGCGCCGGGCGGATAGTCTTCAATGCCAATCCTACGAAACTCAATACCCTGGGCACGCACGCGCGCCTCGGTGTCCGCAATCCCGAAGATCACTACCTCATGACCTCTCAGTTGCAATGAGCGCGCCAGCGCGGTCATCGGATTGAGATGACCGGTTCCAGGAAAACAAAATGCTCCCAATCTCGCCATTGCTCTTTTCAATTCATCGATCAAGTGCAAGTAGAACTGCTGCCGAAGCGGGTGTCCAAGTTCCGTTCTGGAGGCTGATTCTGGGAGAGGCTGTATGCAATGATATTACGATCAGGGCCAGATCATCTCAACAACTGACTCCCATCCAAAGTTCAAGGTATCGCTTTTGCGCCGTTGTTTCCGCTCGGAAGATTCACTCTGTTGCAATCATCTGCGCTGAAGTTGACAGCAGCGTCGCTGCGGGCCGCACCCAAGCAACCCGCGCTCGCTGGGTTGCCTTAGGAGCTTGTTGAAGAAGTCTGCAATCGAGTGCAATCGGCCTGGAAGACAGCCCGCAGGGGCTAAAGCTCCGTTGATTTTATTGCCCTTATCGGCACGACTGAAGTCGTGCCCTGTTACAGAGCGTTCGGGTTCTTGGTTTTTCGACAAGCTCTTAGCGCACCGCCGTCGGTGGTTTTGAACACGGTTCCTTCGGTGCCGCTGGCCGCCGCCACCGTCCCGCCCACTGAGCGGTGAGCAGACAACGCTTCCAAGAGTCGGGGTCTCTGGAGGGGTACGGCGCTGAGTCCACTGCGCAAAGTCCCCTCTTGGGCCGGCTGAACCGGCGCTGGACCCATCGGCACGTCCGGGAGATAATGACTGCATGCTGCGGCTCGATCCCCGTAAGTTTCCGCGCTCGTATTACTTGGCCCTCGCCACCCTTTTCCTGCAAATACATACAGGGTTCGCGGCACAGACTGCTCCGGCAAAGATCGGCGGTGTGAGCCAGGCCGATGTCGAGTATCGCAACCTTCAACGGAAGCTTGCCCAGGGCTGGAATACCTGGGACGTGAACAGCATGACCACTTACGTGCTACTGCCCGAAGGACTGGGTATTCATGTAGGTTTCCTGAATAACGGCAATGACTTTGGCCACCAGTTTCTGACCGGGACCCTGGTCGGCCAGGGCACGGTCTTCCCTGGACCCCACACCTGGGACGGCAGCTATACGGAAGTCAAGGTGACATGGAAGGAGCACGAGTGGCGCGTACAGACGGCACACGCAGACGCGGACCTGGTCCTGCTGGTTACGCCGCTCGATCCCCCAGGGAAGTTTTCAGTGCCCGCCACGGTAGCGTTTCAGGTGGACTTTCTCTGGGACCGGCCGGGGACAGCTCTGAAGCGTGCGGATTCCATCGAGACGCAGGGGAGCACCGGAAAGATCGCTGTGTATTGCGCCAGCGGCAAACAATCAGGCTGCAATGCGGGAGAGGCCAGTGACGCTCATCCCGGCCATGGGCAGTTACCAATCAGCGGAGCGTACCTGGCCGCAGCCCTGACCGAGGCGGTGGGAGTGAGCACAGGCAAACGGCGAAGCGTGGCGGAAATAGCGGCGATCGTCGAGCGACAGCGAGCGGCGTATCGGAAGTCGGTGGATGCGGCAGGAGTCGAGAGCCCTACGGTGGATGCGGTTGAGAGCACCTTGGGCTGGGACACCATTTACGAGCCAGAGCACGCGCGCGTAGTTTCTCCGGTAAGCCGCGACTGGAGCGCATCCTGGGGCGGCTATGTGCTCTTTGGCTGGGACACCTTTTTCGGGGCGACGCTGGCTGGGCTGGGCGATAAGGATCTGGCCTACGCCAACGTCATCGAAGGTTTGCACGAAGAGACGACGGAGGGCATTGTGCCCAATTACGCGCGGGCAGGCGGATGGAAGAGCTCGGACCGCAGCGAGCCTCCCGTCGGGTCGATCACTGCCCTCGATCTGTACCGGAAATATCACGATCGCTGGTTTCTGGAGGAGGCGTACGAGCCTCTGCTCCGCTGGAATCGCTGGTGGTCGCTGCATCGCGATATCCAGGGCTATCTGACCTGGGGCAGCGATGGGCAAAATGAGCCACAGGACCCGGCGGACAAATTCCGAGGGATCCGCGCCGGAGCAACTGGCGAAGCGGGGATGGATGGCAGCCCAATTTATGACGATGCGGTTTTCAATCCGCAGACCCACCTGCTGGAGTTTGCTGACGTGGGTCTGATGAGCATCTACATTGCCGACTGCGACGCGCTGGCAATAATTGCGGAAACGCTGCAGAAGCCGGCCGACGCGCAGGAACTGCGCGCGAGGGGGGCGCGCTACCGGGCAAAGCTGGGCACACTCTGGAGCGACGAACACGGCATCTTTCTCAACAAGGACCTGCACACCGGGCAGTTCAGCACGCGGCTCTCGCCAACCCTGCTTTATCCGATGCTGGCGCACGCGGCGACAGCCGGGCAAGCCAAGCGGATGGTCGATGAGCACCTGCTGAATTCCAAGGAGTTCTGGGGCGAGTGGGTGATTCCTGCGATCGCGCGCGACGATCCAGCGTTCAAGGATCAGGACTACTGGCACGGGCGCATTTGGGGCCCGATGAACTATCTCGTGTACCTGGGACTGGGCAACTACGATGGCGACGAGATCGAACATGCGCGCCGGGAACTGGCGCAGAAGTCCTTTACGCTCTTCTCCAGGGAATGGACCGAGAAGGGCCACGTGCACGAAAACTACAACGCCATCACCGGAAATGGCGACGATGTAACCAACAGCGACAAGTTCTACCACTGGGGCGCGCTGCTGGGGTATATAGAGTATTTGGAACAGAGCCGGACGCAGAAGTAAAGCGCAGCTCGCGTCCGATTCGATTTCGAATCGTTCTCAATCGGCACTGAAGGATGCTCTGGCTCGACAATTGATAGGTGCTGTGGCAGTCATTGTCAATACGTGCATCATCGCCGATTTACTCATTGAGCCTTGTCGGCACTTGTTTTCTTGAATTCCGGGTGGATTACCGGCAATCCGGGCGTTACCCCGTTTCGCCTGCCACGGACGGCTTCTTGCCGGATTGCCGCTATTCTGCAACAACCGGGTTGGTGAGGGACCCCAGGCCCTCTAAGGTGACGGTGACGGTTTCACCGGGCCGGAGCCAGCGTTTGGGGGTGCGGCCCAGGCCTACGCCGGGAGGTGTGCCGGTGGAGACGATGTCACCGGAAAGCAAGGGCGTAATGGAGGAAAGATATTCGATCAATTCGGGAATCTTGAAGACCAGCTTGCTGGTGTTGGAGTTCTGCAGTTGTTCGCCGTCGATGGTGAGGCCTATTTGCAGCACGTGCGGATCGGGAATCTCGTCGGCAGTGACGATGGCGGGACCGAGCGGGCAGAAAGTCGGGAAGCACTTGGACAGCGACCACTGGGTCGAGGCGAATTGGACATCGCGGGCGCTGACGTCGTTGACGATGGTGTAGCCGTAGACGTGGTTGCGCCACTCCTCCGCAGCCAGACGATACCCGCCGCGACCGATGACGAAGGCGAACTCGGCCTCGTAGTCCGGCTGGGTGGAGTTGACGGGCAGCACGATGGGGTCTCCAGGGCCAACGATGGCCGTGGCGAGCTTGAAGAAGACGACCGGAGTGGTGGGGATTTCCATGCCGGACTCGATGGCATGATCGCGGTAGTTCAACCCGATAGCGAAGATGCGCGGCGGATTGGCGAGGGGTGCGTGCAGTCTGACTTCGCTCATCCGATAGGCGGGAAAGGTATTGCCGGGTTCGGGCGCGGTGATCCCTGCGGCGATGACCGCGAGAGTGTCCGCATAGCCGGCGGCGCTCAGGTCGACGACGAGATTGCCCTCTTCAAGCAGGGAACCAGGGCGGATGCGGCCATCGGCAAGGGAGAAGGAAACGAGTTTCATGCTGGCTCCAACCTCTGAAATAGATGCGGGACATGTGTGCGCAAAGCTCAGGCTGCAGTCCAGCCCCCGTCGATGGTGAAGACTGACCCAGAGATGAATGCGGCCTCGTCTGAGGCCAAATAACGGACCATTGAGGCGATCTCCTGTGGCTGCCCCAACCGGCCGATGGGCTGGCGGGCGCGGAGTTCGGCGCGGGTTTCTTCCTTGTTGTGCTTGTGGAATTTTTCCAGGTAGCCTTCGACGAAGGGAGTATCGACGGTGCCGGGACAGATTGCGTTCACACGCAGAGTCTTGGGGTAATCGACGGCAAGCTGGCGGGTCATGGCGATGACGGCGCCCTTGCTGGTGCAGTAAGCAAAGCGTTGCTTGATGCCCACTAAACCCGAAACGGAAGCGATGTTGACGATGGTTCCCGTGGCGCCGTTGTTTTCGGGGCTTTGCTGGCTTGCGAGGAGGAATGGGAGAAAGGCGCGGGTGACAAGATAGACGGCGCGCACATTGACGTTGAGGAGGCGATCGAAGTCTTCCGGCTCGGTGGTTTCAATGCAGCCGACATGGCCAATGCCGGCGTTGTTGACGAGAATGTCGAGGCGGGTGAGGTGCGCCGCGGCCTCGGCGATGGATGTGGGGCTGGTTACGTCAAGCGGCAAAACCTGCGAGGACCCGAGCGAGGCCGCCAATGCCTCGGCGGCGGGACGGTTGATGTCGGCGATCCAAACGAATGCTCCCGCCCGGACCAATTCCTTCACAGTGGCTTCGCCGATGCCGCTGGCGCCCCCGGTGACCAGGGCGTGGCGGTTGTCGAGGCGGAAGGGCAGCGGGGAATCGCTGCTGGATTGGCTTTGTTGGGTCATTTTCGCGGGCGCAACGGGAATCAGCCGGCAGGAAAAGTATACCCTTGCGCATGTCTTGCAGGCATTGGCGCGGAGATGCCGAGCGCGCGGTGTTAGTTCATCGGAAAGTGAATCAGCCCAATTCCCTTGCCGTCGCGGGAGTCGATGTTACTGGCGGGACTGGTCGTTGTCCCAGTGCTCGGGATAATGGGCTGTGGGGAATGAGCAGCACAACCTGCGCCGGGGCTATGAATTGCCTCCCTTTTTGGCGCGAGCGCGGGCAATCAGACGGGTCACAACGAAGACAAGCAATACCAGGCCGAGGCCGATTGCGAATCCATACCAGAAATCGCTTGAAAACATCTCCACCTCAATTCTTTCGAGCCTTGCTGCGGCGGTTCAATTGCTTGGATGCGTCGCCTTGCGGAACCGGGCAATGACGTTGAGGTAGGTGCGTGCAGCGGCGGAGATCACTTCGGGTCTTCCTTCATCGATAGCCGCGAGGTTGACCAGGTCGCTGCCCACGCCGAGTGCGCGCGCTCCAGCCTCAAGAAAGCTTGCCGCGTTATGGTGCGTGACGCCGCCGGTGGGAATGAGCTTGAGTTGAGGGAACGGAGCCAGCAGCGACTTGAGATAGCTTGCGCCGCCCATGGCCGAGCAGGGAAAGATCTTCACGTAATCAGCGCCTTCATTCCAAGCGGTAATGACCTCGGTGGGCGTGAGCGCGCCGGGAATGGAGACCTTGTTGTGGGCCTTGGTGACCGCGATGACGGCTGGATGAAAGCTGGGGCTGACCACGAATTCCGCGCCTGCTTCGATAGTGGCTTCGGCCTGGTCGGCAGTGGTCACGGTGCCGGAGCCGAGCAAGCACTTCGTGCCGTACTCGTTCTTCAGCTCTTTTAGCAAGTTAACAGCGCCGGGCACGGTCATGGTGACCTCAACCACGGTGACTCCGCCGGCGAGCATGGCTTGCACTACAGCGTGCGCCTGGCTGGCGTTGCGGGCGCGCAGTACTGGAATGAGGCCGACACGTTCGAGGGTTTGGGACGTAGTTTCAACCGCGTGCATGGCTTCCTCCTGGCGCGATTCGTTTATCTTGCGATTCTCGCCGAACCGCCCTTGATGAGCCGCTCGACTTCCGCCAGGGTTGCGGTGCTGGTGTCGCCAGGGGTGGTCATGGCCAATGCACCGTGGGCCACGCCGCAGCGCAGCGCCCAGTCGACGGGCTTGCCGGCAAGAAGGCCATATATGAGGCCGGAGGCGAAGCTGTCTCCGCCGCCAACGCGGTCGAAGATGTCGATCTCGCGCTGTGGGACATGGAAGATGCTGTCTTCATAGAGTGCGATCGCTCCCCAGGCATTGCGGCTGGCGGTTGAGGCAGTGCGCAGCGTGCTGGCGATGAGCTTGAGGTTGGGGTAGAGCGCAGCCACTTCGCGCAGCATCTCCTCGTAGGCAGCAATGGGCAACTCGACGAAGTCCTCGGAGACGCCTTTGAGGTGCACGCCAAGCATGGCGGAGAAGTCTTCTTCGTTGCCGAGAAGCAGATCAACCTTGGGAAGCAACTCGCGATTGACTTCCTGCGCCTTGAGTTTTCCGCCGATGCTTTTCCAAAGGCTGTCGCGGAAGTTGAGGTCGTAGGAGACGAGCGTGGCGTGTTGGCGGGCCTCGTCCATCGCTTCAGCGGCCACCTGGGCGGTAGAGGCGGAGAGTGCCGCGAAGATTCCGCCGGTGTGGAAGTGCTTCGTCCCGTTCTCGTTCCCAAAAATTGCCGACCAATCAAAGTCGCCGGGGTTGAGCTGGCTCACCGCAGTCAGTCCGCGGTCTGAGCATCCGGCGGCCGCGCGGACGCCGAAGCCACGCTCGGTGAAGTTGAGGCCGTTGCGCACCTGGCGGCCTACGCCGTCGTAGGGCACCCACTTGAGCAACGAAGTGTCTACGCCTCCTTGAAGGATCAGGTCTTCAACCAGGCGGCCGATGGGGTTGTCGGCGAGCGCAGTCGCGATGGCGGTGCGCAGACCGAAGCAACGGCGCAGGCCGCGGGCCACGTTGTACTCGCCGCCGCCCTCCCAGACCTGGAAAAGGCGCGTGGTGTGAATCCGGTTTTCGCCGGGATCGAGGCGAAGCATGACCTCGCCGAGCGAGACGCAGTCCCAGCGGCGGGGGGAGTCGGGAATGATGAGCGGGTTCATGATTTGAGGGCAGCTATCACATGACACTGTATCGCATTGGCGCGAGAGTGGGTGCGACGGCGCCGGATCGACGCCAAGTAAATCGGCTTACATGATAGTGTTTTGGGATTGGGTTTGCCTGGGATAGAAATGTGCCGATGAGTAAGGGTCTTTTCGATTTGAGCGGACGCGTTGCCGCGGTGATGGGTGGAACGACGGGGCTCGGTCACGCGATTGCCGTGGGACTGGCGAAGGCCGGCGCCGACGTGGTAGCCAGTTCACGGCGTGCGGAGCAAGTGGACCGGACAGCCGCGGAGATTGAAGGGCTCGGCAGGCGGGCGCTGCGCGTGACCAGCGACGTGGCGAACCGGGCGACAGTGCAGGCTTTGCATGACGCGGTGATGGAGGCGTTTGGCAAAGTGGATATCCTGGTGAACGCGGCGGGGATCAGCTTCAAGTCCCCGGCGCTGAATTTGGATGAGGCGGACTGGCAGCGTGTGATGGATACCAACTTGACGGGAACGCTGCGCGCCTGCCAGATTTTTGGGCTAACCATGGTGGCTGCGGGCTACGGGCGTATTGTGAACATTGCGTCGCTCTCAACGTATGTGAGCTTTCATGAGGTAGCGGCCTACTCGGCGAGCAAGGCAGCGGTGGCGTCATTGACGCGAAGCCTGGCTGTGGAACTGGCGCGCAAGGGCGTGAATGTAAATGCGATTGCGCCGGGGATCTTTCCCACGCCGCTCAATGCGCGTTTTATTCAGGGAACGCCGCGCGGAGAGGAACTGTTGACGCGCACGCCAATGGGGCGGTTTGGGCGGCCCGAGGAAGTGGCGGGAGCGGCGGTGTTCCTCTCATCTGGGGCGGCTTCATTTGTAACCGGGCAGGTGATTGCGGTGGATGGGGGATTTCTGGCCAGCGGGGTGAACCGGTAGAGCAGGGAACAGGGTTAGGGAATAGGGACTTAGGGACTAAAGACTAGGGACTAGAAGTCGGGACTTATGAGGGTTATTGGAGAAGTTATTCGATGAAGATTACGAATGCTTATGTGAATATAACTTCGCCGGGGCGCAATTTCGTTACTCTGAAAGTGGAGACCGACGAAGGGATTTATGGTCTCGGGGATGGCACGCTGAATGGGCGCGAGTTAGCGGTAGCGAGTTATCTGACTGACCACGTGATTCCCTGTATCATCGGGCGCGATCCATTCCAGACGGAAGATATAGGTCAGTATCTCTATCGCGGAGCTTATTGGCGGCGCGGGCCGGTGACCATGTCGGCGATTGGCGCGGTGGACGTGGCGCTGTGGGACATCAAGGGCAAGGCGTTGAATACGCCGGTGTATAACCTGCTGGGCGGCAAGAGCAGGGAGAGTGTGCTGGTGTATGGGCACGCCAATGGAAAGGACACGGAGAACGCGCTCGAAGATGTTGCGCGGCACATCGAACAGGGCTTTAAGGCGGTGCGCGTGCAGAGCGGGATTCCGGGGTTGTCTTCGACTTATGGAATCGCCAAAGGGCTGGGACGCTATGAGCCAGCGGAGCGCGGGTTGCCGTCGGAGTACGAGTGGTCGAGCGAGTTGTATTTGCGTCATGTGCCGACGCTGTTTGCACGGGTGCGCGAGGCCTTTGGCGAAGAGTTGCACCTCCTGCACGACTGCCATCACCGCCTGACTCCGATCGAAGCTGGAAGGCTCGGCAAGGAACTGGAGCCGTTCCATCTTTTCTGGATGGAGGACCCAACTGCGGCGGAGCTGCAGGAGGGGTTCAAAGTGATCCGCGAACATACGACGACACCGATTGCGGTAGGCGAGGTATTCAATTCCATCTGGGACGCGCACGACCTGATTCGGAACCAGTGGATCGATTATCTGCGCATGACGATTGTGCACGGCGGCGGAATTACTGCACTGAAGAAGGTGGCGGATTTTGCCGCACTTTACCATGTGAGGACTGGGTTCCATGGAGCTACGGACTTGTCGCCTGTGACGATGGCCGCGGCGCTGCATTTCGATACGGCGATTCATAACTTCGGCATTCAGGAACTTATGCCGCATACCGAGGAGACGGATGCGGTGTTTCCGCACCAGTATTTCTTTAAGGACGGGGCGATGTTTGCCGGCGATGGTCCGGGACTGGGTGTGGATCTTGATGAGAAGTTAGCTGCGAAATACGAATATCAGCGAGCCTATCTTCCGGTGAACAGGAAGCTGGATGGAACGCTTACTGATTGGTAGGCGGCTTGGTCGGTGGAGTTAGGAAGGAGGCTAAGAGTGAGCCGGAAGTTACGGATGGGGATGGTTGGTGGCGGGCCGGGAGCTTTCATTGGGCCGGTGCACAAGATGGCGGCGGAGTTGGATGGGAAGATCGAACTCGTCGCGGGGGCATTCTCGCAGTCGGCGGATCGGTCGCGGGCTGCGGGAGCGAGCTTTGGAATCGATCCGGCCCGTGCTTATGCGAGTTATGGGGAAATGTTTGACGCTGAGAGGCGGCGCGATGACGGGATCGACTTTGTGGTGATTGCGACGCCCAATCACCTGCACCTGCCGGTGGCGGAGGCGGCGCTGTCCGCGGGGATTGCCGTGATGAGCGACAAGCCGGCTACAGCCACTTATGACGAGGTACTCAAGCTGGAGGCAGTGGTGGCGGGCGCCGGTTTGCCTTACGGATTGACGCATACGTATGCGGGGTACTCGCTGGTGCGGGAGGCGCGGTCGCTCTGCGCAGACGGGGCGCTGGGGCCGATTCGGAAGGTTGCCGTGGAGTATTTGCAGGGATGGCTGAGCAGGCCGCTGGAGTCGACGGGACAGAAGCAGGCAGCCTGGCGGTCCGATCCGGCGCTTAACGGGCCGGGTGGCTGCA
>JBEKFD010000121.1:0-15069 GCA_050013495.1 Occallatibacter sp. | reverse complement strand
AGAAATCGTAATCAATGCGCACCTGCGCCTTTCTGCTGCTCCGGCGGCAACGGCAGGCGAATCTCCATCGATCCGTTCTGTCCTCCATGTTCGTCGCGCACCACAAGACGGATCACGGCCGTGTCCGCGGGAATCAAAAACGCCTGCGCCGCCTGGTAGCCGTTCTTGCGGATGTCGCTGTACTTGGCTGGCGGAATGTCGTCCTTGAGACGGGTTGCGGTGCCCCACAGCGTCTCGCCGTCTTGGTTGAAAACCAACGTTGCAATCGAAAGATCCGAATGATATGCGCCGCTTGCTGACTTGGGGAATTCCAGTTGGCTGGCCGGCAGTCCAAACTGGATCACGTACTGTTGCATCGCAACCGGAGCGGTCTGCGGAACGAGCTTCCTGTGTGCGGCCTTGGCTGCCAGTTCCCGATAGGGCGCAAGCGCCGCCATCTGCTCAGGAGTTGCCTGTGTAGGAGCACCAATCGCGTCTATGTGAGCGGCAAAGACGAGTTGATGCGACGGCGGCGCACCATACTGCAAGTCGGGCACCATCAAGTCGCCGGATGCCGAAGCCTTACCCGTGGCGACGGAGTCCAGCTCCGCTGAGATGTGCTTGTGCGCCTCTGCATCGACGTCGTCGGCAAAGTAACTTCTGCGGTAGGCAAGATGGTAGTGTCCGTGGTCGAGGTGCACCCCGATGCGGCGCACCGACCCATCGAACTTGGTGTTGGTGGGCGCATAAACAATCGAGTAGCACGAATTGCCATCGTCAGCCGCTGTCTCCAGCGCCTTCTCCAGCCCGTTGGTGTTGTAGAAAGCCCGGCCACCGGTCTGCTCGGCAAGCAAGTCCATCGTGCCGTGCTCGGCGGACTGGGCGCGCGCAAAATCCACATTCGACTTCAGTACACTAGCCTGAGAACCGGAACCGCGCGATGCCGCCGAGAATGTGGAATTGGTTTGCAGCCCACGCGCGTCAACGGGATAGATCGCTACCTGGGCGGAGTTCAGCAGATTGGTCACCGCCTTCATGCGCTCACTGTAGTTTCTTTCAAAATCGAAGCTTCTCGATACGGCTGGTCCGCCCAAGGAACTTGTGTTGATCCGCGCATTTGCTGTACTTGTCGCATCAGGAAGGATTTCAGACGGAAGGGAAGCTGAAAACCAGATCAGATTCTTGCGGCCCTCTGGACCGGAGAGAAAGCGGCCCAGTTGCTCCAGGGCATCGAGCGTTGTATCGACGCGGCGATCCAGCTTGAAGGCGGCGAGTTCCTTTTCAGAATTCGCAGCCTGATCGGCCATGCGCTGAAGCGCCTCTGCCATCGGATCGGTCATTCCTGATGCGCCTGCCGCACTGGCTGGAACAGTTGTTGCCGTCTGCTGGGCCATGTTTGACGAGCTCTGGGACATGGACGAATCCACGTTCATTTGCGACGAGCGGTTCAGTGCAGTGGCGGCGCTCCCTGCCTGGCGTTGCAACTCTTCGGTACCGGAAGTAAAGCCCTGCACCATGCGCAGGCTGTCGCCAAGCACAAAGATGGCTATCTTGCGGCCGGAATTCTTCTTCAGAAAATCCAGCATATCCTTGCGCGCAGTCATTTGGTCTTCCAGCGGCGTGTTGAGTGCATCGTAGAGCAGAACCGTCAGCGGACCATGTTCCGGCTCCGCCGGCAGGTTCATGAACGTATGCGGCGGCAAGGGAGGACGCGGGGGGAATGTTGCCGCTGCATTCTGTTCACTGTGGTATTCAAACTGGCGGAGCGGCTGCGGCTTGCCATCCTCGACAACGTGAAAATCGTCAGCATTCAAGCCTTTCACAGGGTGTCCCTGCCCGTCCGTAACGACCACGTCCACACGCACGCGGCGCACCGTCTGCCGCAGGACAAAGCCCGAGTCTTGGGCGGTGCTCTTCTTCGGCGGCTCTTGAGCAGACAGCGCGCCAGCCCAGGTTAAAGCGCCAAGAAGAACGGAAATCATGAGGTAAAAGCGGAGCCATGACGATGCCCATCGGACACTGTCCTTGCTTCCGCGAAGATTGAAGCGGCCACCCGGCGAAAGCTCTTGAATCGGGCGTGCATGCAAATCGGGCGTCATCATGGAATCTGGCTCCTCTAGGAATTCCGGTCAGATCGAGTATTGGACTCCCTCCAACAGAGTCCGGCTTTCGCGCGTGTGCAACTTATCCCTTACCGAGCGGGACCGGTTGCGCATTCAAGAACCGTCCCCCCTTAGCGTGGCTCTTTCACCTGCAATACATGATCGGCGGCTACATTCTTGAGCGTCTGCACCGTTCCGGAGGGCCAGCGAATCTCGACTTCGTCGGCAATGCGCGCGTCGCCCAGGCCGAAGTGAACAGGCCCGGCGCTGGAAGAGGCATAGCCGCTGGCCGTAGTCATGTGATTGAATTGCGACTTGCCCGCCGCCGTGACCTTGATACGGGTGCCAATGCCGTCGCGATTGCTCTTCGTTCCCTGGAGCGCAAACTCGATCCAGTGATTTGTCCCGGGGCTGTCGTTCATCCAAATCTCTGCCGGCGCGCTGAGCGCGGAGACCACCAGATCGAGTTTGCCATCGCCGTTGAAATCGCCGACGGCCGAGCCGCGATGACGGCGCGGCGGCTGAGCGCCAAAGCCTGCTTCCTCGGTAAGAGCAGCCCATTTGCCTTGCAGATTGCGGAAGACGGTGTTGGGCTGGTCCACGCTCGTGCTACGGGCCATGTTGGGAGAAGCTACGTCCCCGCGGGCCACAAAAATATCTTTCCACCCGTCATTGTCGAAATCGGCTATGTTGACGCTGTAGCCCGCCATGGAGTTGCTGAGCACGTTCATTCCACTGTACGCGGTAATTTCTTCAAAGGATTTTCCTGCCACGTTCTGATAAACGGGAAAGGTCTCCTGCGCAAGCGCGGAAAGTACGATGTCAGGGAATCCGTCGTTATTCAGATCGCGGAAATCGCACCCCATCCCCGAAATCAGGTTTCCGTGGTCAGGCAATGCCACACCCATTTCGAATCCAGTTTCTTCAAAGCGATTGTGGCCTTTGTTGTGGTAAAAGAAATTGAACATCTTGTCGTTGGGGACAAAGATGTCGGGCAGGCCGTCGTTGTCAAAGTCTGCGATGCACGCCGACATGCCTTTTCCTGGATGGGCACGGATTCCGGCTTGCTCGGAAATGTCGGTGAAAGTGCCGTCGCCGTTGTTCAGAAACAGTTGGCTTGCCGTTTCCTTGTATAACTTCGGATGGCAGTAATCAGGCGTTCCATTGAACTTGCAATCCGGCTCCTTGCTTCCATTCCAGGACACATAGTTGACAACGAACAGGTCGAGCAGCCCGTCGTTATTGATATCGACCCAGGCGGCGCCTACGGACCACAGAGGCCCGTATTTCTTGTCGGGGTGATTCAAGCCAGCCTTTTCGGTCACGTCGCTAAACGTGCCGTCCCCGTTGTTGTGATAGAGCGTGTTCTTGTAGACGCCAGCCACAAAGATGTCGTCGTAGCCGTCGTTGTCGTAGTCGCCAATGGCCACGCCCACATCGAAGCCGGTTCCCTTGAGTCCCGCCTTCTCTGTAACATCGGTAAAGGTGCCGTCACCGTTGTTGTGAAAAAGGCGATTCCAGTATTTGGACGAATCCTTCTTGAGAGTATTGATATCCGCCCCGTTCGTGAAGAAGATGTCGGGCTTGCCGTCGCGGTCGTAGTCGAAGACACCCACGCCTCCGGCCATCGTCTCCGGAGCGTGCCGCTGCGGTGTCTCGCTACTGTCCAGCGAAAATCCAATGGAACGCGGCGAAAAATGGATAGGGGAGGCTGGCTGCTGTTGCTGAGAGGTCGCCGCAGAGTTGCATACAAAAAACCAGGCGATCACGAAAGCTGTCTGTACTGCAGCCCTTTCCGCGGCAAATAGCGAAGCGCGTTGTTGCAAAGAATGATCCCCCAGTGGCAAAGGCCACAACCCGGATTGCGGCCGTCTCAGTTCTGCTCATGCCGAGCCTGAATCAAACGATGCGATTATCCGTGAGCAGAACGGTCGGGCTCTTTCAATACCCCATCGACATCTATTGCGGCTAATGCGCGGATTGATCTTTCGAGGTTTCCCCGGTCAGCCTGGGTGAGCTTTGCGCACCCGTGTGGAGCAGTTTGGCGATCGCCTGTTTCTCGCGCTCGGCATCTTCCTTGCGCCCAGCCGTCGTGTAGGCACGCAGCAAATCCCAACGGGTTCTGCGGGCGTCGGGTTCTGCGTCGCGCGCGATTTCAAGTTCCTTGATCCCCTCGGCAAGATCACCTTTGCCCACCAGCGCCTCTCCGGCAAACAGGTAGGCGGATGCTCGTTTGGGTTCCAGCTTGATGGCCTCGCGGGCAAGCGCCAGGGCGTGATCGTAGTCATGCGTGCCAACCAGTTGTTGGGCAAGCCGCACCCGCGCCAGCACGTGCGCGGGAGATATCTGTAGTTCCCTCTCGAATTCGGGCGCCGCGTCACCCGGATGTTGATCCGCCAAAAAAGCACCGTAAAGAAAGTGGACGCCGGGCTCGTTCGGGTAGTCGGCGACCAGTTTCTTGAATGCTGTTTCAGCCTCGTCGTTACGCTCCGCCTGAAAGGCCATGACTGCCCTGCCGGCGATATCGACCATTTCGCGAAGGTCAGCCGGAGTCTCCGCGGGCAAAAACGGCATGCGCAGCCCGGACAAGCCGGCGGGTGTAACGAACGAGTCATCGGGGTCGGCAGTATCCAGGACCACCATGACCTCGTCGTAGCGTTCGAAGTAGTTCAGCAATATGGCTAGGTGGTAGAACATCGCTTGAGACAAATCCTTGCGATCCCCGACTCCCAAAGCTCGGGCACGCTGCAAATGGTCGAGGGCGCGCGGGTACTCACGCGTATTGAACTCGTTCAATCCAAGCAGTGCCCATCCCGCTCCCGCATCGCTGCGGAGTGTCATGAAAACGCGCAGCACGTCGCGCGCTTCCGAGTACTGTTTTATTTCGTAAAGCAGCGTACCCAAATACCACAACGCCTCTTCCGACTCCGGTTGCACGATCAGCACACGGCGAAACAAGCGGATAGATTCCTCATCGCGATTTTCATCGCGCGCCTTTTCTGCTGCCTGGAGCAATTGGCTAGCATCCATTGGCGGCGGAGCAGTGTGAACCTGCGCAATGGCAGTCGGCGGCGCAATTGCACATACTGCAAGCGAAGCGACTAGGAGGACTCTAGAAATCAATTCGTTTTCTCCTGCGCCTTGCCGGACAAACCCTGCACCGGTGTCGTCGGTTTACCCTGGCTTCTCGTACCTTGGGCCGCAGTCGAAACTGCCCTGTGAGTCAACGCAAGAAACGCGGCGGACTCGGCCTTGGATTCCTGTGTTCGTCCCTCTTTGCCGTAAACAATGGCCAAGTGGGCGTGCACGCTTGCATTATTGGGAGCAAGCCGCCTGGAGGCTTCCAGCTCTTTTGTGCTCGCCACCAGATCGCCATCGGCCAATAAAACTTGTCCCATCAGATGATGCGCCTCGGCGTCATTGGGCTCTGCGTCGATTGCCTTGCGTGCATATTCACCGGCTTCCGCCTTGTTAGCCTTTTCCAAGTCCATTCGGGCAAGCGCAACCAAGGCAGGTACGTGGTTGGGAGAGATCTTGAGTTCTTCGCGATATTCCAGTTCAGCTTCTTTGCTTTTCTCTTCTAGTCCACAGAGCACGGCGCGGACGGCATGTACCTCAGGCTCTCCCGAGTAGCGCGATTCCAGCCGCGCGGCGTACTCGTCGGCGCGTTCGAATTGGCGCGGAAGCATCTGAGCATACAATGCTGCATTGCCGGCCAGCCAGATACGCTCGCGCAGTTCTGGCGGGTAGTTTTCCGGCAAGTACCGCATTCGCAGCGAAGCAAGCCCCATGGCCTCGGTTAGCTCGGCATTGTCGCCCAGGCGCTGCACCAGCCAGGTAATCTCGGCCAGCGACTCCGTGAATCTGCCGTCGCGCGCCAACAAAAGCGCAAAATGATAGAAGCCAGCATTGCGCAGCTCGCGCGTTCCCGGCGAGCCGGCACGTGCCCAGGCGAGGAACTGCTCCAAGGCATCGTCGTACTGGCCGGTTTCGTACTCGCAAAGCCCGAGGAACGCATGCTCTGTGCCACGGTACTTGGGATTGTTCTGAACATGCTGAAGGGCCAGAGCAGCTTCGGAGAAGCGATCCTGATCGTAATACAGGCTGCCCAGATACCACCAGCCGTCTGACCAGGCTGGTTTCAGGCGCGTTGCCTCGCGATACAGACGGATCGCATCTGGAACCTGATTCGCGCTGCGCGCTGCCTCCGCTTGCCGCGCAACCGCATCAAAGCGCGTCGGAGTGACGGCAGCAACTGGAAGCACCAAAGACAGACAGAGCAGCAAAGTGAATAGATGGTGTGATCGAAATCGAGCGGAGAAGGAGGAGGGAGCCATCAAAGTGGAATCCTACATGGGGAAGTGTTTCAAGTCTGCAGGCCATGGGAGGGACATGAATATAGAATATCTGGGGTGACCGTGACGGTCACCCCAGATATTCAGGTTAGAAGGAGTACTTTGCAGCGAATTCGATCACGCGGTGACCAAAATGGTAGTCCGCGAAGCCGAATTCATTGCATAGTGGTCCAGGGCAACCAGGTTGTGCATTCAAATTGGTGCCAGAGACGGTCAGGTTCTGGTCGCCAGAGCCGTTGAACGATTGCAGGGCATGGTTCAAGAAATCGTACCCGGCCGCGCGCAATTCCACCTTTTGTCTTTCACCGATGCTGATTTGCTTGACAACAGTCGCATCGGTATCCCAGAACGCCGGTGCCGGGATGTACGGCGCACGTGCTGCATTGCCGATAGAACCGCTGGCCGTCGTCGGCGCGTAGCAGGCTCCGTTGGCGAACTGGTGAGATACCAGGCCAGACTTGGGGTTGCAAGTGAAGGACGAGAACGGTGTAACATCCGGTGAACCAACCAGAGCGGCGCCACCCAGACTGCCGCCGATGCCAGGGGTAAGGTTGAAGCCCTGCTCGATCGTGGTGAATCCCGAGAGCTGCCAGCCGTTGGCAGCACCACGGAGAAGCCGGTTTCCAGTGTGCAGCTTCGGCAGATCGAAGACGTACATGGCGTTGAAGACGCTGCTCCGATTGCTACCGTCGACGCCCCAGTACTCACTCTGGCCCCAATCCTTGAAAGCGCCGGATTGCTTGCTGTTGCTGTACAACTTGGAAAAGCTGTAGTTGATGTTGATCAGCGCCCAGCCAGCGGAGCGGTTCAGGCTGACCTGTAACCCGTCGTACTGAGACTTGAAAGAGCTCTCGTAGGCATTGATGCCCTGATAAGCCGAGTACGGACGGAACTTTTGCTGGCAGTTGCCATCGCCCTGCTGCGCATTCAACACCGCCAGCGGGTTTGTGGCGCTATAGTTGCCGCTGTCCATGCCGGCGCAAAGCGTTAACTGTGGAACGGCAGTAGCAAGGCCGCCATTGGCACTCGTCTCGATATTCGATGGATTGTTCATCGTCCCAAACGGAACGGAGTCCAGATTCACCCCGTCCTGCCCGTAGTCACTGTGGTTTCCCACGTACGCGAGTTCGAGCAACATCTTGCCGGGGAGTTTCTGGTCCACGTTCAAGCTGTAGGTCGTGGTTTGCGGGTCGGCCTTGTCGGTTGAGTCGACGACACTGACGCCCCCGTTCACATAGTTCGTCGGTTTCGTCTGAACCTGACCGCCTGAAGGGATTATCGGAGCGCAGTTTGAGCCTGCGGCGCACGGATTCGAGCCTCCGCTGCCATTGTTGATGTGACTATCAACATCCTCCCAAGTCGGGCAGCCGCTTCCAGAATTGCAATTCCAGCTAACTGTTCCATAGGCTGTTCCCGTACCGTTGGCGAAAATCGAGCCCGGATAGGAGTATACGCCCCAACCGCCGCGTACAACCGTCTTGCCGGTGCCGAAGACGTCAATGGAGGCACCGAAGCGCGGCGCATACTTGAACAGATCCGGAGTGACGCCAGCCTTGGAAATGCTCTTGTCGAGGCCATACCAGGAGAGGCCAGGGTGCGTTGAGCCGGCCGTAACATCGCTGGCATAGGTTGTGGGATTGAAGACGGCAGAGCCAAAGGCGTTGTCGGGAGCCGCTGCGCCGAAGTGCGCGAAACGCAACCCTGCGTTCACCGTAATCCGCTTGGTCGCCTTCCAGTCGTCTTGCACATAGAACTGCGATGTCCCCGCATAGTTCCAAAACGTCTTGGGGAACGCTTGCTCGGAGTAGCTGGCGCCGTCTACGAGACCCATTAGGATATCGGCGTACAGGTTACCCGTCTGAGTGCCCGCCCAGGATGAGTATTGATATTCGCCGCCAAAATTAGTGCCGGTGGCATCCTGAGCCTGGCCGACGCGCTCCCAGGAGAAGCCCGCCTTCAGGGTGTGGGTCTTGATGACCTTGGTGACATCTTCTGCCGTGCTGGGGATTGTCTTCGTAGAATTGAAATCCGGGTTGTAGGCGATCTGGTAATCACCCAGTTCGGGAATGTCGCTGTTGTCTCTGCTCCAACCATTGCTGATGCGTGGCGCCGCTACGCTGCCAAAGACGCCCTTCTGCGGAAAGTTCAAGCCCGCGCGTGTAGCCAACTTCGGATTCTTGGGCGCACCTGGCAAATGTAGGTGCGTATAGCCGACGCGGCCTTGCACAGTCAACGTCGGCGCAAAGACATGCACCGCGTTCACCGTGTAGAGATCCGACTTGTTGTAGCTGAGGTCGCCAACTGCGAGGGGTACTGTCCAATCTCCCGAGGTTACCCATTGTCCATTCGGCTGTTCGGTGCCTTCGCTTTGGTGGCTCCAGTTAAAGTACAGCTTGGTGTTGTCGGTCAGGTTGACGTCGATGTGCGCTACATTCTGCCAACTGTTCATGCTCGCTGTAACTTGTGCGATGTAATTGAAACCAAACGAGTTAGGAGCACCGTCAGGGGTCGTGGGCCGGGGAGCCATCGCATTAAGCAACGGCGCCGCCAGCGACGAAAGGCAATTCGAGTTCATCACGCCGGTGGGGGATATGGTGCAACCTGTCCGTTCATTAAAACCAGCGCTGTTGGTATTGGCTGTGGGTATCTTCGAAATCGCAGTGGTCCCAAACCAACCATTACTACTGGCGGCAGTTTGCGCCCATCCGGTCAAGGCGCTGAAGTCGCCGTTGAGCATATCGGCGGTAGGAACGAAAGCGCGATCCGGCGAGGTGCTTCCAGTCTGTTGGCCGTAGTATTCGTACGAATCGTGGAACTGGTACTTCGTCTTGTTCTTGTTGAAGTTGGTGTGGGGAATGACAATCGGGCCGCCGATGCCGAATCCAGGGTAATAGAAATGCTCGTTTGCCTTGAGTTCGCCAGGGGTTAAACCATTTCCCGCCTGGGCCTCGTTGAACTTGAGGTTCGCATCCTCCGAGTTCAATACGGAGTTACGGACATGGAGGCGGAAGTCGCCGTGGAAGTCCGCGCTGCCGGCCTTGCTGACCGTATTGATCACAACCGGACCATGGGCATTGTCTGCGCCAAAGTTAGAGGTTTGCACCGTAATTTCGCTGATCATATCGGGATTGGGGTTGACCGGCGTGTTGGCAGTATTTCCCGGGTCTGCGACGTGCTGTCCGTCAGCATTGAGCGAGACGCCCCCGTTGCTACTGTTAAGTCCATTCATGTTGCCGGCGCCCAGTCCAGCAACGCTGTCGCCGATGGAGCCGTTGATGCCGATGACTCCGCCGGTGAAGGCCGCCGAATTCGTGCCGCCATTCGAGTTCATGGTAAAACCGGGCAGCATCTTGAGAACTTCGGTGGCATTGCTGCCTACCAATGTCATCTTCTCCAGTTCCGCACCGCTAATATGGATTTCCTTGGCCCCGGAGTCGGTGATGTCCATTTGGTCGCTGTCGGCGGTGACTTCGACGGTCATGTTCTCTTTGCCAACTTTGAGACTAATGTTTATGTCCTTGTTGTCCGTACTCTGAAGCAGGATGCCCGAGCCAATCCACTTCTCGAAGCCCTTGGCCTGGACCGTGACGCTATAGGAGCCCGTGGGAAGCTCGGTGAGCGAGAAGAAGCCCGTCGAGTTCGTGACCTCAGACCGGCCGACCTTGGTGGCCTCCCCCATTACTTCCACTTTGGCGCCGACGACCGCGGCTCCCGAAGAGTCCGTAACGGTGCCGGAAAGATTCGCGAAGATTGATTGTGCCGACGCTGCTGGAGAATCTACCAGTAGCCACGTCGAAAGAGCGAGAAGAATGGTGACCATCCAAATCGCTCTTGGAATTGATCTACGCATTTGCTGCCTCCTGTTCTCCTCACTGACTGACTGCGAGGAGAGAATGCCACCGTCCGGTGGGGGTTCTGAAAGATGCTGTCAACGAGTTCCCCCAGGAGCGAAGATTTGGGAGCGAAGACTCCGGCCCATTGGCCCTTGCCTACTCGTTGCCGTTTTCGTCACGAGAAGTAGAATCGGACCAAAGTGCAAACGTTTACACCCTCTGCCCTGATCTCCGATCCTCGCCGTAGCTCTTGGTGCAGCATCATGTCTGTTAAATAAAGCGACTAAACTCTGCGACAAAAAGAGGACTCTTGTGAAGTTCGATTTTGCACAAATTTGTTCGGGTGCGTTAAGCGTTGCCATGCGATTGAAAATAAGCGACATATGGAAAGAAATGAAACGTGTTAAATGGATGCGTTAACACCGTGAACTTACGTTCGGCGAAAAGCGATGGATCCGCGGGGGTGCGGATTCCAGGAGATTGGTTAGCAGAGATTCTGCTGTGCGGTATTCGGCGCAGGCGGGTTATCACATTCCGACGCCCAAGCTGGGACGGTGGTGTGACGCGATCAACCTCATTCCGAAGAAGATCAGGACCCGCCCCACTGAGCACCGACGGACGGCCAAACGCATTTTGGACGACGAAGGTCCGTGTGCTGGCGCCGAAAATGAGCGGTCTCAATCGCGCGAATGCTCAAACGCTCTTGAAATCGACCTCAGGTCCTCCGGCCGCTGCATACGTTTACACGATTGCCCTCTTTCCAACCAAATTGCCCCCAAGATTCCACGTCACGTCGGTCGGAGCGCCCGTTGATCGCTCGCTGCTCGCGGGCTCAGTTTGCCTCTCGTTTCTATTTTTGCCGGGCTTCTGGTGCCCTTCTTTGCGAGACCTAATGCCAGAGTAAGGATGATAGGCGTTAAAGGAATTGCTGCCCGTGCGTTAAAAATGAGCTGGATTGTTGGCTCACGATTCTCACGCTTAACGATTGTGTTATCATTGCGTTGGACAATTTTAACGTCGGGCGCAGGCCATCAAGACAGATCCCCTCTCGCATGTGGCGATGGCATTTCCGCAATCGCATTCATGATGTGGATTTATCCTTCCGGAGTGGATTTATGGACCGAACCGTGGCTCCTCAAGTGAAAGATTCAGAACGCGCGGAACTGGAATCTGTCTTGACCGCACTCGCGCGCACTCCACGTCTTGAGAGTTTCTTGAGGTATATTGCGGAGAGATATTTTCAGAACAGAATTAGTGAGATCAATGAGTACAATCTTGCGACCGAAGTCTTAGGCCGTTCAAAAAGCTCCTTCGATGCCGCTCGGGATTCCATCGCGCGCGTCGAGGCTCACCGGCTCCGAAAGAGACTGAAAGAGTACTACGAAACAGACGGGAAAGAGCACGAAATTCAGATCTCACTCCCCCAGGGGAGCTACGTTCCGGCATTCACCCCGCGTGTCTCATCCCCTCAAATCACAATGGTGGTTGCACCTCAGGCGGATGATCGGGAAGGCAAGAATTCGCCCTTCGTGCTTGTTTCCGATGCGGAAGAGACGCTGGTTTCATCTGAAACGGAGATGATCGAAACAAGCCATTCAAAACTGCGCACTCTTCGCAAACGCACTCTGCCGTACGGCATCGCAGCAATTGTCGCGCTGCTCGTTGTAGTCTTCGGCGCAGTACGATTCTTTTCGCGAGACAGATCAAGCCGTCAAGCGGATGCTCTTGTGTCACATCTGCTTAACGCCGCTCAGCCTTCCCCGCAAAATGCGGCTCAGGTTCCGCTGCGCTTGCTGGCTGGGTACGATGGATCACCGAAGATTGACAGCGCGGGTGCCTACTGGCAGGCCGACCGCTATTTTCATAGCGGCGCCGCCTTCCGGCGTCCCGACTCCCCGGTGTTGAAAACCAGCGACCCGATGCTGTTCGACTATTGGCGCACCAACGACTTTACCTACGACATCCCCCTTGCGCCGGGGCCCTATGAATTGCACCTGTTTTTCGTCGCCTCGCCGCAGGACGACCCCAAAAGCAGCTTCTTCAACGTGAGCCTCAACGGGCAACCGCTTCTGAGCGCTTTCAACATCGGTTTCGACGCTCTCGGAACCAATATCGCCGACGAACGCGTTTTCAAGGACATCTATCCGGACAAAGATGGCATACTTCACCTCAAGTTCTTCATGGATCGATCCTCCCCGACACTGAACGCGCTTGAGATATTGCCCGGCTTGCCCCATCGCCAAATCCCCGTTCGCCTCGTCGCGCAGCAATCGGCAGTCATGGACCACAATGGAAACCTGTGGCATCCAGATAACTATTACCAGGGCGGCACCCTTTCCGATCCACCTCGGCAGGTCAACGGCACTCCCGATCCAAACCTCTATGTACAGGAACGCTACGGTCATTTCACATATTCGATTCCGGTCGACACACGCGGCCGCTACACACTTGTGCTCCACTTCGCCGAGCTGTACTGGGTTCCAGATCATCGGATCGGCGCCGGTGTGAAAAGCCGCGTCTTTCGTGTCTACTGCAACGGCTCAACACTGCTCGACGACTTCGACATCTTCAAGGAGGTTGGCAGCCAGCATGCCTTGATTGAGACATTCAATCACCTGCGGCCTTCCGAGGAAGGGAAGCTCGACTTGACGTTCGAACCGATCGTAAACTACGGGACTATCTCTGCAATCGAAGTGATCGACGAATCGGAGTAACGAAGCCCTCCTTGGCTTCGCGCGTCAAGTTGTGGGCGGAATCGGGATGTCGGTGATGGTGTTGGCCGGAACTCCAATCGTAAATTCCGTGCAAAGTCCGGTGATTTCCAACTGGGCACTCGTTGTCGCTCCTGGGGTGGAGTTGGGCCTTTGAGGCAGCAACGCGCTCTCCCCAAGCGCGCTTGAGGCGAATGATGTAGCGAACGGTATGGGGTGGCTTCGGACCCGACATGGCAACACTATAACGCACTGTACATTGCAGAATCGTTCAGGTCGCGACGCCGAATTAGCACTCCGACGGGAAATCGTTTACTCTTCTGTCCGTGGTTAGATTGGAAGTGTGGCTTTGGTTTTAACACACTCGTATCGAAAGCTCGATTCAAAAGCAGCAAGAACACCAAATGCAGTGATCGAGCCGCCAACCTGGACAGGATAAACATGAGAACGAGATTCGCACTTGCACTGATGCTCGGACTGGCGCTTTTCTTCATGGGTGCCACATTGTTAACGGCACAATCTGACAATGCTGATTCCAGTGTTCATCCGTCCAGGCCAATGGGACCATGTGACGTCTACGCAGCGGCCGGAGATCCGTGCGTGGCCACGCACAGCACCACGCGCGCACTGTACGCCTCCTATTACGGCCCGCTCTATCAGATCGTGCGCCAGTCCGACGGCAAGCTCCTGGACATTGGCGTTGTCCGGCCCGTCCTGTCGCCGGTTCCTGATGCAGGCGGGTACGCTGACGCGACCGCACAGGACACTTTCTGCGCCAACACTGTCTGCTGGATCACGAAGATCTACGACCAATCTGGCAAGCACAACGACCTAACACAGGCGCCACGAGGGGGATTCAGCGGACCGGCCATGGGCGGCTTCAACAACGTCCCCGTGGCTGACATGGCGCCGGTTACGATCATGGGTGGCCACAAGGTATACGGCGTGTTTATCGAACCGGGCATGGGCATGCGCGTCGATGACGCGAAGGCCACAGCGGTAGACGATCAGGCGGAGGGTCAGTACTGGGTGATTAATGGTCTGCACTTCAACTCCGGCTGCTGCTTCGACTACGGCAACGCGGAGACCGACAGTCGCGATGACGACAACGGGACCATGGAAACAGCTTACTTCGGCGACGCACCATACTGGTATCACGGAGCCACACCCGGCCCGTGGATCATGACTGACCAGGAGAACAACTTGGTGGGATGCGTTAATCCGGATGGCTCCAAGGGCTGCAACCTTCCGGATATCACTTGGCGGTTCGTGACGGCGATGGCGAAGGGCGAGCCGCACCACTGGACGTCGATGGGAGGAGACGCGCAGCGAGGGGCTCTGCAGGTGATGTTCAGCGGGCCGCGCGTGAACGGGACGTACGACCCGATGCGTAAGCAAGGTGCCATCTTGCTGGGCAACGGCGGTGACAACAGCAATGGGTCCCAGGGAACGTTTTATGAAGGCGCGATGACGGCCGCACAGACATTCCCGACGGATGAAACGGACCAGCAAGTCCAGGCGAATATTATTGCCGCCGGGTATGGCGTTCTGCCGGTCAGCATAGCCCCGGCTTCCGAAACAAGCACTCCGCCGGGATTGCAAACCTTCGCACCGGGTTCCTCGCAGCAGACCACGGTAACTTTCACGAACACCACTGGCGCGCCCGCGTCGGATGTCGAGTTGAGCCTTTTCGTCCCGAAGCAGTGGTCCGCCGCGGTTGCGGGGAGTTCGAAAACATTAGCAACATTTCCCGCCTCAGTGGCGCCAGGCGCGAGCGTGAGCGCAACGTTCAATGTTACCTCGGAACGGGAGCCCTTCAACGGCGACCTCATAGGCAAGGCCTCGTGGAAAAACCAGACGAGCGGCAGGAAAAGTTCCGAGACGATAGCCGAGAAGGTGCGGAACGTGAATCCGGTTAAGATTAACGAGTTCCGTATCAGCTCCGGTCCTCCCACCAACACGACGGATTCATTTATCGAACTTTACAATGCCGGCGATAATAGCGTGGACATCTCCAACTGGACCCTGACCGAGCGCCCAACTCAGCAGGCAATCTTCTCAAATGTGAAAATCCCATCAGGCACCAAGC
>JBEKFD010000120.1:0-15130 GCA_050013495.1 Occallatibacter sp. | reverse complement strand
GGAGCTCTGATCATTTGGGCCTCCGGGTCCGCCTGGGAGCGTTTCGGGGCAGTCCGCTGTCAATGACTATCTCGGACATTCGATAACAAACTAATGGCGCGATCCTGGTTTCAATCGGGAAGGGAGGGGTTCGCCGTCGAGCACCTATGCGCGCGGGGATCGTCAAGGTGGTTCTTCCTCGGTTTAGAATTGGGGCGCAGAACAGAAAGGCTTAGTTCACACTGTGATCAGCAGGAGAAGCTTGATCCGCGCCGGGTTGCTGGCTGCAACGGGGTCGGCCTGCGCACCGTGGGCCTCTGCCGGCATGCGCGCTAGAGACGAACTGGGTATCGCTGGTGGGGGGGTCCAAAGCTGGACGATCGACAATGGTATCGTCTCCAGGACAATGAGATTCGAATCAGGAGCAGGGCTCGTTACCGAGCAATTCTCCGATCGTTCGATTGACGCGGACTTCATCGTCCCGGCCACGATGCAGGGCAGCACGGGCCAGGAGTTCTCTTTTCTATGCAATGGCCGGCAATGTGCAGGAAACAGCCCGGAGTTTGAGCTGGTGGATGCTGCGCAGACTGCATTTGGAAACGAAAAATCTTTGACCGTCCGCCTGCGCCACAAAAGTCTCAGCCTCGAAGTCTCCGTCGTGTATCGCGTCTACAGCGGCCACCCGGCCGTTCGCAAGCACCTGGTGTTGCGGAATACGGGAGGCGAGAGCCTCAGAATTTCACATTTGAATATCGAGTCCATTGCCATCATGCTTGGCCCCGAGAATCAAACCACGCTGTTGACGCAGTACGGGACGATTCCCCGCGAGATCTTTTATACCGGCCGATCTGAAGACGCTGGATTACTTCTCGCCAATGGCGTCACTAAAATTGGCATCGCCATCCTCAGTGAGGTTCCTGGCTATATGAAGCGCACGGAGATCGGCGGCTGGGACGAGGCTGAGCGCGTGCGCATCGGCATTCTCTACGACACAGATCTGATGCCCTTCGAGAGGAATCTGGAAAAGGGCGAAGAGTTCGTCAGCGCCGCGGCAACTCTGCTGTCGTTTCGCGGCGGCGACGGCTTTCACGATCCCCACTGGGTCATTCCCACCTACACAGCGCATGTGCTTGTGCGGCAGGTCGATGCGCAGGGGCCTCCATGGATCTACAACACATGGGAACCCTTCGAGCGAGGCATCAATCACGTTACTGCCATGGAATTGATCGACGCCGCTGGGTCGATGGGATTCGATATCTTCACCATCGACGACGGCTGGCAGCAGGACTACGGCGATAATGCCGTGAATCTGGTTTCATTTCCGCATGGTCTAAAGCCGATTCAGGACGCAATCGAGGCAGCAGGCATGCGGCTGGGGCTGTGGATCCCGGTGGCGGCGATTGCAACATCTTCACCGGGCTTTCGCAGTCATCCGGAATGGGCCGCAACGGACCAGGAAGGAAAGCTCAAAACCACCTCGACGGCGGCCGGCGAGATGGCCGTCATATGCATGGCCTCGCCGTTTCGCGACGATGCCGCGAACCGAATCATCGATGCCATCGATCGCTTCCACCTGGCCTACGTGAAACTCGATCTGACCACCATCTTCAACGCCTACGGCGAGGCGCCGGGCTGCTGGGCCAAAGGCCATTTCCATGCCGATTGGGCCGAGTCGCTGGGCATGATTTACGAAGGCATCGCGCAGATGACGAGCCGCATTTATCAGCGGCATCCTGAAGTGCTTCTCGACCTGACATTCGAGCTCTGGGGTCAGAAACATGTCATCGATGCCGGCCTGCTTGCGGCGGGCGATCTCGACTGGATGAGCAATGTGGACGACAGAAAGCCGCATTCGGCCGGCACTTTGCAGGCGCGCCAGCTGCTCTACCAGCGCGCAGCCTCGATGCCTGTCGAAAGCATGTTGATCGGAAACATCCACGCGGAACTGCCCACTATCCAGGAGAGTTTTGCCACAGCCATAGGATCTGCACCGCTTCTGCTCGGCGATCTGCGCAAGCTGAGTGCAGACGATCGCATTTGGTACAGGGAGAAGATCAGCTGGTTCAAGAAGCTGCGCAGAGCCGCCAGGATCAGCGAGAGCTTCTTCCCGCTCGGCAGTTGGCTTCAGCCATCGCCGGCCGTCTGGGACGGCTTCGCGCGCTTGGCGCGGAGCGGCCACGGAGTCATCATCATCTTTCGCAATCAGTCGCACGAATCTGTTGTCACGGTAAGATTGCCCTTGATGCCTGCGGGGAAGTTGCGCCTGCGCTCAGTCATGACGGGCGCGGACCTGGGTGTATTCGGAGACCAGGATTGGATCCATGGCGTGCCAATCGTACTCTCGGATTCACGGTTCGTAGAGGTCCTCGAAGTGGCTCCAGTCAGTACTTAGTCTCAGTTTGCGATGGAGCAGCATGAGTAAAAGTGTCAGCCTCCCGACGACATCCCTAAATCAACCAACTCGCAGTCCGCCGGAGTGGATCCGTATTGGAAAACGCGATTTGCACCCGCCATGTCTTCTTGCATTTGCTTTGTCGCCGCATTGCGGGCGAAGTTCCCGGTTGTCTGTAAGCTTCGTCAAACTGGCTCTGTGATTGGGTGTTCAAAATGAGATCTGCCTCGGGAGTCAACTCCGGAAACCTGGCTCTGGTTCTCCAGGAACTCCGCTTTGTGGCGCCATGGGCATTTTGGGAAGGCGTATCCCCGAAGCGGCAAAGATTGCGTTGCCAACCGCGGGAGCCAGGCCCACGAGGCCGGTTTCGCCAGCGCCTGCCGAAGGCAAATCTTTGCGGTCAACGAGCACGATCTCAATCTGCGGCGTGTCACTGAACCGGGGAACGCGGTACTGCGCGAAGTGGGGGTTCAGGATCCGGCCATTGGCAAAGAGGATTCTCTCGAAGAGTGCGCCGCCAATGCCCTGAACAATGGCGCCCGTGAGCTGGTTGCGCAGGCCGTCAGGATTCACGATGGCGCCGCATTCCCAGGCTTGAACGACACGGCGGATTCGCACTCGCTTGGTGGCGGGATCGATCTCCACCTCGGCGCATGTGGCGACATAGCCTCCTTTGTCCACTCCGCCAGCAATACCAAAGCCGCGCTCGGGCGTGGATTTCAAACGGCCCCATGCGAATTTGGCAGCAGCGGCCTGGAAGACGGCCTGCAACCTGGAGTCGGTCAGGTTCTTCAGGCGGAACTCCAGCGGATCCATGCCCACGACATGAGCCATGCCGTCCATGTGCGACTCGCGGGCGAAGTGGTTGGCTGTCGAGGCAAGACCGCGATAGGAGCCTTGGCGCAAAGGGGACTTGGCCGCGTGGTATTGAATAAGCTGATTCGCCACGTTGTACGGAGTGCCGATGGCGGCGGGGCCCGAGTTGTAGTTGTGATGCTCCCAGGAAACCAGAGTCCCATCCCGCCGTGCGCCGGCTTTGATCTCGATGATCCCGGCAGGGCGGAGATATGCCCAGGTGAATTCTTCGCTCCGCGTCCAGACAACCTTGACGGGCTTGCCGGCGGCTTTGGCCAATCGAGCCGCTTCAATGGCCGCCTCGCCGGTATGCTTGCCACCGTAGCCACTGCCCATATCGGGCTGGATCACACGCACCTGGGAAGAAAGCAAGTGAAACGCCTGCATGAGTTCGTCGCGGACACCGAAAGGACGCTGGGTTCCGGTCCAAACGGTCAGCTTGCCGTCCGTCCACTCGGCCACGGCGGCGCGCGGCTCAAGAGGCGCGTGGGCGATATAGGCGACAGTGTACTGCTGCTCCAGCTTCAGGTCCGCTGCTGCCATGGCCTGCGCCACTGAACCCGAGACGTGCTGCGGGCCATCGTCTTGGCCACTCTCGGGATTGTCCTTCAGGTACGCGAAGAGGCCCTGATCGGAGGGTTGCGCGGGCACATCCCATTTTGCCTGGATTGCAGACAGCGCGTGTTGCGCGGTGAAAGCATCGAGAGCAACCAACCCGATGAAATTGCCGTCGCGCACAACCTTCACGCCGGGAAGCTTTTCCGCGGCGCCGGTGTCGAGCGAGACGAGAGTCGCGTTGAACCCATCCGGACGAAGCACCGCGCCAAACATCATTTCCGGCAAGGAAATGTCAGAAGGATACTTGTGTTTGCCGTTCACGAAGTCGCGCCCCTCGGCTTTGGGAACAGCGCCTCCAGCAATCTTCCATTGCGTAGCAGCCGTGAGGCTCTCTGCGCTTGAGACAAACTTTGCCAGGTTTTCGCCGCGGGTAAGTTCGCCGTAAGCAAGAGACCGCGAATTCTGGGGATCAGTGATTTTCCCTTCGGCCGCTGACAAGCCGGCCGCGGCCACATGCCAGCGCTCAGCGGCGACTTCAAGCAGCATCTGGCGAGCGGCCGCGGCCATGGTGCGCAACTGTGGCCCCATGGTTGGAGTAGTGCGGCTTCCAAAGGTACCCATGTCCCAGGGAGTCAGATCGGTATCGCCCATCACCATCGTAATGGCGTCGAAAGGAACTCGCAGCTCCTCGGCGACCAGCTGGGCCAGCGAGGTTCGGATGTTTTGCCCCACCTCGACTTTGCCGGTAAACACTTTCACTTGGCCATTGGCCGCAATATGCAGCCATGCGCTTAGCTCCTTCGGAAGCTCGTGACCCACGAATGCCCGCCCCGACTCCTGCGCCCACGAGGAAGTGTGGGTGAAACAAATCAGCAACCCGCCTCCTAGGGCTTTCAGAAAGTCGCGACGGTCCAACGTCGATGTGCCGGGCCGGGCTGGCGAAATGCCCTGGGCAGATTCAATTGTGGGCGCATCGCTATGGTTCATTGGGCCGCCCCCTGGGCCATCAAGCGCGAAGCTCGCTTGACGGCATCGACGATGCGGGGATAGGTGCCGCATCGGCAGATGTGACCCTCCATCGCCTCAACAATCTGTTCTTCCGTGGGATTGTGCTGCTCATGCAGCAGAGATGTTGCACCCAGAATCATCCCCGAGGTGCAGTAGCCGCATTGGAATGCGCCCTCGTCAAGGAATGCCTGCTGAACGGTGCTGAGCTTCCCATCCTGCTCCAGACCCTCGATGGTAACGATCTTTGCCTTGGCCGCCGACTCCACGGAAACCAGGCAGGAACGGGTCGCTCGCCCGTCGAGCAAAACGGTGCAGGCTCCGCACTGGCCTTCCCCGCAGCCGTACTTGGTCCCGGTCAGATTCAGTCTGTTGCGCAAGACGGAAAGCAGAGTCTCTTGGGAAGAGGCACTAACGCGGAGGCGCGTGCCATTGACGTTGAGATCAAAATCGCTCATCCCAAACTCCAAATGCAACCTGGCAGCAATAAATGTGCCTATTTCAGATTACTCCAGGTCGAATTGCGAACCTCAATTCCTACCTTGGTTATGCCGAATGAGCCGTGGTCCACATCGTTCGCTGACAGAGCCCTTTGGAAATGGCAGGCTTAATCTCATTCGAAGACCACTGGACCAGCCGATCGAGAGGAACTGGCCAACCAGAACGCACTCCGCGTGCTGGCATTTCCGAAGCATTGCCGACTTTTCAGTAGTAATACTTACTAACTGGAGCTTTCGTGCTTTCACGGTCTCAAGAGCAAAGTCTGGGGCGCCCGGCCAGAAGTTTTCGCTACAATGGGCGGAGTTGGGGGATCTTTTCAACCCTGGTGTTTCTTCCCCGGATCTTATCTGACGATTGCTACTAGGGATGCAGGAGCCTAAAAAGAAGCCTCTATGCATGGTCAGATTGGCCCGTTTTGCACGCATTTCGCCGGATTTAGGCGGCCCATGCAGCCCTGTAAGTAGTTGGAAGTACAACTTATTAACGCCCTGAAAAGCCCTGCCGCCGGCGGCTCAATCCCGTCTCTGGCCGCCACTCTCAAATCCCAGTCCACAGGATGCCGCGCTCAAGCAGAGCGCAGCTCCGTCCGGAATCCAAGATCGAAATCTGCTTTGCATCCACAGCTCACGAGGAGTCAGAAATTCTCTAACAGCCACGCGTTGCTCTCATAGGTCCGCTCGCTGAATGCGAGGAATCGGCCGTCTGGAGAGACACGAGGATAACTGAGCCAATGAACTCTGCCTTGATCCAGGAGCACGCGGGTTTTCCCGTCTAACTCAACTCGCGCAATGAAATAACCTGTTGTCTGGACAGCCGCGAACAAGGCCTTTCCATCTGCTGACCAGTCCACGTTCCATATCAACCAGCCGTGCGGAAGCGAAATATTGCGCTCTGAACTGTCTCGAAGATTAAGTACGCGGATCTTCTCGCGAAGCTGATCCCGGCTCGAAATGGCAATGGCAGACCCGTCGAATGAGACGCTCCAGTCCGGATTTGCCGCCATTCCAAGTTTGGTTCTGGCAAGCTCCTTCCCCTGACCGCCGACAGGGTCGAGACCGTAGAAGATCAATTGACCATTCTCCCATCGGCTCAAAACACATGCACTCACAGGACGAACAGGGCAATGGAAAGCGAGCGCGGGGTCAACTCCAACTTCCAAAACCTCTTCCGGAGAGCCGCCGGAGACTGGGAGTCTCATCAACCTTTCCTTTGCCGCTGGGGCACCACCAACCGCATAGGGAGACGACCAGTAAAGAATCCACTGGCCGTCTGGGCTCAGCTCGGGCTGACTCTGATCGTCCGGTCCGTCAATCACTGGTTCGGCGTTGTCCTGGCCCAGTCGTTGACGGAATATTTGACCTCTTCCCGTGCGATTTGAGGCAAAAAGGATGGCAGTGTTTCCGGCTATCCACCCTCCCGGAAAGTCTTGACTTTCGCTGAGCGTCAGTCTCTTTGGAGACACCAATCGTGCGCCGGCGTCCTGGAGTTCGGCGAAATATACATCGTCTCGAACATGCACCTTCACCACGGAAAGCCGGGTTCCGTCGCTGCTGACGGTTGGCGAAAAGGGCATGATCTGATCCCAGTTGGTTATCTGCGTTGCTGTTCCGATGGTCGCTCCGGTCTGTGGATTGGTCATGACTGACCATAGATTCGCTTTGAAGTTTGAAGACGATCCTTCATACCGGTCAAAAATCATGCGCCCATCGCGCTCCCAAAGCAGGCTGAGCTTCTCTTGAGGGTCAGAAATTATCACTTTGGGCGGACCGCCACCGAGCGAAATCGTCTCAATGTTCGAGACCTGGGGACTCCCCCTTTTCGCCAGGTAGGCAAGGCGCTGCATATTGGGAGACCACGCAAGGCCCGGGATCACTGCATTCTCGTCTGCAAGCACCCGATGGGGATTTTCCCCATCGGCTCCCATCACCCAAATCTCGTGGTCTTGTCCGGTGACGAATGCAATCGAATTACCGTCGGGCGAAACCACTGGCAACTTGCTATCGCTCCGCAATTTGCCAGGCGTCCCGCCAAAAATGGAAGTGACCCAGATCATCGACCCTTCTCGATCCGAATCCGCGGTGAAAATCAGCCTTTCTCCATTTGGAAACCACCCAACGGTCCAGAGGCGGGTTCTCAGCTCATCCGGAATGGAGACGTCGTGAATCTCTCCGGTTTCGATTTCCTTCAGATGAATTCCCTTCTGGTTGACGTATGCAATGTACTTGCCATCTGGTGAGATTGCGGTGCCGAGGAGCCTGGTTTCCGCAGGGTCGTGCGTCAGTTGCCGTTCAACTAGAGCCTTCCTGGGATCAGCCGGCCCATCTCGAAGCCAATGGAATCCCCACCGGAAAAAGAGAAATGCGACAACGATCATGGTCATTCCAAAGAGCAGAGCCGGGCTGTACCTCCAAATCCTGCCCGAAGAAGGAACCGCCGCGCGTTTCAATTCGATTGGCGGCACGACCAGGGAAGTTCGGTCTGCGGCCGAGTGCTGCGAGTTGGATGTACCCGATTGGTTCTTCTCAAGGTCCCGTTTCAATCGTTGCAGGTCGGCTCGCATCTCGGCCGCGTGTTGATAGCGCAGATCGCGGTCTTTCTCGAGAGCCTTATTGATGATTCGTTCCAATTCCACAGGTACATCGGGATTCAATCGCACAACCGACGTGGGCGCCCCGTCCAAAATCGCCTTAAGAGTATCTGCGTAGCTCCTGCCGCGGAATGGCAACATACCCGTCGCCATCTCATACAGAACCACGCCAAAAGAGAACAAATCGCTTCGCGCGTCCAGTTCCCTTGCGTAGGCTTGCTCCGGCGACATATAAGCCAGCGTTCCCAATGGAGAACCTGGGTCAGTAAGGTGCCGTTCGTCGCTTGCGGACGCCGCCGTCTTAGTCTCAGAAGATTGGGTTGGCAGACGCTCAACCTTCGCCAGCCCAAAATCTAAAATCTTGGCGTGGCCACGATCGGTGACAAAGATATTGGACGGTTTTATGTCACGGTGAACGATGCCCTTTGAGTGCGCGGCGTCCAGAGCGCCGGCAATTTCGATCGCCAGGCCAGACAGCAGATGCATTTCCATGCGGCCCCTGGCGATAAAATGCTTCAGCGTCATCCCGTCCAAACACTCCATAACGATGAACGGTATCCCCTCTTGCTCTCCGATCTCATAGATTGTGCATATCCCTGGATGATTCAAGGCAGAGGCGGCTCGAGCCTCGCGCTTGAATCGAGCCAATGCTGAGGGATTCGCGGCCACCTTTTCCGGTAGAAACTTCAATGCAACAAATCGATGCAGAGTTTGATCTTCGGCTTTATAGACCACACCCATCCCGCCGCCGCCGAGCTTTTCGATAATGCGGTAATGCGAGATGATTTGGTCGATCATGAAGAAAATGTCCTATCCGGATATTGCTTGTGACCGCCTGAAGCGAAGAAACGGTTGCCTTTGAACCGGCAATTCGCAGGAGCGCAAGGCCGCCGAGCCAAATTGCATTTACCCTGTTACCGATTATTGCCCCTTGCGAGCCAACTGCACCGGCATTTTGAATTCAAGCTGCCACGCGGTCGCTCCTGATCGGTCGGCCGTCAGCCCGTCGGTTAGCGGAATTTGCCGAGTGAAGGAGCTTCAGCCGACCTGAACGTGCCCAGGGAATCCTGAGCGCCGGGGATGACTTCGATCGCGTTTGCCTTCCGAGCACTGCCAAATCGTCTTCAGTTCAGGTTGATCGGATGACCGCAAGAGCGGAGTCTGTTTCAAGGAAGAACTTCGGTCCCCATCCAATGCGCCGCTCCCAATTCGCAGTTGACAAATCCGCCTGTCAAGAGCACATTGGTAGCACCCCCCCGCAGGCTGTTGTGTGCCTTCGCGCTCCAGTTCAGCCACACTCCCGCTTTTGTCGATGATATTACCATGACGGTTGATCGCTTCAGTCGATTCGAGAGGAGGCTTCTATGCCATTCAAGATTAAAGACCTGATGATCAGCGACCTCTCCAGGCACGCGCAAGGAAATCCTCCTCCTACGTGCCACCCCGTTACGCAACTTTGTTTTCCTTTGACTTGCACTGCCTGCACGTTTGCTTCAATTCTTCAATGCCACGGCGCGACTGGTTTTGTCTGCGGCGAACGGACCACCGACACTACTTGTACTGCCTGCACAGCGGTGACTCACGGCGCATGTACCCCCTGCACCAATATCACTGGAGGCCACTGGCAGACCATCACGTGCAGCGCATGTACAAATGTTACCCATGGCGCCTGTACCCCCTGCACCAATATCACTGGCCGTTTCTGGACCGAAAACACTTGTACTGCCTGTACAGTTGTGACTCGCGGCGAATGCACATTCATGTCTTGCGGCTTCTGCACCCGGCAGGGCGAGAGAGCAAAAGACGAAGGGACCTCGTCTGCCGAATCTCTTGCAGCGCTCTCCATACTCAAGGAGCAGCTCAAACATCAACTGGCTGAAGTCGAGAAGGAGCAGGCCGCGATCGAGAAAAGCATGCTCCCGCAGACCATTGAGCAGGTCGATGACCTTTCCGCGAAGCTGACTGAAGCGCTCAAGGAGTTGAAGGAACTCAGACACGAATTGTCCAGCAAAGCCAAGCCGGCGGACGACAAGTAGATGGGTGGGCCGCGGTCGAATTGACGATGAATGATGTAGCGCTGAATCCCATTCTGGAGCGGGTTTTTCGCTCCAACCCGGCCTACGAGCTTGTCGCTTTCGACCGCCTGCCCCTGGATCGACAAGAGCTCTTCGCGGAGCTCGCCCGCGATCCTGACTTCTATGGGCTGCTTCTGCCACGGATCTCGGGCGCTCATAGCATCAAATCCGTGTGTCGCGAAACGGCCCAACTGGTTCGCACCATGATTCAACCCGGCCCTTTGCCTGGCCATGTGCTGGATAAGACAAGAGAGAACACCAATCAGGCCATCGCCGAGCTGGTCCTCGATGCAGTGCTGGAAGTGGAGCACGAAGGTCGATTCGTTTCCGGCCCCGAGGCATATCCTCTCATTTATGCAGCTCATGCTGCTCCTGCGCCGGCGGGGCTTCTACCGCGCCTGTCTCAGGCTGCTCTTGAATACGGCCAGGCGCTCGCGATAGACGACCCAGTCCGGCTCTCCAGCCGCCTGTATTTCTACAATCGAATTCCGCTTACGTCTTCCTGGACGCAACGCCTGCCGGCTGAAGATGCGGTCTCTGCGTTTCTCGGCGTCTCCGCTCCAAAAAATCTAAAGCGCCTGGAGAGAAACTGGAGCCGCGTCGAAAGTCCGGCGGCGCACCAACCCTGGTTTCAATGGCGATCCCGTTCGAATCGCCCTTCTGACGACCAGCGCCGTCACGGCTATAAACTCTATATCAGTCCACGCCCGGAAGAACTGCCCGCCGCTTTTTCCGCAGTGGTTCAGGCGTTGCAGGATTCCTCCGCGCATTTCTTTAAGGTCGGCCGAAACGCGATGGGCCTCCTGCGCCCCGACAAATTGGTCGTCTATTTCCGGGATTTCGAGCCCTTGGAGAAAACGGCGCATGAATTAGCGCTCCGATTGTCCGGCTGCGCTGCTCACGGCGTTCCCTTCACGGCCGCACTTGGAGACGACGGGTTGCTCTCCTGGGGCGTCGATCCATTACCCGAAAAGGGAGCGCTCTCCTGGCAAGGCCCGGAGAGTTGGCGCCTCTGGGTCACGAATCGCCTGGCTATCGGCCTCGTTTCGGCTCGCAACAACATCGGGGGGACTCTGCAGCCATGGAAGTTTGCGCTCGAGCGGTTGCGTCTTGAAAATGTAAACACTGTAACCTGGGCTCCAAGGGACGGCTTCGGCCTTCCCCTGGCCTGAGGAGCGAGATGGAGATTACCGGCACACTGGTGATGGCGGCGGACACAATCCTCCTCCCCGTCGACCAGCTATCGGAGGAACTCCGCCGCAAGGTTCAGGCCGACGCGGGCGACTATGCCGTCACCCGTCCGAATTCCCGCACTTTGGCGCGCATCGTCGACGCCAATTCCGCCAAGCTTCTTGAGGAATTTCGTCAGCCCTCCACGGTTGTTCAGGCTGTGATTCGCTACTGCGATTCGACGAAAGAGGACCCCGAGTCAATCCTGGACGGGGCCTTCCCCATGCTGGAGCGCCTGGTCCATGCGCAGCTCCTGGTGCCGATTGATTCACTTTCGACCAAGCCCGTCAGTCCGCTTCTCCAGGCAGGGTCCACCTTCGCAGGCAATGAGGTCGTCGCGTGTCTTCAGGCCCTTGAAGACACCCGCCTTTATCGCGTGAAGGACGCACTCGGCAATGCCGCGGCGCTCAAGGTCATGCGCTCCGATGCCGGCCCTGAACTCGACCGTATGTTCGATCGCGAAACATTCATCCTGAAGCACCTGGATGCTTCTGTCACTCCTGCCCTCCTCGACAGCGGCAATGAAAACGAACTTCGCTACTTGTTGCTTTCCTGGTGTCCCGGATCGGATTGCACGGCCGTCGCGGCCCGGTTTCGATCTTCCGGTGACCGCGCCGCCCTTTTGCGCATGTCCCTCGCCATACTGGACGCATACGCACACTTGCACGGCCAAAACGTCATTCACTCCGACATTCATCCCCGCAACATCCTTGTCGATGAAGACTGCTCAGTCCGCCTCGTGGATTTTGGGCTTGCACGCATCCCCGGCATTGAAGGTGAATTCCGCCGCAGCCAGCGCGGGGGTGTCGGCTACTTCTTCGAGCCCGAATACACGCGTTCCGCGCGCGCCGGGCGCCAACCTCCCTACTCGTCCCTGCTTGGCGAACAGTACGCCCTCGCGGCGCTGCTTTACCTGCTCGTCACAGGCAAGCATTATGTCGACTTCTCTTTGGAGAAGCATGAGATGTTGCGACAGATCAGCGAGGATGGACCTCTGGCGTTTAGCGCCGGCGGCATCGATCCATGGCCGGATGTTGAAGAGATCCTTGTCAAAGCGCTCGACAAGGACCCGGCTGCACGCTTCAAGTCTGTTGCAGCTTTCGCCAACGCACTCCGCAATGTGGACCAGACACCGTCCTCAGTCAAATCACCTGACATTGGCCCAGTCTCATACGCTACCGCGACGGGCATACTGGCACGTATCCTTCAACGGCTCGATGTAGATGCACCTTTGTTTCGATCGGGTCTGGCCGCTGCACCAAAGGCTTCTGTCACATACGGAAGCGCAGGAGTGGCCTGCGCCCTCCACCGCATCGCATGTGCACGCCAAGATGCAAAGATCCTGTCTCTCGCCGACATTTGGGGCGAGCGCGCCGCTCGCGACACCCGGTTGGAGGATGCCTGGTATTGTCCGGAAATCGAAATCACATCCGATGTGGTCGGACGCGTATCCCCCTATCACACTGAGTCCGGCGTACCCTTCATCCAGTCTCTGATTGCGCATTCGATGGGCGACGTCATCACCCAGCAGAATGCCCTGGGTAGCTTCGTAGCCGCTGCCTCTCGCACACCCTGCGACAATTTGGATCTCACTCTCGGGCGCTCCGGAGTTCTGCTGGCGGCCTCCCATCTCTATGCAGCCGCAGACCCGTCTCTGGGCCATTTCGCCGCACTTCGCGATCTTGGGGATAGCACGCTGGCGTCGATCTGGCAGCAGTTCGGTTCCTATGCTCCGATTCCGGAATGTCACCAGATCCGGTACACGGGAATCGCGCACGGCTGGGCGGGTATGCTCTACGCCACTCTGTGCTGGTGCCGTGCCACTGGCGCCGATCTGCCCGCCGAGACGGGAGAACGTCTGAGCCAGTTAGCCGCTCTCGCCCATCACTCCGGACGCCAGGCCAAATGGAACTGGACGGTCGCGAATGACGCGGGTGAAGCGCATAGCCCCTTCTGGGGCGGGTGGTGCAATGGCACCGCGGGGCAGGTGTTTCTTTGGTTGGCAGCCCAGGCGGCGTTGAAAGATGACCGGTACTCCATGCTTGCCGAAAAGGCAGCCTGGCATGCCGCGGAAACGGATACCAGGAATAGCAGCCTGTGCTGTGGTTTCCCAGGACAGGCCTATGCTCTGTTGGCACTCTACCGGTCAAGCGGTGAAAGGTCCTGGCTGCATCGTGCCCAGGCACTCGCCGAAAAGGCTGCATTGCCTTATGCCGAAACCTCTGCGGGGCGCGCCTCGGAGGAGTTTCCGTTTCGGCCCAATAGCCTTTACAAGGGCGAACTCGGTGTTGCTGTTCTCGCCGCGGACCTCGAGTGTCCCGATGTCTCCGCCCTGCCGGCCTTCGAGCTCGCAAAATTCTAGAACGAATCGACAGCAATGCTTCTGAAGCAAATCCCTCATTGAACCATTTGACTTTGGTCGTTCACACAGAACCCATGATTCGACGATAGACTGACGCGGAAGGCGCAATCACCCATGTTCGCTCATCCGTGATTGGTCCGTTTTGAACGAATCTCGCCGTACTTATGCAGTCCAAGAGGTTTTGTAGATAGATGAAAAATAATTTAAACGCAATGAAAAAGCCGGTGTCGGCGGTTCAATCCCGTCTCTGGCCACACATTCTGAAGTTGTTAGCTGTAAATTGGAGAAACTCTTCCACCCGATATCCACCCGTGATTGCCCTGCAACCACCCGGATAGAGGCACGAGAAACGCCGTCAGTTACCCGTGGCGAACCGCTCAGCCAGCTACTTCCTGGTGAACTGACCTTTGTAGTTGACCCGGAAGGTTCTGCATTCGCTCAGCCGGATCATTTCTCTTCCAGAGTGAGGGCATAAATGTCGTCGCTTGCAGTGTCGCGCAGCAACAGCGGAGCGTCGGTCGGATCTAACCCCATCCAAAACCCATAGTGCCCAGCAAGGTGCCAATCCTTGAGATCGGCAATCCGCTCCGCCTCGCCTCCTGTGACGCGGATGCGAAACACGCCACGGTCTCCGCCCGAAAGGTGAAGGTAATAGATGAATTTGTTGTCCGATGACCATGTTGTGTAATTTATGTCCCCCTTCGGCGAAAGCGCCGACCATTGCTGCGTCGCCGTGTTGAAGATTTTCAGGCGGCTCGGCACGTCCGACGACAATGCGGAGATGTACCCGCCGTCCGGAGACCAGCGCGGTGACCACTTGCCATCCGATCCCGGAACGGTGGTGACTTTGTGGGTGGCGAGGTCGAGCAGGCTGAGGTATTGTTTCTGTCGATCGCCCGGCGATCCCGCAGTAAACACGATCTTGCTACCGTCTGGCGACCAGTTCGGATCCCCCTCGAGTCCCTTGTCATCCGGCAGAAGCTTCTGCGGGCTGCCCCCATCGGAAGCGACAATGTAGCTTTGATTCGGGCCAGGGAGATTGACCTCCATGAACGCAATTTGCTTGTTGTCGGGCGACCAGCGGGGCATCAAGGGGTGAAGCGGCACGCCGCTCAGTTGACGGCGGTCGCTTCCATCGCGATTGGCCCTCCACAAGTTACCATCCGGGAAGGTGACATAAGCCACCAGTTTCCCGTCATTGGAAAAGGAGACGCTCTCCGCGGAAACTCCATCAAGAAAAGGCTGGTATTGACTGGTCCTGGTGTCAAGGCGGACAAGCTCGCCGTGCAGCCTGACGCCCTCTGAGAAGATCGTCTTTCCATCCTTTCCTGGTATCGGCCAACTCCATCCGACCGGGCCTGTCGTCAGTTGCACCGGCTCCGCCGGCTGATTCCGAAACAGCCTGCGCCGCTCATCGAGAGCCCAGATTTGCCCTCCCGTCGAGCCTGAAGCTGAGGACAGAAATAGATAGAACTTCCCGTCGAGGGTCCATCGTCCACAGCATTTCCATGCGGGAATGTGCCAATCGGGCAGCAACTGGTGAAGATTCGATCCGGTCGCGGAAATCTCCCAGAGCCGATTGTCCC
>JBEKFD010000119.1:0-29161 GCA_050013495.1 Occallatibacter sp. | reverse complement strand
TGCTTCCGATCGGCGTGAGCCTCTTTCTGTTGCCGGACTTTCAGGGCTTCTACACGGCCATGGGTTCGCACCTGCTGCTGAAAGTGGCGCTGTTCGGCGCGATGTGGGGCGTGGGCAACGTGAGTTACGGGCTCACCATGCGCCACCTGGGCATGTCGCTGGGCATCGGCGTGGCGATCGGCGTCACGCTGGTAGTGGGTACGCTCATTCCTCCGCTGCTGCACGGGCAGGCGGCGATGCTGTTCACTACACGCGGCGGCCAGTTCACAATGGCCGGCGTCGTGGTGGCGCTTATCGGCGTGGCGACGGTCTCCTATGCCGGACACCAGAAGGAACTGCAACTGAGCGGGGAGGTCCGCGAGTTCAACGTGAAGCTCGGCTTGCTGCTGGCCGTGCTGTGTGGCATTTTTTCTTCCGGCATGTCGTTCGCGATTGATGCGGCGCGGCCGATGGAGCAGGCGGCGCTGCACCTGGGCGTGAACCCGCTTTACGCGGCGCTGCCGAGTTATGTGATCATCATGGGCGGGGGAGCGGTGGTGAACCTGAGTTACTGCTTCATTCGCCTCGGTGCGCTCAAGCGGCTCTCGCTGCGCGCCGACCTGGCGCAACCTGGCGGCACAGTTCTACGAAACGGCCTTCTTGCGGCGGCGGGTGGGATCATGTGGTACCTGCAGTTCTTCTTTTACGCCTGGGGCGCGGCCAACGTACCGCAACGGCTGTTCTACGTGAACTGGATGCTGCACATGAGCATGTATGTGCTGTGCGGAGGGCTGGTAGGGCTTGCGCTGGGCGAGTGGGCCGGCGTCGCCAGCAGGCCGGTACGGCTGCTGTGGGCAGGGATTCTGGTGATCATTGCGGCGGCCAACCTGGTGGGTCTGGGGATGGCTTCGTAAGCACCTGCGGTGCGGCAGACGGCGCTCGCGCGCCATTGGGTTTGCGGCGTCTTCCACTGGGGCAGACCCTTTTGAGGTGATCATCCAGAGTCAGTGATCAGACCGTCAGATTCTTGAGTTCACAGTTAGGTAACATCCGGGGCACAAGAGCGGTCTCCTGGGCGGAGGCCGCGTGGTATAGTTTCGATACCGGATCGTGACTATTGAGCGTCTATTAACTGTCCGGCTTATCTCCGCGATCAAGGTGGCCATTTGCAGTTCAATCGAGTTTGGCTGAGGCTATACCCGGCACGCCGCCCCAAGGGTTCCGCGGCCAGGAGTTTTCGGCTCAGTTGCATTTCAATCCTCATTTGCGCCGGCATTATGGTGTCGCAGCGCGCCTGGTCCCAGGATGCGAATATCCCGGATGCGACTATCCAGCACACGACTATCCAGGATGCTTCCTCCCCGAGTGCGACGATGCCCGCTGAGCTCACCCCTGCAGCCGAGTCAAGCAGTCTGGCCGGTACTTTCGTCCCGGCGGAGACGCTCGTGAGCCCCGATCCAGGGACGGCATCGGACAGCGCCCAGGTGCGCGTGGTTACTCAGGAAAAGCCTAAGGAACTTGCTGAACCGCTGGAAAGCGAACTGATTGTCGAGGGGTTATATTCCTACGGCAATTACAAGATTTTCGCTTCCGGGTTCGACATGAAGCTCTTTACGGCTGGGGTGGAGTACGATCGCCATTCCTGGGGCTATTTCCTGAAGGCGCGCTTGGATTACGTGGCGGAGTTTCTTCCGCTCGTGCTTCTCGACAAGCCCGTCAATGTTGACATTTGGGGGTATCCGGTGCCTTACCCAAAAGGGAAATACAATCGGGAATACGTGCCAGGCATTGGAATCTCACCGATCGGTTTTCGCATGCTGTGGCGGGACAAGAAGGCCATCAAACCCTATCTCGAGGCCAAGGGCGGAGTGCTGCTATTCACAAAGAAGGTGCCCTCGAACGAGGCAACCTATGAGAACTTTAGCCTGCAGTCTGCCACAGGCGTGCAAGTGAAGGTGAACGAGCGCTGGGGATTGCGCCTTGGCCTGTTCAGCGATTTCCATTTCTCCGATGCCTTCGTTGTGCCCGTGAACCCGGGCCTCGACGTGATGAATGCCAATCTGGGCATTGTCTATCACTTCACGCCCAAGAGCCAATAGCGAGCGGATTTTCCAATCAGGGAAGCGGCAGTTCGGCGTCCAGGCCAGCAACTCGGAGATCTGCGCGGAGCCTCTCCACGGTCGAAAACTGAATAGCCTTGAATCCCAGCGCCTGCGCAGCCTGAATGTTGACTCGTTTATCGTCCAGGAAGAGCGTTTCCTCGGCGCTGGTTCCGAGCTCCTTCAGCACATGGAGATAAATGGCGGGCTCGGGCTTGGCCATGTGCAGTTGGTAGCTCCAGGCCAGAACGTCAAAGCGGGGAAGCCAATCGAACTCCCGTTTCATGTTCTCAAGCACGTTATCGCCCATGTTGGAAAGGATGGCGGTGAGGATGCCTCGCTGCTTGAGCTTTCGCTGCCAGGCCAGCATGGCGGGATTCTGCGTAGTCCACATGCGGGCGTCCCAGAGATTGAGCTCTTCGGCTTTCCTGGGTGGAAGGTTCAAGCCGGCATCGAGAAGAAACTTCTGCCAGAAGGCCAGGCCCGTAAGCTTGCCTTCGTCGTAGGCGTGGCGATTGGCCCAGTAGAGCGGTTCGAAGCGCTCCGACGGCAGCCCGGTGATGCGCAAGAGCTTGGCTTGAGCCTTGGGCTCCTGCGGACCGGTTAATACCATTCCATAATCGAACACAACCGCGCGTAAATCCAAAGTTCCTCTCCAGGGCGCCCGTGTATGGTGAAAAAGGACGCTCCATCTATTGTGCATGAGGGAATTGCGGCAGGTGCGATGAGCGCCGGGCCAATTGACCGGAATGGGGTTATGCGTTTTTCACTGAGGACGAACTGGAACACCGAAGAGAGCGTGCTGGCGGAGGTCCACCGCTTGCGCGCCGCTGCCGGATTGCCAATTGCGGACCTGACGGCTTCGAATCCAACGCGCTGCGGGTTCGCGTACCCCGCGGACCTGCTCAAGGGGCTGCTTGATCCGCGAGCGCTCGATTACGATCCCCAACCACGGGGCAGCGTGCGCGCGCGTCAGGCCGTTTGCGCCTACTATGCCGATTTGGGAGCGGTGGTTAAGCCCGAACAGGTTGTGCTGACGACCAGCACCAGCGAGGCCTACAGCTACCTGTTCCGGCTGCTCTGCGATCCGGGGAGCGAGATTCTTGTTACCCAGCCAGGCTATCCGCTGTTCGACTTCCTGGCTGATTTGGATGACGTGCAGTTGAAAGCAGCCCCGTTGGTTTATTACCATGGCTGGCAAATCGATCCCGAGGGTTTTCGCCGCGCCGTTACGCCGGCTACCCGGGCTATTGTGATTGTCCATCCGAATAACCCTACCGGGCATTTCACCAAGCCGTGGGAGGCCGTCGAACTGGCGCGGCTATGCCGGGAGTTTGACCTGTCGCTGATTGTGGACGAAGTTTTTCTGGATTACGGCCTTGCGGGAGCGGACCGCAGTTTTGCGGAAGGCCTCGATGAAGTTCCAGTGTTTGTGGTGAGCGGGTTGAGCAAGATTGCAGGGCTGCCGCAGATGAAGGCCGCCTGGATTGTGACGACGGGGCCACAGGCTACTCAGTCGCTTGACCGGCTGGAGATTATCGCGGACACGTTCCTTTCGATGAATGCGCCGGTGCAGTGTGCACTGCCGCAGTGGCTGGGAGGGCGTGCGGCGATCCAGGCGCAAATCCGGGACCGGGTGGGGGCCAATATGGCCTTGCTCGATAGGTACCTGGTTCAGGTGGCTGAGGTCCGCAGGCTGGAATGCGAAGGCGGCTGGTATGCAGTGCTGAGGATTCCGGCCATTCAACCTGACGAGCAGACTGTTCTGGCGCTGCTGGAATGCGGCGTATGGGTGCAGCCGGGATACTTTTTTGGGATGGCGGAGTCCGGTTGGCTGGTAGTGAGCCTGCTTACGCCGGAGGCGGAATTCAGAACGGGAGTAACCGGGCTGGTTGACTATTTTCGAACGCATCAAGGTGGTAATAGTACTTACCCTTAGCATCAAGAATCACTTTAGATAAATATCTTTATCTATATGAGGAATATAGACACAAGCATTGTTGAATTATGAACTTTACAGGTTGCGCAGAAAGGGATTTCTTTTCCGTTCGACGCCGATGGTAGTGGCTGGGCCGTGGCCGGGGAGTACTTTGGTTTCATCGGGCAGCACCAGCAAGCGAGACTGGATGGACTCAATGATCTGGCCGGAGTTGCCTCCGGGCAGGTCAGTGCGTCCGATGCTTCCCGCGAACAGCGTATCCCCGGCCACCAGCAGCTTGAGCGGAGCAAAATGCAGGCACACCGAGCCCTGGGTGTGTCCGGGTGTCTGAATGACCTGAGCGGGGCAGGCGGCAAGGCCAACGATCTCGCCGTCCGTGAGCGATTCGTCGGGCGGGGCTGTTTCCGGGGTTGCAATGCCCAGCCAGCCGGCTTGCTCTTCCATCATCTTGATCTGCGGCAGGTCGTTTTGATTGAACAGGATGGGCGCGCCAGTGAGGCGTTTCAGCTTGAGCGCGCCGCCCACGTGGTCGATGTGCGCGTGGGTGACGAGAATCTGCTTGAGCTTGAGGCCGAGTTCGTTCAGGCGGCGATGAATGCGGCTGATCTCGTCGCCTGGATCGATGACAATTGCCTCGCCGGCCTGCTCGTCGCCCAGAATGGTGCAATTGCATTGCAGCGGGCCGACGGGGAAGGTCTCAATGATCATGCTCCCATTTTAAGGCGAACGGTTGCGACCGCGTGCGCCGGTTTGCGGAAGGTGATGGCATAAAACTTGCCTTCCTTGAGCATCTCGACGCGGACGTCTTCCATTTCCGGCGGCACCAGGTCGACGGGGACCGTCACAGGGTGCTTGCGGTCCCCGTAGAAGCTGCTCGTGTAGGGGATCTTTTCATAGGTGCTCTTCACGTACTCTTCGGTCTCGTCTTCGATCATCAGAAGGCTCCCCGGCTTGGCCACGCGAATCATCTCGCGGATCGCTTTTGCTCGATCGTTGAAGAAATTGATGGCTCCGGCGGTAAACACGACGTCGAAGCTTGAGTCCGCAAACGGCAGGCTCTCGGCATTGCCCAGGTAGAGGTTCGCGTCCATCCCCCAGCGACGCATATTGGCCTGGCAGTTGGTCAGCATTTCCGGGGACAGATCCAAGCCGGAGAGCTTTACACCGCGAGGCAGGTACTTGAAGTTGAGACCGGTGCCGACGGATGTTTCGAGCACTGAATCGCCTGGCTTTACATCGAGCAGCCGCATGTAGTTTTCGAAGTAGGAGTCCAAACTTATCCCTCGAAACGCGCCGAAGAAGCGTTGCGTGTCGTCGTAAAAGCCACCGATGGTCTCGTATAAGTGGTTGTATTTGCCGTTGTCGCCGGTGAGGTCGCCGGGTTTAACGAAGCTGGGGATTCCGTTCCGGATGGGGAAGCGTTCGCCGGAGCTGCTGACGAGCGCTTCCCGGCCGTTTTCGGTGACGACGCGTAGAGGGGCTCCGGTGAAGGGGCTCTGCAAAAGAGCTTCGGTCTCCGGCTTTTCCGCCCATGAGGGTTGTTTGCCGGGGTTGAACGCGGCACAGATGCTCAAGGCGACAGCCGCGACTACGCAAGACCAGGCAAAAGCTGACGCGGGGAGGGGCAGACCCGCGGCGGAGGACGGAAAGCGTTCCAAGCCGACCGCAACGGCGAGAAGCAGGGCGCAGAGGCTTGTTCCAATGGCGACCTCGGAGCGCTCAAATTCGTGGTTCCACATCCAGATGACAACGGCAGCGAACCAGAAGACGAGGAACGTATGGAATCCGCTTCCGGAGGCTGTGCCGGTATGCAAGGGCGGCTGAATCAGGGCGTGGTTGATTGCGGCTGCGAGCGGCAAAGGAAGCGTGGAAATCAATCCCGGCAAGCGCGGGCTTGTTAGGCGATGAAAGGTGAAAGGCAGAACGCCGAGCACGGCGGTGAGCAGCATCCAGAACAGGTATTTTAGCGCCGGTTCGGGGCCGGTGAGTGGAAAACTGCGCCAGCTCATGAGCAATGTGGGGACGAAGGCAAAGGCCAGCATCCAGACGAATCCGCGCCGAAGTTTTTGCGTGCCGACGAACCAGACTCCCAGGATGGGGCCAGTCCAATTGCCGATGGGATTAAGAAAAAAGCCGATAAGGAACAGGCCGGCGACAAACCACGCAACGACTTGCGCCCAGCGGTTGGAACGAACGTTAGTAGACATCTTGCGGATCACTTTCTGGTGCTTGGAGGAGGCGGATCGCACCGGTTGCGGACATTGCCTGATTGAAGTCACGCCTGAACGGGCTGGGCGTGATCCGGGGTGGAGGGTTGACGTGCCGGGGAAGCTGCCTCAGCTGTGAGGATGGCCAGCGCAGCTTCGCTCCACCCCAGTGCGGAGCGAAGCTGGGTTAGGCCGAAATCGAGGGTGAGCATCCAGAATGGAAACCCTGGATGGGGTGAACTGTGGGCACGCGCCATCGACTCCAGTTCGAGCAAAGTCGCGAGCATGGTGCGATTTTTCTCCTGGAATTTGCGGATATGCGCGATGGATACACCAGGTGCAGCTTCCACGCCGAAGAACAGCTTGAGCAGGAATTCGTCCCGGGGTGGGTCGTCGCGGTAGGGAACGGCGAGCCATTCCTGCAAGGCGCTTCGCCCGGCGGGTGAGATGGAATATTCCTGCCGCGTGGACCGGGTCTGCGATTTCGACTTGCTGGCAACGATGAAGCCGCCGGCGGCAAGGCGCTTGAGGGTCGGGTAGATCTGGCCGTAGCTTTCGCCCCAGAAGAAGCCGACAGTCTGCTGGATGGTTTTGCGGATCTCGTATCCGGATTGATTGTCGTGGATAGCCAGGATGCCGAGGATGACGTAGGCTGTCTGGTTGAGTTCCATATAGCTTGAAGATATATCTACAAGATATATTTGTCAACAAGAGTCTCCAATTCGATGAAATACTTGAGGATTTCTGCACGAAGGAAGAAAAAGGCAGACCGGATGGTCTGCCCTTTGGCGATCAAGACGCTGGAACTATGTGGGCTATTTGCCGGGCTTGGCGGGAGCGGAGATTGGCGCGGCCTTGGTTCCGTGGAGGACGGAGTGGGAGGCGGTGGAGCGGTCGTAAAGGATGGTCAGGCTGATGGAGGTGACCATGAAGAGGATCGCCGACCAGGTGGTGAGCCGTGTGAGCACGTTGGCCGCGGCGCGGGGGCCGAAAGCGGTTTGCGAACCCTGCCCGCCGAAAGCGCCGGCAAGGTCGGCCGAGCGGCCCTGCTGGAGGAGAACCACTCCGATGAGGAACAGGCACACAAGCACGTGGATGACTACGACGAAATAGAGAAGAATCTGCATGGGTTAAGCTGCTTTCTGACCGCATTCCGGTTAAACCGGCGAACTGTCTGGTGCGGAGGAGGGGACTTGAACCCCTATGCCTTGTGGGCGCCAGCACCTCAAGCTGGTGCGTCTGCCAATTTCGCCACCTCCGCTTGAGGTGAACTCATCGAGTATACCAAAGGACGAGTGGGATGAGAAAGGCTGAGACCGTGCGCGCCCGGCTGGCCGCGTCGGCTCAATGAGCGGGTTGAGCAGCTGCGCCCATCTTTGCGCGCAGGCGCTGCTCGGCGTCGGCGCTCCAGTACTTGCAGTCCAGGCGGATGAAGACAGAGGTGTAGGGAACGGCCATGTTGGTTTTGAGCACCAGGACGTTGAAGTGTTTTGACGCCTCTTCGATGTTGGAGATGGCGCGATCGTGAGGCACGGATTCGACGGGATAGTTGCGCAGCAGATCGTTGATCTCGGTGCGATAGGTGGACACGCCGGGCGCGTCTTGCTCGGGAACGAACGGCAATTCGGCATCCATGGCGATAACGGGACGCACATGGATTGACCGGTCGATAGTGCTCAGAACGTGGTGCAGGACTTCGAGTTGGCCGGCGCCAGTTTCGATGGTCTGGATGCCGATGGCCGATTGCAGCGGGTAGGCGGAGTCGACAATCAGAATCCAGTTGCGATGGCCGAGCAGAGGCATGGACTCGTTGACGACATCCCGCCAGCCTGGCGCGGCGGTAGCGGTTTGCGCGGCGAGGCCGGAGACGGATGCCAGCAGGAGGCTGAAGACAAGAAAGGTTTTGCGCATGAGATGGGTCCTCGTAAAATCTGGGAGCGACCATGCCCCGCTTCGCGTCCCGTGAAAAACATTAAATGATTTGGCCGTCTGATGCCCCGGAGTGCAAATTCCCTCAGGACGCATTCGTAGCGAGCTTGGAAGGCATCTTCGAATCTGTTGAAGAATTCAGATAGAACATGGGGAATGGTAGGTCAGGGCTTCAGCCCCGACGTTAGGAGTCGCGAAACACGCCGGCCTTCAGGCCATGCGGGATGCTCTTGCCTCCAAAAGCTAAGCCTCAGGGGCTAAAGCCCGCGCCGACTCGGCTACCCTTGTGCCGGGACTGAAGTCCAGGCCTACCGCCTGGACGAGTCCTTAAACAGATTCTTCGACGGCCCGGAAAACTTCGCGGTGGGCCACATTAGAGACCGATCAGGCGCTGCATCCAGGCGGCGAGGGCTTGCTGGTCTGCTGTTCCGGCGGCGTGGGCGGCGTGGACGTTGATGCGTTCCTGAGGGTCGCGGTTCTGGCTGATCTTGAATTTGCCTTCAATGTGGGCAATCGCGATGCGGAAACCGACGATGCCGGCCAGCATGGTGCGGCGGAAGCCGTCCGGCATCGCGCGCCATTGCTCGGCGAATGCGGGTTCGTTCTGCTGGATGAGTCCGGCGAGCAGCGCGTCCTTGCCTGCGTCGTCTTCGACGAGCGAGAGCGTGCCGTAGGCGTGGATGGCGATGTAATTCCAGGTGGGGACGGAGAGCGGATCGACGTAGAAAGTGGGTGAGACGTAGCTGTGCGGGCCGGGGAAAACGACCAGGGTTTCGCGGCCGGCGAGAGCCTGCCAATGGCGATTGGCCTTGGCGAAGTGGCCTTCAATGAGGCCGTGCTCGCCTTGGTCTTTGACGACCAGCGGCAAGTGTGTCGCCACCAGTGGAGCGGGCGCATCGTCGGTCGATTGGGGGCCGAAGAGGATGGCGAAGGAATAGGCCTGCATCGCTTCGATGAGGATCGCGCGGTCGGAGACCTGGTTGAATTTGGGGCTGTACATTGGACTCCTGGAGAACTGGGGGGTTAAGGAATGCGTAATTCAACCTTAGCGGTCGGGCGAGGAGAGTGCAAAAGCCTGCCGGCTGGAAACGCCAATTGCGCACCTGGAACCTGGAACGCAGACTTTGATGCGCAGAGCGACGAAGGGTGGAGATGGGGACGACGGAGACACCGCGAATGGAAGAGTTGGAGGAGGTGCAGCCGAAGAAGCGAGGGATTTGGCCTGCGCTGGGGCTGTTTTTTCTAGCGCCGCTGGTGGCCGAGTTCCTGCTGGGAGATCTGTCGATCAAGCTGTTGCCGGCAATGATTGTGCTGGCTCCGGCGTACGGCGGTGGGGCGTTGCTGATTCGCGAGATGGTGAGAAGAACCGGGCGGGGATGGCCGAGCATCGTGCTGCTGGGGATGGCCTATGCGATTTTTGCGGAAGCATTCACCACACAGTCGCTCTTCAATCCCAACTATATGGAACTGAATCTGGGTTTGTTAACCCCGGCGTTCATTCCATGGCTGGGGATTAGCGCCTGGTGGACGCTATGGATGTTTATGGTCCATGCGCTCTGGAGCATCTCGACGCCAATTGCGCTGGTTGAAGCATGCGTGCCTGATCGGGCCCGGACGCCGTGGCTGGGGCGCAAAGGGGTGGTAATTGTCGCACTGCTGTTCCTGCTTGGGGAAGTGGCATCAACGGCGATCGGCTACAAGCAGGATCACTTTATGGCTTCAATCAGGCAATTTGTTGGAGCGGCGGTAGTAGTCATTGCGCTGGCAGCGCTGGCGTTTGTGATTGCGCCACGGCGCGGATATGCCGCTCACGGTAGAGCGCCATCGCCGTGGTTGGTTGGTTCGATGGCGCTGCTGTTTGCATCCGTCGCGCTTCTTATTCCAAAGAATTGGGGATGGGGAGCAGTAGCGGCTTTGCTCGGGCTTGATGCTGCAATGCTGCTGCTGGTCGTTGCGTGGTCTAGTAAGGGTGCCTGGGGACTGAAGCATCAGTTGGCGCTAGGCGCCGGCGCAGCATTTGCGTACGGGTGGCACGCATTTCTCCAGCACCCCGTAGTGGGGAAGCCGGACCCTACCCTGCGGATCGGAAATGCAATTTTTCTCACAGGCGCCGTTGCGCTGGTCTGTTATGCGGCACGGCGGAACGCGGCAAAGCCGGAAAGCGCGCTCTAGCGATTCCTAAAGTCAAGCCTCTCCAGCGTCACAACACGGCTACTGTATGCGCTCAAAGCGAAAGCCGGCCTCGCGCAGGGCGTGGCTGATGGCGGTGATGTGAGTGGCGCCGCGGGTTTCGATGGTGACGTCGATGACGGTTTCGCCGAGGCTGACGCCGTAGTAGCCTGTTGCAAATCCTCAGCTCGTTCGCAGCGGCTTTCCCGATTCACGGGACTTTGAATGTGAGTTTCGATCGGCACGCCCGCGCTTGCTTGATCCGTCCTCCAGATCGAAGGCGGCATTCACGAGCGCAATATGCGAGAAGGCCTGGGGGAAGTTGCCAACCAGGCGTTTGCGTCCGATGTCGTATTCCTCCGAGAGCAGGCCCAGATCGTTGCGGAGCTTGAGCAGGCGCTCAAACAGCCTGCGGGCATCGCTCTTGCGGCCGATGGCCTTGAGCGCGCTGACCATCCAGAAGCTGCAGGCCAGAAACACACCCTCGCCCGCGGGCAGGCCATCCCGGACCTTGGACGTGTCATAGCGCATGACCAGGCCCGCCGGCATGAGTTCGCGTTCAATGGCTTCCACCGTCGATTTGACGCGGGGATCGGAGCCGGGCAGGAAGCCGACAACGGGCATCAGGAGCAGCGCAGCATCCAGTTGCGCGGAGCCATAGGCCTGCACAAAGCATTTCTTTTTCTTATTGAAGGCACGTGTGCAGATCTGGTTGTGAATTGTGTCGCGGAGAGTCTTCCATTTTTCAATGGGAGCTTCGTAATGCAGTTGCTCGGCGAGAAGCACAGCGCGGTCGAAGGCCACCCAAGCCATCATCTTCGAATAGGTAAACTGCTGCGGCCCTCCGCGCGTTTCCCAGATGCCCTCATCCGGCTCCTGCCAGACTTTCTCCAACTGTTCAAGCAGCAAGATGAGCACGCGGAAATCATTTTCCGTGTGACGTCCCATGCTGCATTGAGCGTGGAAGAAGCAGTCCAGCATTTCTCCGTAAATGTCGAGTTGCACCTGCATGGCGGCGGCGTTGCCGATGCGCACCGGCTTTGACTTCTCGTAGCCGGAAAGCCAGTCGATTTCCCACTCTGGAAGCTGGCGCTCGCCTTTGAGGGCGTACATGATCTGCACCTGTTCGGGACTTCCGGCGAGAGCGCGCAGCAGCCAGTCCTGCCAGGCTACGGCCTCATTGAAGTAGCCGCCGTTGGTGAGCACGAGCAGCGTGAAGGTGGTGTCGCGCAGCCAGCAGTAGCGGTAGTCCCAGTTGCGCACGCCGCCGATGGATTCAGGCAGAGACGTGGTAATGGCGGCGACGATGCCGCCGGTGGGGCGATAAATCATGGCCCGCAGCGTGATGAGCGAGCGCTCGACGGCGTCACGATATTTACCCTTGTACTTGAGCCGCTGAGACCAGCGCCGCGAGATTTGTTCGCAATCGGCGAGGGTTTGCGCTGTGTCGATCTTGCGGGGACTGGGCTTGTAGGACGTGCCGTAGGTAAGCGAGAAGCTCACGCTCTGCCCTTTGCTCAACGTGAAGTCGGCGACCGTCTTCAGATTTTCGCCGCATATGGGAACCGAAGCGCGCAGGACGGCCAGGTTTGGGCCTGCAATGGCGCGGACACCATTCTCGATGTGCGTTACCCAGGGCACGGTTCGGCCGTAGTCGAAGCGCAGGGCCAGTTCCATGCGCACGGCGACCTTTCCGCGAAGGCCTTTGACGATGCGGACAATGTGCGAGTTCTGCTGCCGGACGGGCATGAAGTCGATCAGGCGGAAGGCTCCGTCTGCATGCTCGAAAGTGGTTTCGAGGATCAGGGTGTGCGGGCGGTAGCGGCGGGTGGTCTTCCATTTGCCCTCCGCGGGAGCGATCCTCCAGTAGCCGTTTTCTTCAGTCCCAAGAAGCGAGGCAAAGCAGGCTTCGGAAGAAAAATCAGGCCAACAGAGCCAGTCGACGGACCCGTTTTGGTCCACCAGCGCGGCAGTCTCACAATCGCCGATGAGGGCGTAGTCTTCGATTTTCGCAGCCATATAGTTCGATCGCTCGCGGCCTTCCTCTCCTGATTTTGGGCTTACTGCTGCGCCCCGATTTCATTGGATGCTTGAAATGGCGAAGAGTCCCGTGCTGAAGAGGTCAGACTTCCGCATCCGGCAGATCGAGCGATGCGCCACCCTGGTAGTAGAAGGGCCGGTCGCCATAGCGATCTCTGAGCTGGGCGATCTTGTAGAGGTGATATTGGAAATAGAGAAAGGAGAAAAAGAAAGTCATGACCCCGCTGAGGTAAAGGCCAATGGGCTCGCACACGTTGTAGTGGTAGTGGAGCTCGGCGCGAACCACGTAGATGGTCACGAGCCAGATGACGACGGCGAGCAGCGCCAGGATCATTCCGAAGATGGTCAAGCTCTGATTCATCGGCTGCGGACCATAGGGCACGGTGAAGACCAGCTGCAGCGCGACGTAGGCGGCACAGAAGAAGATGCTCATGGCGGCGGGTTCGAGCTTGCGAATCCACAGGCACAGGTAAATGACCCACGCATCGACGGCGAGACTCGACACGAGGTTCCACCATGGCTTGGGCGTAAACAAAATTGCCAGGATGGCGATGTCGAACTGGGCCGCGAACAGAACGGCCCAATGAACATTGGGCGGCGGGGGATAGGGCACGCGGGGTTCGGCTTCAGGTTCCGTCAGCGGCTGGTCAATTTGCTGCAACTGCTACCTCGATTAAAACACCGCCGCCAGTTTAGCAAAGGAATCGGGTTCGAGTAAGTGTTGACTTTGAGGCGTGGCATTGAATCCTCGGCCCGATCCTATCGGAGCAAGGTGCGGCTCGGATCCTCGCTGATTCCCGCTGCCTGCCGCTCTTTGAATTGAGCGATCTCATAAAGCTTGGATTGAAAATAAAGGAAGGAAAAGAAAAAAGTCATCACCGGGCCAAGATAAAGGCCAATCGGTTCGCGTTCGTTGTAATGCTTCAGAAGATCGTATCGAATAAGGTAAATTGTCGCGATGCCAAGCACGCCTGACGCTATACCTAGCGCGACGATGAGTGAATGGACGGCTTGCGAGGGATGCTGGCGGATTGTCAAAGATGCGCAGGCAATCTCGACCACGAGATAAACATCGCACCAGAATGCAGACTTGCAGTCAGAGTTGAGACGGCGAATCCACAGGCAAAGATAGAGCGCCCATGCGTCCACCACCAAACTGTTCAGCAATTCCTGGTAGGGTTTTGGTGCGTATTGCTCAATCAGAGCTGAAAGGATAAACCACGCCAGAAACAGGACCAGTGGCTTAATACGCGGCGGCGCGGGATATTCTGGCAAATCTCCGGGTTGTGTTGCTTGCAAGTCCATGCGGCAGCGGCCACTCAGAAGATAGCACAGAGCTTCGCGAAGGAATCGAGCTCAAGTAACTGCTGGCCATCGGGAGCGGGGTCGAGCGCGGCGTGTTCCAGCACCCAGGTGTCCTTGTGGAAGAGGTATACGGCATGCAGGCCGGCGGCGAGGGCGGGGTTGATGTCGCTCTTGATGCTGTTGCCGATCATCCAGCTGGAGTGCGGCGTGAGCTCGTGGCGAGCAATCACTTCGCGATAGGTGGGAGGAACTTTCTCCGCCACAATTTCGATAGCAGAGAAAAGCTCGGAGAGCCCGGAGCGAGAAAGCTTGTCTGCCTGCTCGGCCTGGTCGCCCTTGGTCATCAGGATGAGGCGATGGCGCCTGGCTAATTCGGCCAGAGTGTCGGCGACGCCGGGGAGCAACTCGATCTCCTGCTCGGCGATGGAGCGGGCGAAGCTGCGCACGCGCTTGATGTTGTGTTCCGTGATGGGAGCGGGGCTGAGGCGCTCGTATGTGGCGACCAGAGAGCGAGTGAAGCTGGTGAGGCCATAGCCGTGGGCGAGGATGGTTGCCCGCTCCTGCGTGTTGAGCGCCTGGCGGACTTCGGCGGACGAATACTCGTGGTGATCGAGATAGCCGATGAATGCGGCGATGGCGCGCTCGAAATAGATGTTGTTTTCCCAAAGGGTGTCGTCGGCGTCGATGAGCAGGGTTTGGCCGGGAGGGAATTGGGGCATGGATTTATGGTAACGAATTTGAGGGGATGGATCCAAGCGCAAGATGAGATCGCGCGGCACCCCGATAAGACGAAGAGCAACCGCAGGTCCTTCGACTCCGCTGAAGTGCGCGTCGCTCAGGATGACAAATCAGTTAGTTTGATCAGGAGGACCGTTCATTGGCGATCTGGGCCTATGGTGCGGAGGTGGGAAGAGTGTAGTCGAATGCGTAGGAATGCTTGCCGGAGTTGATGATGATTTTTAGCGTGCCGGCGATGCCGGTGAGTTGCCCGGTGCCGGAGCCGGGCACGACGACGACAGAGAGTTTGTAACTCCCGCCTTCCATGGCGCCAATGTGCTGCAAGGCGAAGGAGCCGGTGTGGCCGTTGAGGGTTCCCGTGACCTGCTCGATGGCGACGTAGCCGGCATTGCCTGAGGAGGGTTCGCCGGCGGCTAACATCTCACCTTTGCTGGCTGCGTCCAGATCGCCGTGGTACTGCTTCACCAGCGAATAGCGGCCAATGAGCGTGCCCATGAGGGTTTCATCCGCGGCGAGTGGCGTGGTTTTGACGTCGAATGTTCCTTCAGCGTGACGGGTCATGACGGGATCCTTCTTGAGCATTCTTGGCGACGGAGTCTGCGAGTGCGCGCAACAGGCGGCGACTAGGAAAGCGCAGGCAGCCAAAATGGATAGAGTTGAGCGTGTCATCTTGGGATTGAAGGTAGCACCTTCAATGTCTTTGGGCAAAGAGAACGCCGAAGGACGAAGTCACGCGGCCTTTTCGCGAAATGCGCGAAAGGGATGGGGCACGAATGGCGTGGAACTGTCGAGAGTGAAATGGCTACATTTTTGGCTGGGCCGCGATCCACTTGTCAAGATGGGGCTGCTGCAGGCTGCGCAACTCAATGCAACCGTCGATGCGTTCGATGGATTGTTTAAGTGCGCGGTCTGAGTCGGGAACCCGGTGCTCGGCGAAGAAGCTCTTCACCTCGTCGCGGGCTTCGGCGGAGCAGAAGGCGCTGGTGGAACCAACCAACCCACTGCCCAGTTCCGGAGTCAGCAGCGGGCTAACGGCACCCCAGTGCGCCTTGATGTACTTCCAAGTCTGTTCGCGGTTTGCATCGACGTCAAGGCCGATGATGAGTTGGATCAGAGCGTCCTGGCTGCGCACCTTGCCGGAGACAGCATATTCGAGCGAGCGCTGGACAAGCGCTGGATCTTCAAACTCGGCCAGCAGGCGTAGCGCTCCCTCCTGGAACTCCGGGTTGGTTGAGGTCTCGGCAACCTTTTGCAACTGGTCAAAGAGAGCGGCGTTGCCGTTGCGAGCGGCGATGGCCAGTGCCGTCTGGCCGAGCGTGGCGTCAACGGAGGCCGGATCGGCAAGATACTTTTCCGTGATCTCGCGGGCTTGCGCCAGAACGGCGGGATCCTTGGCGTAGTAGCCCAGGATGCCGAAGAAGTGCGCGCGCAACTCCTTGGTGTTGGGTGAATCCGCATCGGAGGGTGGCGGCAGCTTGGCGTACTCCGGTGCAAACGTGGTTCGCAGCCAGGCGCCAATAGCGGCTTTCTCGTCCGCGGTCCCGGCAACGCGCTGATTGATTGAGTCCACACCATCGAAGGCGCTGCCCACCACCTCGGCGCTGGGATCGGCCTTGAGCGCGGTGACCAGGTCGAGATAGTCGCCAACTGTCGCCTTGTTGGCGCGCACCTGGGCCCACTCGTCGCCGGTGAGGCTGATGCGCTCGGTTGGGCTGAGGCCAGTTTCCGCATTGGCCACCAGGGCGGCGTACACGCTGGGCGGATAAGCGCTGCGGTAGTAGCCCTTGCCGCCGGCGTTGGCGAAGAAGAGCTTGGAAGCGGGCACTTTCAACGTCGATTCCTCGGGACCAAGCACCTCGCATTCCTGGTTGTTCGAACCATAGGGATTGCCGATGGCGGCAACCGTGGCGGGGCGAGTCGACAACGTCGGGTCATCCGGAAGCTGAATGTTTTTTTGCACATTGATTGTGGCGTTGGAATTGGGGGTAACGACGAAGGTATCGCCCAGGTGCACGGGCTTTGCCGCGACCGAGGTCTTGAAGCAGACCGGGATGGTCCATTTCTGCGCGGGGTCGGGCTGGATGGAGGGGCTGATGAAGAAGCGCTTCTGCGCAACACTGATTTTGCCGTCTGCGACTTCGCCGAAAGTGAGGAGCGGCACACCCGGTTGAACCACCAGCGACTCCATGATTTTGTCTACAGGCTTGTGACTGGTTGCGGTCTGTGCTCCCCAGAAGTCTTCCGCGGTGGCGTTGGAATATAAGTGGGCGGAAAGATAAGCGTGCACGCCTTTGCGGAAGGTTTCGGGGCCAAGATAATTCTCAACAGCAAGCAGCACATCGCTGGCCTTGCCGTAGGAGATGCCGTCGAACATCTCCTCGATCTCTTCGCGGGTATCCGCCTTGGCGCGAATGGCGCGGGTGGTGGGCTGGGCGTCCAGGTTCAGGGTGCCGTCTTCGTCGGCAGCCACAAGCTGGTCGATGTTCCACTCCGGATGCATGGCGGCCACAGGCTTGTTTTCCATCCAGGTGGCAAAGCCCTCGTTGAGCCAGATGTTGTCCCACCATTGCATGGTCACCAGGTCGCCGAACCACTGGTGGGCCATTTCATGAGCGATGGTCAGGGCCACTCCTTTTTCGGACCCGACGGATGCGGTTTTGGGGTCGATGAGCATGGCGGTTTCGCGGTAGGTGATGGCGCCGAAGTTCTCCATGGCGCCGGCCTCGAAGTCGGGGATGGCGATCAGGTCAAGCTTCTTGAGCGGGTAGGGAATGCCGAAGTAGGTGTCGTAATAGTGCAGGACGTACTTGGCAACCTCGACGCTGTAGGGTGTGAGGGCGACTTTATCGGGCGTGGCGCAGCCGCGGATTTTTACGCCGTCGGATTCCCCCTCGGTGCATTGGAAGTCGCCGACCAGGAAGGCGACCAGGTAGGTGGACATTTTGGGCGTGGTGAGGAACTTGAGGGTGTGCTTGCCTTCGCCGGGGCCTGGCGTGTCATTGACGATGGGGCCGTTGGAGATGGCGGTGTCGCCGCTGTCGATGACCAGCGAAATGTCATAGGTCGCCTTGAAGGCCGGCTCGTCGAAGGAAGGGAAGGCGCGTCGGGCGTCAGTGGATTCGAACTGCGTGACGGCGTAGTTGCGCTTGGCTTCCTTGGAGAGATAGAAGCCGCGCAGCTTGTCATTCAGAATGCCGGTGTAGGCGACGGCGATGGTGGCCTTGCCGGCTGGAATCTGGCTGGGAACCGTGAAGGTGGACTGTTCCTTGTCCTTGTCGGAGGTGACTGTCGCGGTCTGCTGTTGGCCGCCGGCGGTGATGGTAACGGACTGGAACTCGATTTCGGCAGAGTTGAGCGTAATCGTGCTCGCGGGTTCGGCAAGGGTGACATCGATGGTTTCAGTGGCGGAGAAGGTGGCCGCCTTGAGATCGGGAGCGAGGGTGAGCGTGTAGTGGTCGGGGCGTACCGCGGTGGGGAGGCGCTCGGCGCTGGCGGCGACGATCAGGAGGGGAAGAACAATAGCGGCTGCGAAAATCGTGCGAATCGATTTGCGGGAAAGACAGATTTTCATTCAAACCTCGTGAGGTGATCAAAGTTAGCGAACATGGGCGTGACGCTGCCAGCAGGGTGCAGGGGTGAGGACGGGTCCTCGGTTTCGAGGATTTTGAGGCCGTCAAACAGAAAGATCGGATAAATTACCCCGGTTGTGGATGCATTTTGGCTGCCAAACCGAGGATCGATCAAACCGAATGAATTCAACGACGCAGGCAGATTATTGCGCATTCTTTATGTCCGATCTTGAACACCAGCGGCTAGGAACGGTCAGTGCTCGGGGAATGCGGGCGGGCAGGCGGCTCCGGCTGTTACGGTGCTGGAGGCTTTTTCGGGAGCAGCGAGTCGAGCAGAAGCAGGCAGGCTCCGGTGACGATGGAGGAGTCGGCTACATTGAAGTCGGGCCAGTGGTAACTGAAGATGTGGACCTCAATGAAGTCGACGACGGAGCCGTAGAGGATGCGGTCGTGGACGTTGCCGAGGGCTCCGCCAAGAACGAGCGCGAGGGCGACGGTGGTGAGGGTGAAGCGGTTGCCTAGGCGGACAAGGGCGATGAGCACGGCGACCAGGAGCAGGAGCGCGAAGCCGACCAGAACCCAGCGGACGAGATGCGGGGAAGCGGATTCAGAGAAGAGCGAGAAGGCCGCGCCGTCGTTGGTCCAATGGGTTATGCGGAGGACGCGGGGGATGACGGGGATGGCGCCGCCCATGGGAATGTGGGCGGCGACCCAGACCTTGGTGAAGCGGTCGGCGAGAAAAATTAGCGCGGAGATGCAGAGGAGCCAGGGGAGGCGGCGGGGGGTGGTCACTGCGCGACCTCTTCGTTCCGAGAAATATGTTCTGGGAGAGCCGCAAAAGCAGGTCTATCGACTCCGCAGAAGTGTGCTTCGCTTCGTCGCAAATCAATTGCGGGGAATTCGGTCGCCCCTACGGGGCCTATCAGGTCTGTGGGGGCTGCGATCCCAGGGCGGCGTCCGCTGCGGCGGACTTGCCCTAGGCTATTATCGACGGCTCCCTCCGGGAGCATTGGCGCCGGACGGAGTTCGATTGGCATCGGTGGGCAAGTTGCCCATCGAACACTCGGAATGTAGGGATTTGATGGGCTATTGGAGTTGCGCCGATACCGGGGGTTCATTGGGCGGCCTCTTCGGCTACCGGCTGAGACGGTTGGATTCCCATCTCCTTGAGCGCGCCCTGACAGCGGGTGCAGACGTTTTGCCATATGCCGTAGGCGGAGACTTCGGGCATGAAGTTCCAGCAGCGCGCGCATTTGTGGCCGGAGGCTGAACGCACTTCGAAAAAGACCTCATGGGACGGCTTGATTACCCTTACTGCCTGGCCGGCTGGGATTGTTATTCCTTCGTCGTCGGTAACAAAGACGGCGGAGACATTAAAGAATTCCTTCAAACCTGCGGCATGGCGTTGAAGGAGAGCCAGCAATTCTCCCTTGGCATGGATTACAACGTCGGCTTCAAGGCCCTTACCGATGACTTTGATTTGTCGCTTCAATTCGAGTTCGCCCAATACAAGCTCTCGAACCTCGAAAAGCACTCTCCAATCTTCGATCAACTGTGCCGGATTCTCTTTAAATACTTCCTCTGGCTTGGGGAATTGGGCGAGGTGGACGCTGGCTTCGCGGCCATCAACAGCGGGGAGGTAATCCCAGACTTCGTCGGCGGTGAAGCTGAGAATGGGAGCTACAAGACGCACCAGCACTTCCGTGATCTGCCAGAGCACTGTTTGCGCGGAGCGGCGCGCCAGGCTAGTGGGGGCGAAGGTATACATGCGGTCTTTGAGCACGTCGAGATAGAAGTTGCTCAAGTCGACGACTGCAAAGTCGTTGACGGCGTGGTAGACGCGGTGGAATTCGAATGCGGCGTACCAGTCGCGGATCTTCTCGGCGAGGTCACGGGTGCGGGCGAGCATGTAGCGGTCGAGGGGCAGCAAGTCGGCCTCGGGGACGCGGTCGCGGGCGGGCACGAATCCGTGCAGGTTGCCGAGCAGGAAACGGAAGGTGTTGCGCAGCTTGCGGTAGATTTCGGCGCAGCGCTGCATGAGGTTTTCGCTGGCGGCCATGTCTTCTCTGAAATCAATCGACGCGACCCAGAGGCGGACGATTTCGCCGCCCAGGCGATTGGCAATGTCTACCGGATCGACGCCGTTGCCGAGCGACTTGCTCATCGCGCGGCCTTGTTCGTCCAGGGTCCAGCCGGCGGTGGCGACGCGGGAGTAGGGCGCGCGGCCACGCAGGGCGACCGAGGTGAGGAGAGAGGAGTGGAACCAGCCGCGGTACTGGTCGGCGCCTTCCAGATAGAGGACCTCGACACCCTGGCCGTTTTGAAAGGCGGTGTATGCCTGATTCAGGTCGGGATCGGCTTCGGCTACGGCGAACCAACTCACTCCGGCGTCAAGCCAAACGTCGAGGATGTCGGTTTCTTTTCGGAATTCGGTACTGCCGCATTGTGCGCAAACGGAGCTTGCGGGCAGCAAGGCATCCGCGGCGGGCGTGCGCCAGGCCTCGATGCCCTCGCGTTCGATCAAGGCGACGACGGCGCGGTTCAGTTCCGCGGAGACGATTGGCTGGTTGCACTGTTCGCAGAGGAAAACGGCAATGGGCACATCCCAGATCTTTTGCCGGCTGATGCACCAGTCGGGCCGGGTGGCGATCATGTTGGTGATGCGCACCTTGCCCCATGCCGGGTCCCAGACCACCTTGTCGATCTCCTCGATGGCAAGCTGGCGGAAGGTGGTTTCCGTTCCATCGGCGCGTTGCACCGGAGTCTCCATGCCGATGAACCACTGCTCGGTGGCGCGGTAGATGACCGGCTTGTGGCAGCGCCAACAGTGGGGGTAGGAGTGGTTCAAGTCGGCCACGGCGAGCAATGCGCCGGACTCTTCCAGCATGGCCACAATGATGGGGTTGGCGGCCCAGACTTTTTTGCCTTCGAAGGGAGGCAGAGCGGCCAACGGCCATGCGTGCGGGTCAACGTGGATGCGGCCCGTATCATCGACGCGGCAGGTCGGGTCGAGGCCGTAACGCTGGCCGGTGTAAAAGTCGTCTGCGCCATGCGCGGGCGCGGTGTGCACGGCCCCTGTCCCTTGGTCGGCGGTGACGTAAGTGGCCAGGACGCCGAGGACGCTGCGATCGAGGAATGGATGCTGGAAGGTGACGCGGTCCAGCACTGTGCCTTTGAAACGAGCAAGCTCGGTGGTTGGGCCCATTCCGGTTGCGGCGGCTACGGCGGCGGCTAGTTCCGCTGCGACGATGTAGACAGGCGCGTTTGCGCCCTCTCCCGCCTGCATCGCCACGTAGTCAAAGTCCGGATGAAACGCGACGGCGAGGGACGCGGGCAGGGTCCAGGGGGTGGTGGTCCAGATGATGGTGTAGACTTCTCGGCCGGCCAGTGCGGGGGAGAGGTCGGCGGGGTTGGATGTGAGCCGGTAGCGGACGTAAACCGAGGGGCTGTTGTGGTTTTCGTATTCCACCTCGGCCTCGGCCAGTGTCGTGCGGTCGTGGATGCACCAGTAGACGGGCTTGAGGCCACGGTAAACAAAGCCCTTTTCGAGAAAGCCGTAAAAGGCCTCCAGTGTGCGCGCCTCGTAATCGCTGGACATGGTTTTGTAAGGCTTGTCCCAGCGGCCAAAGCAGCCAATGCGCTCAAACTGCGAGGTTTGCAGGTCAACATACTTCTGGGCGTAGGCGCGGCAGGCTGCGAGGATCTCCGCAGCGGGCAGATCCAGCCGCTTGCGGCCAAGCTGCTCTTCCACTTTGATCTCGATGGGCAGGCCGTGGCAGTCGAAGCCCGGAACGTATGGAGCGTCGAAGCCGGCCATCGTCTTCGACTTGACGACAAAATCCTTCAGCCCCTTATTGAGGGCATGGCCGAGGTGGATGGGTCCATTGGCGTAAGGCGGCCCGTCGTGAAGAATGTAGGCGGGACGGCCACGGCCGGCCTTGCGCAACTCGTCATATAGACGGAGGGCAGCCCAGCGAGCCAGCCGAAGCGGCTCATTCTGGGGCAGATTGGCCTTCATCGGAAAGGCGGTTTGAGGCAAGGTAAGGGTCGCCTTCAACTCGGGCGCAGCGGACATCGATTCTCCCTGGAACGGTCGAGAAGTTGCTCAATCGTTATTCTAAATGGCCGGGCAAAGAATTTTGCGGTAACGAAGGCGACGTTTCGCCGTCTATCGAATATGGGAGCCGCATCCAACTTGAACTATGGAAGTTTGGAGAGGCGTAGTGTGGAACCAGAGACAAGTGCAGCCTTGGTCGAGCATAATGGTACGATGGTCCGGAACAACGTGGGAGATCCGTCTGTTCGACCCGAAACGAACACCGCAGCAGCAACCATGGAAAACGAAGCATCTATGTCCAACACGGATACCCAGGCCGCGGCTCTGACGGGCGGCCACGAATTCGACGGCTTTCTCGGCAAGTCTTTTGAAGAGAAGCCTATCTGGACCGGGCTCTACGAGAGCATCCGGGACGTGTTTTTTCCGGTCAAGCTGCCGCCGCTGGAGCTGACTTCGACACCGATTCCGGTGCCGGACCGGATGGCGGTGAAGCCGAATCCATGGGCCATCGGGATCGCATCGTTCGTCAATATTTCTATTCTCGGGATCCTGATTTTCCTGGGTGTGAAGACGATCATCAACGCAGTGAACAAACCCAAAGAGGACGTGACAAAGGTCGATGTGCCGACGGCGTTCGTGGCCCCGAAGAGAGCTGACACGGCAGGCGGCGGCGGCGGAAGTCCGGACAAGATGGATGCCAGCAGGGGGCGGGTTCCCCCTCGGGAGCAGCCGGTTCTGATGCCTGCCAAGCTGGTGGCGCCGGTACCTACAATCGACGTGCAGAAGGACATCGTCATTCCCGACGATCCAACCCTGCCGAATTTCGGCATGTCGAAGTCTCCCAACGTCAAGCTGGGCTCGCTTGGAAACGGATCAGGCATGGGCGTGGGCAACGGTCACGGAAACGGGTACGGCGATGGAATTGGCGGAAACATCGGAGGCGGGCTTTATCGAGTCGGCGGCGGCGTTTCAGCGCCTGAGCCGTTGAACAGCGTGGAAGCAGAGTTTTCCGACGAAGCGCGGCGGGCCAAGTACCAGGGAGTATGCCTCATCTCGCTGATCGTGGATGCGCAGGGAAATCCGCAGAATCCGCGCGTGGTTCGCGCCTTGGGCATGGGGTTGGATGAGAAGGCAATCGAAGCGGTGAAGAAGTACAAATTCAAGCCGGCATACAAGCAGGGTCTAGGTCCGGTGCCGGTGCTGATTACCGTCGAGGTCAACTTCCGGCTGTACTGACGGTCTTGAACAGTCAGAACGAGTGAGCGCGGATCATAACGCTCCTAGCAGTACAAAGGCCCCCAGGCAACCAACCTGGGGGCCTTCTATCGTCTGGGTTCCAAGTAACCGACGTCGTCTGCGAAACTTGAAACATCTTACCGGATACGGTTGGAATGTGGAACTCTTGCCTCGCGGGTTTCCCTCAAGCGATTTACTTCAGGGTAGATTAAGGCTCCGCTGTGATAATCTTCGCTGTTCGGAATCGGGAGGGGATGGCGATGAATCTGCGGCGAGGTGAATACAGGCTGGCGGCCGGCCTATTGTTGCTGGCGATGGTTTCAGGGTTGGCGCAGTTGGCGCTGGCCCAGGCGGATTATCCCTTCCGCGACCCCAAGTTGAGCGACGACCAGCGGATTGCCGATTTGCTTGGGCGGCTGACGCTGGATGAAAAAGTAAATCTCATGACCGACCATCCAAAAATTCCCCGGCTGGGGCTCTCGTTCTCCGGCCAGGTGGAGGGTTTGCACGGGCTTGCGCTGGGTGGGCCGGGCGGTTGGGGCGGGCGGGGCAGAACGCCGCTGCCGACGACAACCTTTCCCCAGGAAAAGGGGCTGGGCGCCACGTGGGATACGGAACTGCTGAAGAAGATTGGCGCCGTGGAAGGCTACGAAGCGCGCTACGACTATCAGAATCCGTTGTACGACCGGGGCGGGGTGGTCATTCGCGCGCCCAACGCCGATTTGAGCCGCGATCCGCGCTGGGGACGCACCGAGGAGTCGATGGGCGAGGATCCCTACTTTGTTGGCACGATGACTGTCGCATTCGCCCGCGGCCTGCAAGGCCCCGATCCAAAGCACTGGCTGAGTTCCTCGCTCATGAAGCACTTCCTGGCCAACGAGAATGAAGACACGCGTTCGTCCTCGTCGTCGGACTTCGATGAACGGCTGTTTCGCGAGTATTACTCCGTGCCTTTCCGCATGGGATTTGAGCAGGGCGGGTCACGCGCTGTCATGGCCTCGTACAACGGCTGGAACGGCGTGACCATGATGGTGAACCCGGTGCTCAAAGACGTGATGATCAAGGAATGGGGCAACGACGGAATCATCTGCACAGACGGCGGCGCGCTGGGACTGCTGATCACCGCGCACCACGCGTATCCGGACAAGGAGCATGGCGCGGCGGCAGCTATCAAGGCCGGCATCAATCACTTTCTCGACCGGTATGCGGAGGACCTGACGAAGGCATTGAAGGACGGCCTGGTCACCGAAGCAGACATCGACGCGGTGGAAAAGAACCTGCTGCGCGTGTATCTGCGGCTGGGTGAGATGGACCCGCCGGGAGTGGACCCATACGCCGCAATCGGCGTGAAGACGACAGGGCCCAATGTCCACGAGGCGGATGCATCGGCTCCGCCTTGGGACCAGGACGCCAACAAGGCGCTGGCACGGCTGGCGACGGACGAGTCGATTGTGCTGCTGAAGAACGAGGCCAACACGCTGCCGCTCGACCGCACGAAACTCAAGACCATCGCGGTGATCGGTCCATGGGCCGACCAGGTGCTGCTGGATTGGTACAGCGGCACGCCGCCCTATTTTGTGAGCGCTGTAACGGGGATTCGCGAAGCGGCCGGCCCTGGCGTCAAGGTCCTTTTCAGCGATGGGTCAAATGTGGCGGAAGCGCAGGCCATGGCGAAGCAGGTGGACGTGGCGATTGTGGTGGTGGGCAACCATCCCGAGTGCAATGCGGGCTGGAATGTTTGCCCCACGCCCTCGAACGGCAAGGAATCCGTGGACCGCAAGACGATTGTGCTGGAGCAGGAAGATTTGGTAAAGCAGATCTTCGCGGCGAATCCGAAGACGATTGAGGTGCTGCGGTCAAGCTTCCCGTATGCGATTGTCTGGAGCCAGCAGAACTTGCCGGCGATTGTGCACATCACGCACAACAGCCAGGAAGAAGGCCACGGGCTGGCCGATGTACTTTTTGGCGACTACTCGCCGGCTGGACGTCTGACGCAAACGTGGAACACGGGAGACGCGCAACTGCTGCCGCTGATGGATTACAACCTGCTGCACGGGCGGACGTATATGTACAGCAAGGACAAGCCGCTGTACGCGTTCGGATACGGGCTCAGCTATACCACGTTCAAGTACGAAAAGCTGGAGACCAGCACTTCGAAGAGGGCGGGCAGCGTCCATGTCGAGGTCCGCATTCACGTCAAGAACACTGGTAGCCGCGCCAGCGACGAGGTAGTGCAACTCTACGCGCAGCATCTTGGCTCCGCCGTTCCGCGGCCGCAGTTGGAATTGAAGGGATTCCGCAGGGTCCATATCGAACCGGGCCAGAGCGCTGAAGTGAAGATGGAACTGAACGGCCGCGACCTCGCCTACTGGGATGCCGCCGCGCACGCCTGGCAGATTGAGAAAGAAAAAGTCCGACTCCTCGCCGGCGGCTCCAGCGACAACCTTCCGCTCCAGTCGACCGTGGACGTTGCGGACAGCAGTTCACTGACTCCGATTCAGATGAGGGAATTGGCGACGAAGGGTCCGACGGAGAATCACTGAAGCGAATCATGGGTTCGGGAGCTAATTCTTGCTACCGTTGAGCAGCCGCACGATCAGCCTTAGCGTCTTCTACATCCTATGGGCTGCGCTGATGGTTTACGTAATCCGCCAGGTCAGGAAGCCTGGGAAATGGTTTGGCAGGCCATTTCTGTGGATCATGAACCTGTCCCATTCGAGTCTGACGGACTGGGGACTTTCACACGTCGAAATCGAGAAGAACTTCACGATTCTCGATGTTGGCTGCGGCGGCGGCAGGACGATTGAGAAACTGGCCGCGATGGCCGATGGCGGCACGGTGTATGGCGTCGATTATGCCCAGGGAAGCATCGCCGCATCGCGCGCCAGAAATGCGCAGTTGATTAGGGCAGGGCGCGTGGAGATCAAACAGGCTTCGGTATCTGAGCTCCCGTTTCCCGATGACAAATTCGATCTCGTTACCGCTGTGGAAACGCAATACTATTGGCCCGATCCGGTCAACGAAATGCGGGAGATTCTGCGCGTACTCAGGCCAGGCGGGACTCTGGTTGTTATCGCGGAAAGCTATAAAAAGGGAACCTACAATGCACTGGTACAGCCGATGATGAAGCTATTGAATGCGTCGAACCTGGGCGTGGCCGATCATCGCGCACGGTTTTCAAACTCGGGATTTACAGACGTTGAGATATTTGAAGAGCGGTTAAAAGGCTGGATTTGCGGAGTGGGCAGCAAGCCCCTGTAGTCTACAACCAACGGCAACAAATCCCTCGACGACGTACGCGCCCAGTGGGGCTGATTCTTAGAAGGAATTCTTGAATGTCAGTTTGCTTTCTTTGCGGCAAGGACATGGTTCCGCGATTCAAGACTCGCGATCATCTGCGGCCGGAGAACTCCACCGAATACTCGCTTGCATGGTGCGCGGGGTGCGGCTTCGGCAGGATCGCAGGAGAGTTCACTCCAGGCCAGGTTGCCGCGTTTTACACCGAGGGATACTACACGCATGTTTCACCGGACGACTTGAAGCACTCTTCAATGCGCCTGCTGGACCGGCTGCGCGTGCACATGGCTTGGAGAACCGACCGCGGCGTGGATCTTTCTCCGGGCGAAGTGGTTCGATCGAAGCCGGGGCCGGTACTTTGCGATGTAGGTTGCGGCAGCGGGCAGGCAATGTCCGCATTCAAGGAGGCGGGCTACGACGCGGTTGGAATTGAGCCAGACCCGGCGGCGCGGGCGTTGGCCAGCCGCATCGGCGAGGTCTGCGAAGGAACGGCTGAGGCGCTGCCCGAAGCAATTGCAGGAAGGGAATTCGACGTGGTGCTGCTCTCGCATGTCCTTGAGCACTGCATCGACCCCGCTGCCGCGCTGCGCAATGTGAGGCGGCTGCTCGCGCCGGATGGAACAGCGATCATCGAAGTACCGAACAACGCCGCGCTGGGCTTTGAAATGTATGGTCCGGGATGGTTCTTTGCGGACATTCCACGGCATCTGCAGTTTTTTACGGAGCACTCATTGCGGAAGGCGCTGGGGCAAGCCGGCCTTCGCGTGACGCGCGTGATTCACACGGGCTACACGCGCCAGTTTGCGCTGCAGTGGCTGGCCGCACAAAAAGCGATTCGGGAGCACACTGGACTGGACCGCGACGGAGCATGGGATGAGAACGCCTGGAGTCTATTGGCAAAGACGGCCTTCGCCCGCGCTGCGCGGAAATACGATTCCATTCGCGTGCACTCGGTGCATGAAGGTGGGAACGCGATCTAAGCGATGGCCTGCAAAAGCATCTTCAGCGCAGCGGCAGTGATGGGTTGCCGATGGTTTGGTCAATGACCAGTGGACCGGGTGACTTTTTCCTGCGCAGCATGTGCGCCAGGCCGATGAGTCCGGACGGAATGGTGAGAAGCCCGGGCAGGCTGGTTGGAATGGCAGTCAACAGGCCGACGACGAGTCCCTTGATGAGGGCAGACTCTCGATCGTCCCCGTACCAGTGCCTCTGCGCTTTGTAGGTGATGACGCCAAGCACGACGCCCGCCGGCACGGAGAGCAGCACGCTGGCGCCGAGGGTTGCAACGTCTCCGCCGAAGAGCATCGCGTCGACAACCAAGGTTAGAAATGCCACGCGCGGATCGAGGCCGAAGACCTGGCCAAATCCTCTTTGTCCAACTCCTCCTTGATGGAGGGCGGCGCGATTGCCAATCATCGAGTAGGCGGGCGGCTGGTCGCTCGGCGCCGCGTAGGTTTGCACAGAGGAGCCCGTGGGCTGGCCGCACAACGGGCAGAATCTGCAAGCTTCATGAATCTGGCTGTGGCAATGAGCGCATGCAAGCATAGTCCTCTCCTTCACATTCGATTTCTCGACTTACAGTTGCTTCGTGCCCAGACCGTTCAGAAGCTTGCGCTTCGGGTCTTCATAACCATTTCCTTGGCAAGTCCAGTATACCGTTCGTCCCGGATAGCGCGCCGGGAGGATTCCCTCACTGCACCTCGACCTTGTGGAAGCCGAGGCCGTAAAGCAGTGCAGCGACGCTGCTTCGGGCGTTCTGCTGTGCCTTGTCAAGAATGCCGTCGGAGAGGGCGGCCTGGGTAATCTGCTGTTCGGCGGCCAGGCGGACTTCGGACTCGAGTTTTGGATCGGCGGCAACCAGGAGACCGGTGGTGCGGGAAAAGATCTGCGTGCGGCTGTTGTCGATGCGCGTGGTGAGAACCTGGGCCGCTGGCAACCGAACCCGAACGGTATTCCCATGCACGGAAACATCGTCTGACTTTAGCTGGCCCAGATCCACGCCGGCGATGACCTCACCATGCGCCACGAGCAAGAGCTTGTCGCCAACCAGAAAGTCGGGCAGGTAGGCGCTTTCGCGTTCGCCCACTACGATCTTGTCGAGCGAGTAGATCACCGTTTCCAGACGCGAAAGCTGACGAATCTTCTCAACTACGGAAGGCGAGGAAATGTCGATGCCGATGCTGCGACCGGTGATGTAACCGGCGAACCGGTTCCAAAGCCCGGTTTGCGCCAAGTGAGAAAGAGCCGAGAGCAGCAAAAAGCCGAGCACGATTCCCAGGACAAATGTGCCAAGCGCGAACCGGCGCCGACTTGCCTGAATGATGCCTGGACGGTCTGGGGCTGCAATGACCATGTCTATTTTGATGCGGGCCGGGCGCATTGAGGCAAAAGAGATGGGAGCGACGAAGCGAATAAGGGAGCAAATGCAGGGCTAGAAATGACTGTAAGTTTATGGTGCGCCCGGAGAGATTCGAACTCCCGACCCTTTGGTTCGTAGCCAAATACTCTATCCAGCTGAGCTACGGGCGCACACTTGTGGTTTCAAGCAAAACCATAGATAGATTATCAGGGATTGGGAGTGGGCGCAATTGGCACAA
>JBEKFD010000118.1:0-19597 GCA_050013495.1 Occallatibacter sp. | reverse complement strand
GGCACCCTGGGCGAGGCCGCGGGTACGGCGGCTTCGAAATCAAAGTGGTTTCGCAGGGGCTGGAGCCCACATTCGTTTTTTGCGGCCTTTTCGGCACGACTAATGTCGTGCCCTGACACAAAGCTCTCAAGAACTCCGTTGAATCCAAGTTTTTCCGCAGCCTGTGAAGCCGTGCCCTTTCAAAAACATCCCCGAAGACAGCAGTTCTTGGGCAGATTCCGAGGGGTGGCCGTTCAGCTGGAGATTGGGACTGACCTTCCTGCGGACGAGAACCACTGGGCCTGGAATTCTTCCAGAGGCAGCGGATGGCCGAACAGAAAACCCTGGAATGCATGGCAGCCCATGCGGGTAAGGTATTCGCGCTGCTCCTCGGTCTCTACGCCCTCGGCGATGACCGGCAATCCCATTGCCCGGCTTAGCGAAATAATGGTCTGGGCGATGGCGGCGCTGCTCTCCTCGGTGAGAATATCGCGAATGAAGGATCGATCGATCTTGACCTGGTCGAGGGGCAGCTTCTTCAGGTAAGCCAGGGACGAATAGCCGGTGCCAAAGTCGTCGAGCGAGAATCTCAGGCCGTGGGACTTGAGTTCCTTCATTTTGTCGATGACGTCTTGCACGTTCTCAACCAGGATGCTTTCTGTGAGTTCGAGGCGCAGATTGGCGGGATTCGCACGGGAGCTTTTGAGGGCTTGCAAAACCTGCTCGACGAATTCAGGCTGGTGAAATTGCCGGACGCTGATGTTGACGGAAACAGCCAGCCGGGCGGTATGCCTGTTGCCGGCCCAGGCGGCAATCTGTGCGCAGGCGGCATCGAGCACCCATTTTCCCAGGGGCAGGATCAATCCGGTTTCTTCGGCCAGAGGAATGAACTCGCCGGGCGGCAAAATTCCTCGCGACGGATGCGTCCAGCGCAGGAGAGCCTCGGCCCCGATCATGCGGTTGCGGTCAATCTGGGGCTGATAGTAGAGGACAAACTGGCCGGTCCTGATGCTCTCGCGCAGGTCCTCCTCGAGGGCGGCGCGGGCATTGACGGCTGCCTGCAAGGCGGGAGCGAAGAAGCGCATGGTGTTGCGGCCTGCGGCCTTGGCCTGGTACATGGCGATATCGGCCTGCTGCAGAATCTCGTTGGAGCTTTCTCGGCGAGTTCCGAAAACGGCGATGCCGATACTGGCGCTCGAGCGGCATTCGCGGCCATTGAGCTGGTAGGGCAGGGCAACGACGGAAAGGATCTTTTCGCCCACAGCTTTTGCCTGTGCGGCGGCGTCTTCGGGAAGGTCGCTCAGATCTTCAAGCATCAACACGAATTCATCGCCGCCCAGGCGGCCCACGGTATCGGCTTCGCGAACGCAGGCGGTCAGACGTTTGGCGGCTTCCTGCAATAGCAGGTCGCCGGTCTGGTGGCCGAGCGTGTCGTTCAAGGTCTTGAAGTTGTCCAGGTCAACGAATAACAGGGCCCGCAGGCGGCCGGTTCGGGCGCTCAAGGCCAGCGTAAGGTGCAGGCGCTCCATCAGCAGGCGCCGATTGGGCAGGCCTGTCAGCGGGTCATAGAATGCGAGGCTGCGGATCTCTTCTTCAGCTGCCTTGGCGTTGGAGATATCCCGGGTGACCGTTAATACGCACTGAACCCCGTCAATCTCGATCACCGAGGACGACATGAGCCCCCAGAGCTTCTCTCCATTCTTCTTGCGGAACTGAATCTCCACATTGCGGCACTGGAGAGTCTGTTTGAGGATTTCGTCCACGTTTTCAAGGTCGCGCGGATCGGCCCATAGGTTGAGCTCAAGGGAGGTCCTCCCTATGACTTCGTCGCGCTCGAATCCCATCACATTGAGGAAAGCCTGATTCACGTCGATGAAGCGGCGGTCGCTGGTCCTGTTGATCAGGATGGGATCAAGGCTGGTCTGGAAGACGGTGCGGTAGCGTTCTTCGCTCACCCGGAGGGCTTCCGCGGCCTGGGTTAGGAGCTGTTCGGCGGCTTTGGCAGAGGAAATGTCGCGGGTAACGGAAAGAACGCAGGGAACGCCCTCAACCTCAATCAAGGAAGCGGACATTAATCCCCAGAAAACCTCGCCGTTCTTCTTTCTGAATTGCGCCTCCAGGTCCCGGCAAAAGAAATTTCTGGAGACCTGGTCCACCATGCGCTCCCTGTCAGCGCAGTCAGCCCAGATGCCCAGGTCGATCGAACTCCTGCCGATGACTTCGTCGTGGGAGAAGCCTACGATTTCAAGGAAGGCTTTGTTGACATCGATGTAAACGCCGTCGTTCAGGCGGTTGATATTGATGGCATCGATGCTGGTCTGGAACGCAGTGCGATAGCGCTGCTCGCTGTGACGAAGAGCCTCCTGGGCCGCGGCCAGGCTTTCTTCGGCGTTCTTGCGAAGGTTGATGTCCTCGACAAAGGAAATCAGGTGGATTGGGTGACCCTGGCTGTCCCGTTCGGCGGACAAGCTCACTTTGACCCAAGTGGGGGTTCCGTCCTTGCGAATATAACGTTTCTCGAAGCTGGCGCGTTCCAGGGTGCCGAGGGCGCACTGCTCCAGGAGCGGCACGCATTCCGGAGCGTACAGCGGGTCGGTGATGTCAATTGCATTCAAGCAGAGCAACTCATCCGCAGCGTAACCGACAATATCCGCGAAGCGGGCGTTGCAATGCAGGAATGCCCCATCAAAACCGACGTGAGCGATTCCTATCGCGTCCTGTTCGAAGGTGGCGCGATAGCGTTGCTCGCTGGCGCGCAACTGCAACTCTGCCTGTTTGCGCTCGGTGATGTCTTTGATGATGCCGCACATCTTGAGGGGCTTCCCGTGAATGTCGAATTCCAGCCTGCCCATTCCATGCAGCCAGCGCTCGACTTTATCGCTGGAGCGAAGGATGCGGTATTCCTTGTTGAAGGGCCGCCCCTTTCCCAGCACTTCATCAACGAAGTACGCCTGTATCGCAGCCGCGTCTTCCGGATGGACAAGATAGCTCCAGGACGCGGCAATATCGGTGTCTTTGCCGATGCCGAACAGTTCGTTCAAGGTTTCGGACGATGTAAAGACCCCGGTCTTGAAGTCGAAGACATAGGAGCCGAGTTCGCCGATTCTTTGTGATTCCTTCAGAAACTCCGCGGTTTCGCGAAGCTCCTTTTCGTTCCGGTGGCGCTCCGTAACATCTTTTCCGAAGATCGAAAGCCCAGCCGCTTTGCCATCGACAACGATGGGGTTAAACGACATCTCCACAATCCGGCCATTCGGGAAAGGGATTTCGGTGCGAAACGGGCCGTGGGTCAGCGCCCTCTGAAAAAGCGGCGGCCAGATCGCCGCCCTGTCAGCCGGGAGCAGATCCTGGGGGCGCTTGCCGATAGCCGCTTGGGTACCCCAGTGGCGCTCGACATGGCGCTGCAGTGCAGAATTGAAAGTGAGCAGCCCAAAATTCAGGTCGATGGACCAGATGAGGTCTTCCGTGCTCTCGATGAGGGCGGTGAGGTTGGCCGCTGCCTGATGTTCCGGCTCGGCGATTGCTTGATCCATTGATCCGTCTTTTAGCATCGCAAGTATTCTTTTGCCTGGTGTGCCCCGAGCTAACGACCCCGTGCATTACCGGAGTGAAAGCGATGGACACGTTGCTTTCGTCTGAATTGTCTAACATCGGAACAATCGGCGATGAATTTCAGAAGACCAGGGAAGAATGCCTTTGAGTGTACGACGGTTGGAGAGAAGGTGCACGCTTTTCGATGCGTGGAAAACCGGTGCACAAAAGACGGGCGCCACGGCGGGAAGAGGACCGTGGCGCCCGATTTGTGCGGCTCCTTTGGTGCAGAAGGTTGGGGAGCAGGGGATGGAGCGAGTTCACAAGACGAATCGATTGTCTTGCAGGCTCTAGCGGGTGGCCTCGAAGAGGAACCAGGCGCGGCGTTCGGCTTGGTCGATCCAGACTTCGATGAGGCTGGTGGTGGCGTAGTCATTGGCTTTGGAGGCGACTTCATGGGCGGAGCGGAGGCTCTCTACCAGCGCCCTGTTGTCGCCGTGGAGTTCGAGGAGCATGTCGCGGGCGGGCACGAACTCCTGGTCGTTGTCGGTGACGCGCTGCAGCCTGGCGATGTGGCCGATGGAGCGGATGGTGGTTCCGCCGATTTTGCGGACGCGCTCGGCGATGTCGTCGCCGATGGAGAAAATCTGGTCGGCCTGCTCGTCGATCAGCAGGTGGTAGTCGCGGAAATGGGGTCCGCTCATGTGCCAGTGGAAGTTCTTGACTTTGAAGTAGAGGGCGTAGACATCGGCGAGCAGGGCGTTGAGCACGCTGGAAAGGTTCTTGATTTGTTCGGGGTCGAAACCGTCTGGAACGTTGGTTTTAGCGGCCTTGGTTTCTTCGTGGGTATGGCTGGACATGGGGAAATCTCCTTTGCCGCAACGGAATGGAGCGCTCGCAGCCTGCCTGCATGTGGTTGGATGCCGAGAGAGGGGCGGTAGTTCGCGGGGTTTTTCAGGAAGGCTGGAGCGGGGTTTTAGGACGGACCAGGGCAGGAACGTCGGCAGGGGTGAGGGCGACGGCGTCAGCCTGGGCGCACTCCTCGGGAGGACCGTAGCCCCAGCCGGCGGCCAGGCAAGGGATGCGGTTGGCGTGGGCGGCCTGGATGTCGAAGATGCGGTCGCCGATCATCCATGTGCCGGCGGGGTCGAGCTGGTGCTGCCGAAGCAGGCTGGCCAGCAGGTTAACTTTGCTGTGGCTGGCGAACTCGGCCTTGTCGCCGTAGATGGAGGTGAAAAGGCTGGAAAGCTCGAACATGTCGAGGATGCGGATGGCGAAGTGCTGTTGCTTGGAGGTGCAGACGTGGAGGGGAAAGCCCTCGGCGTGGAGTTGGTTGAGCATTTCGCGGACGCCGGGGAAGACGGAGTTGTTCTGCCAGCCTTCGCGGTCGTAGCAGGCGCGGTAGTCGCGGGCGAGCTGGGCGCGGTCATCTTCGGATGCGTTGGGAAGGAGCTCGGCGGTCCACTCTTCCACGGGCGGGCCGACGAAGCGCTCCAGCGGCCCCTGGTCGCCCATGTTGCGCTCGTCTAGCACCTTGCGCAGGCAGCCGACGATTCCGGGCATGGAGTCGGTGAGGGTTCCGTCGAGGTCGAAGATGAGGGCGGGGTTGGTTGGGGGCACGGAATTAGTTTCGCAGAGTTGGGGCGAGGAGGCGGTGGGGCTTTGCGGTTTCCCAGGTCTCGAAAGCGGGACCTGGGGCACCCGCTCTTTTGGGGAGAGTCAGACATGGGCAACCCGCCGAGGCCTGGAACACCCTGCTATCGTGGCCGGCCGAAGAAGAGGATGTAGCCGTCGGGGTCGGAGATTTCGAAGCCGCGCAGGCCGTCGTGGGTGTCTTGGAGCGGGGCGCTGAAGGCTGCGCCGTTCGCGGCGAATTCGGCGGCGAGCGCGTCGGGGTCGGACGCGTAGACAAAGGCGTCTAACGCAAGTGGGCGTGACGGGTGTGGTTGGGGACGGGCAGGATGTCTCTTTCGGATTTGATGAAAAGTTGCGCTCCGTCGCGGCCGACGATGGCGAAGAAGGGATCCTGATCGGGCGCCAGGAACCTGGTCTCGAAGCCGAGCTTTCCGGTGTAAAAGGCGATGGATCTAATGACATCGGCGACGATGAAGCAGGGGGAAATTGCTTCGGTGGTGGGCCGACTCATAAGTCTGGACCTCCTTTTGAGGATCGATTATAGAAAATAGGTGCGGCGTGGCAAGGCTGCCATCCCCGGCGCGCGGCGGTGGGCGAATCAGTCGCGGGCGAGCTCCAGTGCGCAGGGCGGCGGCTCGGGTGTGGATGGTGCGCTTTGAAGGCTGGAATTCGGACGCCCCTTCAGGGCTTGTCGGGTGTGTGGGGCTGCTTTCCCAGGGCTGCCCCTTCGCTTTGCTCAGGGTTGCCCTGGGCTATTCTCGATGGCTCCCTACGGGAGCGGGGAGTGTCTATTTCACTTTCGATCCTCCAGCTTTTTGATGGCTTTGAGAATTGCTTCGAGGCAATCCTCGATGGCGTCCATTTGGGCGTTGATGTTGGGTGTATCGACCATCGCCACGCCCCCCACGGGGCCGCTAGGCGAGAATAGGGTGCCAGGTAGCACGGTCAGGGGAAGTTTTGCAGCAATCATCGCTTTCGCTTTGAAATATTTGTTTTCGACATCTTGTGCTATGAGTCCCATGGAATTCTCTCCGTTTCGGTTTCGACAGCGTGCTGTTTTGGTTGATGCCGCGGGGGGATCGGCGGCGGGGATTGGCAGTTGCCGGTGGTTTGGATATTGAATCATCCGGATGGCGGGTTGTCCAGTCAAAATTCCTCGCGGAGGGAATTCTTCCTGGGTCTTCAATCGCAGCCATCCCGCAGAGCCCCCAGCATTTGCGATGCCCGTGGCGCGAGGTTGTGAGAGAATCGCTCGAACCCGGATTTCCAGCATTTCGATGTGTTTCCCTGAAGGAGGCTTGATGGCGGATGAGACGGTTGCGAAACTTCTTACCGTGTCAATTGAACGGCAGGATGGTGTGGCGGTGGTGCGACTGCGCGGCAAGCTGGCGGCGGGGATGGGTGGGCAGCTTTGCGGCTGTGTGACTCCGCTGATTGGGGAGTACAAGCGGATTGTGCTGGACCTTGGCGAGGTGACGTACATGGACAGCCTGGGGCTGGGAACACTGGTGCGGTTGTATGTGTCGTGCAAGGCAGGCGGCTGCAGCCTGGAGCTGATGCACCTGGGGAAGCGCGTGAAAGAGTTGTTGGGGGTTACGCATCTGCTGGGGGTGTTCACGGTGATTGGGGAGCACAGCGGGACGATTCGGTATTGAGGGATTCCACCCTTTTGCTAGAACGAAGGCGAAAGGATATGGCACGTGCCGCAGGGGCTAAAGCCCGACCCAGCTTGCTTGCCTTATGTACGAGCTGAAGCTCGTACCCTTCACCGAAAGGCAGGTAGGTCCTTAGACCTTGACTTGCGGATGGCGGTCGTAGTGGAGCAGGACGGCTACGGCGCAACTCATGAGGCGCGTCTCGGCGGAATCGGCGCGGCTGGTGAGGATGGTGGGGACGCGTGCGCCGAGGACGATGCCGGCGAGCTGCGCGCCGCCCAGATATTCAAGCTGCTTGGCGAGCATGTTGCCGCTTTCGAGATCGGGGACTACGAGAATGTCGGCCTGGCCGGTGACGGGGGAGACGAGCTTCTTGATGCGGGCGGCCTTGAAGCTGACGGCGGTGTCGAAGGCGAGAGGGCCGTCGAGGATGCCGCCGGTGATCTGGCCGCGATCGGCCATTTTGCAGAGGGCGGCGGCGTCGAGCGTGGACTTGATCTTGGGGTTGACGGTCTCGACCGCAGAGAGCAGGGCGACCTTGGGCTCGGGTATGCCGAGGGCGTGGGCGAGATCGATGGCGTTCTGCACGATGTCGACCTTGTCTTCAAGCTCCGGGGTGATGTTGATGGCCGCGTCGGTGATGAGCAGGGTGCGGGCGTAGGCGGGCGTATCCATGATGAAGACGTGGGAGATGCGGCGGGCGGTGCGCAGGCCGGTGTCGCGGGCCATGGCGGCCTTCATCAGCTCGTCGGTGTGCAGGCTGCCCTTCATCATGGCCAGGGCGTTGCCGGAGCGGCACATGGCCACGCCAAGCTGCGCGGCTTTCTCTTCGTCTTCGGCCTGAAGGACGGGGTAGTGGCGGATGTCAAGGCCGATTTTGATGGCCAGGGCATACATCTCCTGTGCGTCGCCGATCAGCGTCGGTTCGATGAGGCCTTCAGCAGTAGCTTCTATGGTGCCACGGAGCGCAACGTCAGAGAGCGGCCAGACGACGGCGGTGGGGAGGGCAGGGAGATCTTTGCAGCGCTCGATGAACTGGTGGAAGACATGGAAGTCGGCGGGATGGCCGACGAGGGGGTCGAGGGCAACGGCTTCAGCAAGCGGGGCTAGATCGCTCATGAATGGTTTTCTCCGTGGCCAGCGCGGGGTTGGATGGCTGGCCTTACGGGTTTATTGTCGCTTGGCTGGGGATGAGGGACTGTGCTAAAGGTCACACTGCGGGCTAGAGTTCCACATTGTGGTCCGGGCGTTTCCCGGAAAGAATCGATGCCATTTTGTTTTTCGCACAGGCAAGGCTCTTGAGGCGAACTCGCGTTTACTTCACCAATTCGGCGACGACTTCGATTTCCTGCTTGCGGGTGGTTCCGGGAATGTCGAGCGAGCCGAGTACGAGCGATTTGCCGGGCGTTAGGGTCGAGGTGTCATCAAGCACGGTCTGGCGGACGATTGGGTCCTGCGCGCCGATGCCGGATTTTTCGTCGGCGAGATTTGTCTGCTCGACTTTGGAGCGCAACCGCAGGCCGTCCATGTAGCCATCGGCGGAGGCTTCGATACTGAGGCCCACATCCATGTATTGCACCTGCGTGCCGGAGGCCTGGTCGCCGCTGACTCCGGTGACGATGGGAACGCGGGCCCCTTGCTTGAAGGTTGTCTTGCCTCCTGAAGCGACGATCAGTGCGAAGCTTTGCGCGGCGGTGTGCTTGCCGCTGTCACTTTCGTTGATGGTGTAGATGAGGCGGTAGAGTCTTTTGCCGCGGTCAAGGTCGGCGAGAATCTTCTGCGCGATTTGAATGTCTTCCGGCGTGGCGCGGATGGAGATGGCGTCCTGCGATGACATTCCATACAGGTGCGCCTTGGGAAGCATGTTGCGCAGGGCGGTCAGAACGTCGTTGAAGTCGTTTTGCTGGGTGAGGTTGGTGAGGAAGAGGGTCTGATAGGTTTCGTTGTCGGGCTTGGCGTCGGCGACCTTGATATCTGCTGACTGCGCAAGGGCGCAGGGTGCAAAGCAGGCCACGGCCAGCGTGAGAGCAACGAATAAACATGCAGGAAGGGAGCCGCGCGATGCGGCTGCGTCTCAATGGAATCTCATTTTTCGCCTCGCAAATGGACTTATGCGAAGAACGGCTGGTGTATCGCGCGATGGACGAGCTGGGCTCTTCTATAGGCACAGACGCGGAAGGCGGGTTTCCGCTCGGCAATTCATTGGGCAGGTCGTGCGCGCTGTTCCCGCGGCGCTCAAGGGTGATATGCTCGGTGCGCCGGAAAAAGCGATTTACGCGAAGAGGAGAAGGCGCATGTGGTTGCTTGGAATGGATGTGGGCACGGGCGGAACGCGGGCGGTGGTGGTGGATGGCGAAGGCAGCGTGATTGCGAGCGCCGCGAGTGAGCATGAGCCGTTCAAGACCGCGCATCCGGGATGGGCGGAGCAGGATCCGGAGGACTGGTGGCGCGCGGCGCAGGAGGCGATTCGCGAAGCGCTGGTGAGTGCGCCGGAACCTCGCGAGGCGATTGTGGCGATTGGACTGACCGGGCAGATGCACGGCGCGGTGATGCTGGATGAGAATGGCGCAGTGCTGCGGCCAGCGCTGATCTGGTGCGATACGCGCACGCAGCCGGAGTGCGACTGGCTCACCGAGAAGATTGGCTATGACCGGCTGATTGAGCTGACCTGCAATCCGGCCCTGCCGAATTTTACGGTGACCAAGCTGCTGTGGGTGAAGGAACACCAGCCGGAGATCTTCGCGAAGATTCGGCACATTATGTGTCCCAAAGACTATGTGCGCTACCGGCTGACAGGCGAGTTTGCGATTGATGTGCAGGAGGCTTCAGGGACGCTGCTGCTGGACGTGACGCATCGGCGCTGGTCGCAGGAAGTGGCGGAGGCGGCGGGGATCGATGAGAGCTGGCTGCCGAAGCTGTACGAATCACCGGAGGTGTGCGCGCGGATCAGCGAGACGGCGGCGGGTTTGACGGGGCTGACGGTGGGCACGCCGGTGGTGGCTGGGGCGGGCGACCAGGGCGCGGGTGCCGTGGGCATGGGGATATTGCAGCCGGGATCGGTGTCGGCGACGATTGGGACTTCAGGCGTGGTGTTTGCGGCCACGGCTGCGCCGACCAAGGATCCGCATGGGCGGCTGCATACGTTTTGCCACGCGGTGCCGGGGCTGTGGCACGTGATGGGTGTGACGCAGAGCGCGGGGTTGAGCTTCCGCTGGCTGAAGGACACGTTTTTTGCCGGGCTGGATTACGACGCATTAACCTACGCGGCGAGTACGATTGCCGCGGGAAGCGATGGGCTGGAGTGGGCTCCTTACCTGCTTGGAGAGCGGACGCCGCACCTCGATCCGGAAGTGCGGGCGGCGTTTGCCGGCATCTCGACCATGCATACGCGGGCGCATTTTATTCGCGCGGTGCTGGAGGGAGTGGCTTACTCCCTCAAGGACACGTTCACGCTGTTTGCCGAGTTGGGGATTCCAGTGAGCGGCATCAGGCTGGGCGGCGGCGGGGCGCGCGGGCCGCTGTGGCGGAAGATTCAGGCTGGCGTGTATGGGCAAGCGGTAGAAGTGCTTACGGCGGAGGAAGGCGGGGCGTTTGGTTGCGCGCTGATGGCGGGCGTGGGCGCCGGGCACTGGGCGAATCTGGACGAGGCGTGCGCGCAGGCGATCGAGGTGGCGCAGAGAATTGAGCCGGATCCCGGCGATGTGTCGGCGTATGAGTGGGGGTATGCGCAGTGGAGGAGGCTGTATCCGGCGTTGAAGAGCTTGCGGTGAACGCCGGAGTTGACGCGGTGATAGGCTAGGGTCACTGAGTCGAAAGTTCGTTGCATGATTTTCGAAGTACAACAGCAGGTCCTTCGACTCCGTTGGACGCAAGAGGCGCGCCCAACTGCGCTCAGGATGACAGTGTTTTTCTTGTTTGCAAACTTTGGACTCACCACACCAGTTTCACGAACCAAGCCCAATCCCCCGTGGGAGCGTCGATGCATCTTTATTTTCCCCTCGCTACAATTTCTCTAGGTGCCGGCATATTGGCTGGTGCGCAGTCGCTGCCGACAGCGGCACCGGCTTGCGCGGACCTGCACTTGGTTCCTGCGCCGCGGGAGTGCGTTTCTGTGGAGGCGATTCCGATTGGCGGGGTTGGATTTTTTGTGGCTGCGGGCGGCGCGGAGGATGGGTTCGCGGCTGAGGACCTGACGGAGCAGAGCCTGGGCAAGAGAACGGTGCAGAAGGATGCGCCGTTCATCCGGCTGGAGCGCGCGGATTCTGTGCCTGCCAAGGCGCTGCTGGAAAGCAACCACTTGGCATTCGACGCGGAGATGCACGACGAGGGGTACGTGCTGGCGCCCGACGGCAAGGGCGGCCTGGCAGTGATTGCGGAGACTTCCGCCGGCATTTTTTACGGCGTGCAGACGGTGAAGCAGTTGATTCGCGGAACGGGCAAGGAGCAAGTGCTGCTTGCGCCCACGCTGCGCGACTGGCCGGCGATGGCGCACAGGGGAATTTCGGACGACTGGTCGCGCGGGCCGCTGCCAAACATGGATTTTTTGCGGCGCGAGATTCGCACGCTGGCGGCTTATAAGCTGAACACATTCTCGCCTTACTTCGAGCACACGTTTGCGTATGCGAGCACGCCGGTGGCGGCGTTTCCGGGCGGATCGATGACGCCGGCGGAGGCGCGCCAGCTGGTGGAGTATGCAGCGCAATATCACATCACGGTGATTCCGGAGCAGGAGGCGTTCGGGCATCTGCATAACGTGCTGAAGTTCGAGCAGTACTCGGGGCTGGGCGAGACTGCGCATGGAGCGGTGCTTGCGCCGGGCGACCCTGGGACGCTGCCCCAGATCAAGGGATGGTTTGACGAACTGGCCCAAGTGTTTCCGGGGCCCTACGCGCACATTGGCGCCGATGAGACATCGGAGCTTGGGCTGGGCAGGACACATGACGATGTGAAGACGCGCGGGCTGGGTGTGGTGTACATGGATTTCCTGACGCAGATTCACACGGCGCTGGAGGGCAACTACAAGCAACTGCTATTTTGGGGTGATATCGCGGTGAACTCGCCGGAACTGGTGGGGACGCTGCCCAAGGACATGATTGCGGTTCCATGGCGCTACGACGCGGAGCCGGATTTTACGGCAATTATTCAGCCGTTCACGAGTGCGGGCCTGGAGACGTGGGTGGCGCCGGGGGTGAACAACTGGAACCGGATTTATCCCAATAACAATGAGGCGCTGGGCAACATTCGCGCGTTTGTGCGCGACGGGCAGAAGCTTGGATCGAAGGGCATGCTCAACACGGTTTGGAACGACGATGGCGAGGGCATCTTCGACGAAAACTGGTTTGGCGTGTTGTTTGGGGCTGCGGCAAGCTGGCAGCCGGGCGAGAGCTCGGAGGACGCATTCAAGGCGTCGTATGGGTTGGCGTTTCATGGCGACGCGACGGGGAAGATTGACCAGGCGCAGCAGGCGCTGATGGCCGCTCACGCGCTGCTGAAGAAGGCCGGGTTGGGCGATGCGCAGGACAGCTACTTCTGGATCGATCCGTTTTCGCCACAAGGTCAGCAAGGGGTGGTGAAGCTGCGGCCGGTGCTGAGTGAGTTGAGATTAGATGCGGAGCGGGCGATTACGCTGGTGGCAGAGGCGAGGGCGGCGGGGAGACTGGAGAATCAGGAGGCGCTAGACGCGCTGGAACTGGGCGCGCGGCGCATTGACTTTGTGGGGCTGAAGTTTCAGGCGGCGGACGATTGCATTGAGCTTTACGACCAGGCGCGAACGCTGGCGGCGATGAACGACAAAACCAAGCGCGGGCAGGTTGCGGAGCTTCTGTATACGATCGGATCAAACAACGGGCGCATGCAGGATATTCGCGACGGCTATACGCTGCTGCGCGAGCTTTATAGGCAGGCGTGGCTCAGGGATAACCGCGTGTATTGGCTGCAGACGAATCTCGACCGGTTCGATCAGGCGGCGCAGTTGTGGATTGCGCGTGGAGACACGTGGCAGAGCCAGGTGATTCAGCATTGGTATGACACGCATACGCTGCCGACGGCGGAAGAGGCAGGACTGCCTGCGCTCTTCGCGCCGGAAGTGCCGGCGCCGAAGCCACTGCCGAGGTCGAAGAAGTGGTGGAAGAGGAGCTAGCGGGCCGGCGAGTCAGCAAGTCAGCGGATGGCCGCGAGATTTGTTCGGCTGCTATTGAAAGTCGGCGAAGACAAAGCCGTCGCGGGTGACGATTTCTCCTGGCTCGATCTGGAGCGGCGCGGTGAACATGGGGCCAGCGTAGACGCAGGTGTGAAACTCGCCACGTTCGCCGCAGGGATCGGTTTCCGGCGGGAGATTCTGGAGCAAAGCTTCGTCGAAGTCGCGGCCGGCGAAGGAACTCGCCAGTTGTTTGGCGTCGATGCAGCCCAGTTTGGCTCGCAGTCCGCCGGCTATCATTTCGCGCGCCAACTTGTCGGTTGGAATCTCCCACAAAGGAAACAAGGGTTCGAGGCCGGTGGGCTTGAGCTGCGTTTCGCGATAGGCGCGGACGTCGGCGAGGAACAGGTCACCGAAGGCTACGGCATCGATGCGCTCGGCGATGGCGCGATTGCAGGCTTCGGTCATGCGCTGCTCATAAATTTCATTGGAGCAGGGCCAAGGCAGGGGGACGATCCATAGCGGGAGTCCGGCGGCAGCGGCCTGGGCTTCGAGCACAGAGTTGCGCGTGCCGTGCATGGCTACGCGCTGGAACTCGGTGTTGAGGGTGGTGAGCAGGCCGACCAACTCGATGTCTGGTTGCTGGCGGAGAACGTGGAGGGTCCAGGCGCTGTCTTTACCGCTGCTCCAGGAGAGGAGAACTCGCTTCATGATGCGATCATAAACTCAGGAGTGAGGAGCTATCGATGAGTCTTTCTCTTTGGACTTCAATTTGCCGGATTACTGTGGGTACGTGTGTCGCGGCTGCGATTTTGCTTTCGGCGCCGCCGATGGGCCGGGCGCAAGAGAGCGATGTTGAAAGAAACTCGCTGGATGCAACGGAGCGGCAGCGGGTGGTGGACGCGGTGGTTGCAAACTTGCGCGAGCATTACGTCGATCACGCAATTGCGGAGCGGATGGCGAATGTGGTGTTTGCGCATGGGAAGAGCGGCGAATATGAAACGAAGGATGCAACGGCGTTCGCGGGCCGAATCACGAAGGACATGCGCGCGGCGAGCGGCGACATGCATCTGGAGTTGGTCTACAGCGAGGAACGGCTGCCGGAACGGCGCGCGGAGCCTTCGGCCGACGATTTGGCGCGCCATCGAAGGCGATTGGAAGAGATGAATTGCGCTATTGCGAAGCCCGAGATTCTGCCGCATAACATTGGCTATCTCAAGATGGATTGGTTCCCGGAACTTTCGATCTGCGAAGCACAGGTGCGGGGCGCGCTGGCGACGCTGAATCATGCGGACGCGCTGATCATCGACTTGCGGGACAACCGCGGCGGCTTTCCGGAAATGGTGTCGCTGGTGGCTTCGTACTTGTTCGATCATTCGGAGTACATGTTCAACCCGCGCGAGGCGCCGTCGGAGGAGTCGTGGACCCGGTCACCGGTCGCGGGCAACGATCTGGCGGACAAGCCGGTATACATTCTGACTTCGAGATCGACGTTTTCAGGGGCCGAGCAGTTCTGCTACAACATGAAGAATTTGAAGCGGGCCAAGCTGATTGGCGAGACAACCGGTGGGGGCGCGCACGCGGGCGCGTTTCATCGCATCGACGATCACTTCGGGATGGGGATCACGGAGGTGAGGGTGGTCAATCCCTATGGGAAGAACGATTGGGAAGGGGTGGGCGTGGAGCCGGATGTGAAGGTGAAGGCTGAGGATGCGCTGGACGCGGCGAAGGGGCTGGCGTTGAGCCATTTGGGAAGCAAGTAGGGTGCAAGCGGACGATGGACAAGTGGAACCATATAGATCATAATGGTCATACCGGTCATTATGATGGAGGTCGCAATGATAACCGAGGTAAATGCGGTCAACTTTCGCCAGAACCTGGGCGAGATGCTGAACCAGGTGCAGTACCGGAACGACAGCATCGTGATCTCGAAAGACGGAAAGCCGGTGGCGGCGCTGGTGGACGCGGAACTGTTTGCACGGATTCGGCGGATGCGGGAGCGCTTCGAAGAATTGAGCGCGACGATCACCGAGGCTTATGCCGATGTCCCCGCTGATGAAGGCATGGCGGAGATCGATGCGGCTGTGGCGCGTCTTCGCAGGCGTGATCGGCGGCGCTGATGGCGGGGCCGCGCGTGGTGCTGGATACGAACGTGCTGGTGTCGGGACAGGCTTACCCGACGAGCGTGCCGGGGCGCATTGTGAGCGCGTGGAAGCAGGGCGGGCTGGAAGTGGTGCTTTCCAAGCACATTCTGGATGAGTTGGTGCGGGTGTTGCCGCGGTTGAAGCGCATCGCGATGGGTGCTGCGGAGATTCGCGACCTTGCCGACAGCTTCCTGTTCACGGCGGAGATTGTGGAACCGGCCGGCGACCTGGACGCGGCGTTGCGTGACGTTGCGGATCAACTGGTGCTGGGAACGCTGTTTGCGGCGAAGGCCGACTATCTGATTACTGGGAATAAGGATCTGTTGGTGCTGGCTTCGAAATATCCCATCATTACTCCGGCGGTTTTTTGGGAACGGCACGGGAGCTAGCTTCGCAAAAGGGGAGCTCGTCAGCGAGACGGCGTGCCGGCGAAAGAAGCTGATCCTTCTTCCATAAGGCGAGCAAGATCGTCGGGCTTGATTTCTCTGGCCTCTGTAACCCGCCAGGGTTCCCCGCGCTCCACCTCCGCAAACCAGCACCAGTATGTGTTGCATGCTGGAGCATAGACCATCAATGAGCCGCGGCCGTTTGACTTCGAGTTCCCGCTGTACCAAACGAGCGTTGTTTCGGGCTCTGCGATGGCTGCCTTGCGGTTCAGCGCGGCACTGCCCGGCATTTGCCGGTGGACCGGTCGTCCCGGGGCAGCTTCCCTAAAGTCGGGAGCTGCGAACCTTCGCTGTGATAAGACTCTTTCTGGTACGAATGGTGGAATCCTTAATTTCCCTGCGGTGCGCCCCTCGGGCTTCAACGTAAAACCCACGAGCCCGAGCGTCTTTCCACAGAATCCGAGCCACCTTGAGCCAAACCAGTTATCGATCTTGATCACGGCGAGGGATGCGGGCGGGCTGCGGTGAAGAACTCCGTTCACCGTCAACTCCACGAGCCTGATAAACTCTGAATCGTCATCGATTTGAGGCGCAATTTCCATCTCGCTTGAGTATACGCGCAACCTTCGTGCGTCTCGCATCCTGTTGGGCGAATTGCTAACCCCTAGTTCAGAGTGAGGTCCCTGCTTAACGGAGTGTTTTCGCTTGAGTCGCCGACGCGGAGGACGAACTTGCCGGGGTCGATGGTCCACTTCTTCGCCGCTTCGTCCCAGTAGCTGAAGGAGCGGGCGTCGAGGGTGAGGCTTACATGCTTGGTTTCGCCGGGGGCGAGGCGGACTTTCTGGAAGCCTTTCAGTTCGCGCTCGGGGCGGGTGGCTTTGGCGGAAGGATCGGAGACGTAGAGCTGGGCGACTTCTGCGCCTGCCACGGTGCCGGTGTTGGTCACGTCGAACGTGACGGTGACGGGCGAGCCGGATGGGGCGCTGGCTGGGGCTTGCAGGTTGGAGAATTTGAACGTGGTGTAGCTGAGGCCGAAGCCGAAGGGGTAGAGCGGGTGCTTGCCGGTGGTGGTCCAGTAGCGATAGCCGACCATGAGCTTGTCGTCGTATTTGACGTGGGGGATTACGTAATCGACTTTGCGGCCGTCGCTTTCGGTGACGTGGAGCGTGGTGTCGGCACCCTGGATGGGGTAATAGAAGTCATGCGAGGGGTTTTCTTCCCAACTGCGGTCGAAGCTGACGGGGAGCTTGCCTTCGGGGTTGTGCTTGCCGAAGAGGATTTCCGCTATCGCGGTTCCGCCTTCCTGGCCGGGATACCAGACATGGAGCAGCGCGGGGACGTGGGAGAGCCATCGGCGTGTGTCCATGCCGCCGCCGCCGGTGAGGGTGACGATGGTGTGCGGGTTGGCGTGGGCTACGGCTTCGACGAGCGCGTCCTGGCCCCAGGGCAGCTCGAAGGTGCGGTCCCCTCCCTCGCTCTCGGTGTTGGTGTTGAAGCCGACGGCCAGCACAACCACGTCGGCAGCGCCGGCAAACTGTTTGGCTTCTTCTGAGACAAGGCTGGGCAAATAGGCAAGGCCGAGGGCGAAGCGAGTGCCGACAAAGCCGGGGAGATAATCGGCGACCACGTTGACGGTTTGGCCGGCATTCAGATCGATGGTCCAGAACTCGGGGGCCTGGCCTTCGGCGTGCGGAGGCGCGAGCAGCGGTTTGCCGTCGATAGCGATGGTGTACTCGTCATTGCCGGAGGCGGCGGCGAGGACCAGGTACTTGCCCGCTTTTTCGGCCTTGAAGGTGGACGTGTAGCGGATGCTGCGCGGGGCTTTGTCGGCCGGTCCCCACCAATCGTTCTTGTATTCCGCGATGTTATTGGACGCTGCGGTCTCCGGATTGCCGGTGAAGTCCTTGCTGGGATAGGTGGCTACTTTCACGCCGCCCTCCCAGCGGGTGCGATGGAAGACTTCATTCATTTCCGGCAGGCCGGGGGAGTAGAGGACGTGGACGTCGGGGCCGGCGAGGTTGGCGATGCCGGTGAGCATGGAAACAGGCTCGAAGGCCTGCGCTGTGGACGAGCCTCCGCCACCGGAGACGGCCGGCCATGCGTTGGGGCCGATGACGGCGATTGTCTTGATCTTGGACGAGTCGAGCGGAAGGATGTGGCCTTCGTTCTTGAGCAGAGTGATGCTTTCAAGCGCGCCCTGAAGGGCTACGGCACGGTCGGCTACGGAATAAGTGGAGTTAGAGGGATCGAACTGGGGGCGATCGAGGAAGCCGTAGCGGATTTCGGTGCGGAAGATGCGCGTGAGCTTGTCGTCGATGGTGGATTCTTTGATTTCGCCGGCCTGGATGGCGGCGAGCAGGGCCTTGGGATTCATGAAACGCGGGCCGGGCATTTCCAGGTCGAGGCCGTTGTTGGCTGCGCCTACGGTGTCATAGGTGGCGTCCCAGTCAGACATGAGGATGCCCTGGAATCCCCACTCGCCTTTGAGGACCTTTAGATTGAGGAATTCGTTCTGCGTGGCGTGGGCCCCGTTGATGAGGTTGTAGGAGTTCATCACGGCGTCAACGTGGCCCTTGGTGACGGCGGCTTCAAAGGCGGGCAGGTAGATTTCGCGCATGGTGCGCTCGTCGGCTTCGGAGTCGACGTTATGGCGGTTGTATTCCTGGTTATTGAGGGCGTAGTGCTTGACGGTGGCAATGACGCCCTCGGACTGGACGCCTTCGATCCATGGAACGACGATGGTTGCGTTCAGATAGGGGTCTTCAGACAGATATTCGAAGTTGCGGCCGTTGATGGGGGAGCGGGCGATGTTGACGCCGGGGCCGAGCAGGAAGTTGACGCTGCGGGCGCGGGCATCTTTGCCGAGCGATTCGCCGAGCCTGCGGGCGAAATCGGTGTCCCAGGTGGCGGCCAGGGCCACACCGCCGGCATAGGCGGTGGTGGGCCCCCAGGTGCGGACGCCGACGGAAGCGTCCGACATTTTGAAGCGCGGCAGGCCAATGGCTGGGGCGGGGCGAGTGTACATTTCGTCGACGCCGCCGACGAGTTCGACCTTTTGCTCGAGGGTGAGTTTGGCGACCCAGGCGTGGGCCTTGGCTTCAATTTCGGGCGAATCGGGAACGGGCGCCTGGGCGATGGCGAGGACGGATGCGGCGAGAGCGGCAAGCAGCAGGAGGGCGAGGAGCCTTGCGCTGCGGAAAGGCGAGATTGGATGAGCGATGGAGCTGTTTGGGTTTTTCATGACGCGAAGAAGGCTAACTTATTTGGCTTGGTCGTGTATATGACATTGGAAGGCGGTGGTGGTTCAGCTTGAAGGATTATTCCCTCGGGGGCTGAAGCCCAGGCTCATTTTGATTCATTTGATGTACGGGCTGAAGCCCGTACCCTTCAGCTGAAGCCCATATCCTTCAGCCGAAGCCCATACCCTTCAGCTTAAGCCCATACCCTTCAGCTTAAGCCCATACCCTTCAGCTTAAGCCCGTACCCTTCAGGTTAAGCCCGCGCCCTTCAGCCTGGCCACGTACCGTCCAGCGTGGCCCACGATTGGCCAAGCCGCACGCGAAGTGGGGTTACGGGAAGAGTGGACTGGCAAGATGTGTGACACGAATCACAGCGCGGGGTGCATCGTGTCACTGCCTCCTATCTCATACGAGGTGCAGACTCTGAGTCCAATGGGGAGAAAGCGGCAAGGCGGCGGATGCGCCGGGAGGTATGCATGGGCTTTGTAAGCGGCATGAAGACCATAGTGGTGGCCACCGATTTGAGCGGCAAGTCAGAGGCGGCGCTGGAGTACGCGCGTAAACTGGCGAGCGGGTATGGGGCGCGGATTGTGCTGGCGCACGGGCTCGACCCGGTTGATTACGCTGCGGTGGATGCGGTTCCTGGGCGGCTGCTGCGGCAGATGACAGAACAGGCGCGCGCTGCGTTGGGGACGATGAGCGGCGATCTGCTGCGCGAAGGCATTCATAGCCATTCCGAGATTCGTCAGGGCGCGGTGGCGGAGATGCTGGTGAATGTTGCCAACCAGTACCAGGCCGGGCTGATTGTGATTGGGACCGAGGGACGCGAGGGCGCCGGGCCGGTGGTGGTGGGCGCCATTGCCGAGCAACTGGTGCGGCTGTCGCCGTGCCC
>JBEKFD010000117.1:0-15215 GCA_050013495.1 Occallatibacter sp. | reverse complement strand
GAAAAGCTGCAGGAGCGCCTTGCCAAGCTGGTCGGCGGCGTGGCCATCATCAAGGTGGGCGCGGCAACCGAGACCGAGCTGAAGGAGAAGAAGGCTCGCGTTGAAGATGCTCTGCACGCCACTCGCGCCGCGGTCGAGGAAGGCATCGTTCCCGGAGGCGGCGTAGCTCTTGTTCGCGCCATCCCCGCGGTCGATGAGCTGATCAAGACCCTGGAAGGCGATGAGAAGATCGGCGCGCAGATTGTTCGCCGCTCGCTCGAAGAGCCACTCCGCCAGATCGTCGCCAACGCCGGAGGCGAGGGCGCCGTGGTGGTGGCCAAGGTCATCGAGGGCAAGGACAAGGACAGCGATACCTACAACTCGCACTACGGCTATAACGCCGCCACCGGCAACTTCGAAGACCTGGTCAAGGCCGGCGTCATCGACCCCACCAAGGTCGCCCGCACGGCGCTGCAGAATGCAGCCTCGATCGCCGGCCTCCTGCTCACCACCGAAGCATTGGTTGTCGAGATTCCGGAGGCCAAAGGTGCTCCGGCAGGTGGCGGCCACGGCGGCGGCATGGACGGCATGTACTAGCACCTGCAGTGCGGCAGACGCGCCTTTCAGGCGCCAAAGCCAAAACAAAAGGCCTCCAGCTTCGGCTGGGGGCCTTTTCTTTTCTTGGATTATGTTCCTCCCACAGCTGTCATCCTGAGCGACGAGCGAAGCGAGGAGTCGAAGGATCTGCGGTTGCTTTTCCATCCCGAGCCGACCACGCAAAGCGGACGGCCGCCGAGAGCAAAGTGGACAGCCCCGAGTTACGCTTCAATCCTCCTCCAATGGGCCCTTTAAGTCGACAGCTTGGCACGATTGGACCAACTCCGCTCCGTACCTGAACGGGTAGAAGGCGGTTCGACGCGTTGTTCGTTTGAAAATGGAATCCCTACGCAGCAACGGCCGGCTGTGGCCGCAGCGACCTCAACCACCCCGCCGAGAGCCATGCCCCAGGGATAGAGAACTCCCCCCACCCGCAGTCCAGGCACACCCGGACATCGGGCGAAGGCGTCAATGGCGGATGGCTCAAAGTGCGCATGCAGTTGCGGTAAAGACGGACATCCGCGGGGATCACGGACACACATTCAGACTGGCACTTCGGGCCAAACCATAAATACACCTCGGGGCAACTGACCTTCCAACTCCACTGGTAATTCAATCGGCTCGTTCTGCCAGCTCAATCCGGTTGGCCACAGGTTTTCAACAGAATGTGTCCCGAAATCGGACGCTCTTCCCGATTTGCGATGAGAACCCGGTGTCCATTTTCGATGCAGTGAAGTCAGGTCGTCTCAGAACCTGTCAAGAAACTGGAATTGCCCACAACTAACTCCGCACAAACGCTCCGTGCCCCATCCATTCGCGTTCTTTTGCGAATGTGTCGGAGACCACAAACCTCAACCGGACCCCCCTTGAACTCGGTTCTTGGACAGGTTCTCAGAACACGCTTGACCTTTTCTTCGGCCACGCACCGGCGGCATCCACCCGGAGGCAGAACAACGCACCTACCCCTCAAACGATCGGGGTCCCCGAAGGGACCCCGAGTCGTAAGACCGAGAGCGCAGGCTAGAAGGTGATATGCAGGTTCATCGTAATCGCGCGAGCCCCGCCGATCACCCCGGTAACTGAGCCGAACGTCGCGCCGTTGTTGGGGGAATTGTTTATGGTGTTGGGAACGGTGGTGGACCTACCGCTTCCATTCACAACCGGCAACTGGTAAATATTGTTCCTTGCCGATGTCTGGTCGGAAGGCTTGTTGCTGGTCGCAATCTGCCCGTAGTTCAGGTATCCCAGGGCGCAGTTGTTGTATTGCTGCGTCTCCTCAAAGGAGGAACAGCCATCGCTCTGCGCAATCTGCGTCTGGTTTTGCGGCACGTCCAGGCTGGCGGTGTTGAAGATATTGAAGATGTTGAACGCGTACAGCACGCTGTAGCGCTCCGTGATCTGGAAGTTCTTGCGGAACGAGATGTCTGCCCGCTTCTGGAAGGCCTGCCGGAAGATATTGCGCTGGTCTGAAGGAGCAAAATCCGTCTCGTAGATGTCCTGCGGATCGTTGCCGGTGGATACCGGAATTCCCTTCTCGCCGGGCTTCAGGTAGTTGATGGCGATCTGCGACGGATCGACGGTGGGAATATAAGAGCCGCCGCTCCCGCGCTGGTCCCCCTTGTTGCCGGTTAACGCGGCCTTTGGATTGCCAGGGTTCTTGATGGGCAGCACCGGGTTCATCAGGTTTGGATAGTTGCCCACGTAGAGGCTGCCCGAAGCGCCGTAAAATTCGTACAGCGAATACGGCTGGCCGCTCTGGGCAACAACCAGGCCGGTCATGTTCCACCCATTCGTCGCATAGGAAAGCAGCGAGTGCGCCTTGGCCGTATCAGGCACCTTGACTAGGAAGTTGGCGCTCAGGATGTTGGTGCGGTCGAAGTCGGCAGGCCCCCACGAATCGCGCAGTTTATCGGGGTTGTCTCCAGTGAAGAAGATGCCGATGTCGCTTTGTTCGTCGAGCGCGTGGCTCCAGGTGTAGCTCAGGCCGCCCTGAATGTTGTGGGAGAGACGCTTTTCCAGGTGTGTTTCCAGAGCGTCATAGGCGGAGACGCCGACAGACTTGAAGAGCGCGGCATTGTAGTTGTAACCCACGTATGGCACGCGGAAATCGATATTGCCCCCGCTGTAGGTATTCCACGGCTCTCCTGCAATGGGCTCGTAATCGTATCCGCTGGCGTCGAAGTTGTTGGAGTTGAGCACTTCCCAACCGTAGCTGGACGTCTCGCCATTGATTGGGTTGCTGGCGGTTGCGATTCCGGGCTCGTTGAAGGGGATTGGAATCACGGAGTGGCGGCCGCGGTTGCCGACGTAGCCCACGTCGATCGACATATCGTTGCGCGGCTGGTATTGGATTTTCAGGGTGTAGTTGACCGTGTAGGGCAGCACGTTGCTGTCACCATAGGCGCCGAAGTCGATGGTGGGGGTGCAGTCCGTATAGGCCTCCTGGTTGGCTACCCCGCCGCATTTCTTGCCATATGAGTCGCTGCCGGTCATGTTGTTCAGCTGGGTTTGCAACGCCTGGGTGATGTTGCCGGGGTTGGCGCTGGGCGGGACATACACTTTCGGAGTGCCGAGCGGGTCGGCGAGAGTTTTGCCTCCGCCCACCACCAGAGACGCCAGGGGAGCGGACTGCGTAACGCCAAACACGCCACCGCCGCCGGCCGCGCCATAGGGCTGCGACAGGTAAGCGAACAGCTCGCCGCGATCGTAGTAGATTCCCCCTCCACCACTCAGAACCAGGCGGCCCTGGCTCTGTTTGGGTGCCCAGGCAAAGCCGATGCGGGGTGAAATGCCCCATTGACGGCCATTCAGCGTCGAGTCGCTGGTGGCCAGGTTGGCCGGGTTCACTTGCTTGGCAAAGGCGTTGTTGGGCGCCACCACAAAGCCGGAGTTGTTCACCGTAAACCCGGTGTTGCTGGTTCCGGTAACGCTATAAAGCGAAGGATCGAAATTGAACATGTTGCCGTATTTTTCGGTCAGTCCGCCGTGATAGTCGTAGCGCACGCCGGCAGTGATGCTCAGGTTGGTAAGCAACTGCCACTTGTCCTGGACATAACCTTCTATTTCGTTGGACCGGTAGTAACGATCCGCCGTGTTCTTGCCTCCCACGGTGCTGTCAATCAGGTTGGAATCGGTTCCCTTTGCTGAGCCTTCAAGAAAGCTTTCGAAAGATCTGGAATAGACGTTGAGCATCCCATCGCGGTTATTCTCGATGTTCAACTGCGTGTAGCTGAAACCGCCGCCAGCAACCAGGGTGTGCTTTCCAAGCGTGAAGATCACATTGGTCGATGGGTTCAGACGGTTCTGGAAATATCCCGTGTTCACCGTTGTGCTTTCTGTGCTGTAGGGACCAACACGCAACGCGGGCGTGCTCGAAGAGAAGCCGCTGGCAAACTCAACAATGTCCAAGCCTGGCATGATCCCAGAGGCAATCGGAGGTGCAACCGCGGTGTTGTTGCCTGAACCCAGTCCGAAAGTTGGACCCAGCGTGGCATCCGGCAGAACAGTCTGCTCGTCGTAGCTGTTGGAGTACATGCGGATATAGCCCAGGCGCTGTTCCCAGTTGAGCCGCGATCCAATGGAGATGGTGTTGTCCAGCGCGCCGACTTGCGAACCGTTCTGCTGCGTAAGGGGGAACCCGCCAGTATTGGATAGCCCGTATGGCTTATGCACCGGATCGTGCTGGTAATAGTACTTGAACGAGAGCCGGTCTTTGCTGCTCAAATCGTAATCCAGCGAGGACGCCGCCTGGTCCGTGGCCAGCACCGAGGTGCCTATCAATGTCACGTTGGGGATCCCGTACATGTAGGGCGAGCTCGTTTGCGCCGACGGAATCATGAAATCGCCGTTGGGAAGCTTGGCGTTCATTATCGCCGCGGCAATGGGGCTGATCGTCACGTTTCCTGAAACGGGTGTGCCCTGGTTCCAACTGGTGAGTGCATTCATAAGGCCGGCCGTCGAGCGGTCGTTGGAAAGCCCGTAAGGCACCGTAACCTGCGAAGTGCCCGTAGCTTGGTCCGAATTGTAGCCATGTTGATAGGCCACAAAGAAGAACAGCTTGTTTCTCATCAGCGGCCCGCCCACGGAGGCGCCTGTGCTCCATCGGTGCAGTGCGGGGTTGGCCAGAGTCTCGGGGAAGGCGCCAATGCCCTGCGTCCCCAGCAGGTATTCCTGTTTGAAGAAGAAGGGAGCGGCGTTCAGAGATCGATTTGCGAAGGCGCCGAACATCTGCCCATGCCAGGTATTGGTGCCGGTGCCGGTGCTGGCGTCAATCTGCGCTCCCAGGGTCGCGCCCTGCTGCGCGTCATACATTGAGGTGTTCACGCGCAACTCCTGCAGGAACTCGGGAGGCGGCGAGGGCAAGCTGTTGCCATTCGATTCGTAGACAGAAGTTCCGGCCCCATATTCGCCACCGACCGCATCGGTTTCGCCCACGCCGAAGTTATAGCGCTGCGAGACGGTTCCGCTGGAAGTCATGCCATTGAAAATGTTTGTGGCGTCGACTCCATTCAACTGGAATGTGTTCGACGTGGCTCGCTGGCCGTTGGCCCAGATGTTCTGGTTGCCCAGGCCTGCATTGGAGTCCAGATTGGCGAGCAGTTCAGCGCTCACGCCCGGCGCCAGCACGGCCAGTTGGGTAAAGCTGCCCGTAGCCAGCGGAGTGAGCTCAATCTGCGCGGAGTCCAGCGTATATCCGTTGGTCGTGTCGGTTGAATTCAGCAGCGGGTTGGCGGTCACCTCCACGGACTCGCTTGCCTTGCCCAGCTTCAGGGTCGCGTTGACGGTGGTCGTGCGCGCCTCCTGAACCGTGATCCCCTTGGTGTCGGTGGCTTCGAATCCTTCGTGCTTCACGGTCACCACGTAGGCGCCGATGGGAAGGTTGAATATCTGGTAGAACCCGTTCGCCCCCGTGGTTGTGGTGCGCGTCACATTGATTGAGGCATTGGTTGCCGAAACCGTCGCAGCAACGACCGCCGCCCCGGATGGATCCACAACCGTGCCGTTCAACGAACCCAGCGTTTGCTGCGCCATGGTTGGAAATGAACAAAGTAGTACGGCCAAACAGAACAGACCGCACCGAGCGACACTCCTCCGAAAAGTTTGATTCATGGTCTCCTCACAGATTGCAGGTTTGTTCCGCGTTTGAAGTTTCTGGCTGAATGGGCTCAGCTCTTGCGCGTGCAGAATCCAAATTGTGAGCTATTAGTCTAGAGTGTATTCAAGATTATGCGTTTGGCTATAAAGAAATTATGAAGATTCATTCAAGTTTTCCACTGTATCAATCTTTGGATTCACGGACTTGCAGCCCGCATCTTGTGGAAAACCACGGCAAAATTGTTTCTGTCTGAGCAGGTTCTTCACCCAATTCCAACCCGGCACAAGCGAACTGCGCCCAATCCATTCGCGTCTTTTGCGAATGGGTGGGAGTCCACAATCCTCAACCGTCCCCCTTGAACTCGTTTTCTGGACAGGTTCTCAGAAACCCTCGATCCACCCACCCAGAAACGCCGGGAAACACCCCAGCAGCACCACCGCCGCCGCTATCCCCACCAGCACCGCCAGCGTCACAGGATGCACGTGAAGGGGAGTCTCGTCCACAGCCTGCATCACGTAAGCCCGCTTGAGCACTTGCAGGTAGTAGTAGAGCGAAACCGCGCTCATGGCAATCGCCAGGCACACCAGGCCAAACGGTCCGGCCCCCGCATGTTCCCCTAGGACCGCCGCAAACAGGTTGAACTTGGCCCAGAAGCCGACCAGCGGAGGAATCCCCGCCAGCGACAGAAACAAGATCAGCAGCACGCCCGCCAGCACCGGGTTGCGTTTGTGCAGGCCCAGGAAGGAGTCGAGCCTGTCGCTTCCCGTAGCGCGCTCCACCGCCGCCACTGCGCCGAAGGCTCCCACCGTGGTAAGCCCGTAAGTCAACACATAGAAGAGCACCGACTGCATGGCGCGCAGCGTGGTAAAGAAGCTGAAGAAATTGAAGTCCACCGCGCTGCCCTGACCCGAGAATGCTGGATGCGCGGCCAACCCCAGCAGGATGTACCCCGCATGAGCAATGGCCGAGTAAGCAAGCAGCCGCCGCACGCTCACCTGCGCCAGCGCAGCCAGGTTGCCCAGCAAAATGGAGGCTGCCGAAGCAATGAGCAGAATCGTCGCAAGTTGCGGCCAAGTCTGGTAGTAGGCGCGCAGAATCTGCTCCAGCGAATGCCCGTCGGCGGCCAGATCGCCGCTCGGCCGCAGCCACCAGTTCATGGCCAGGGTAACCAGCAGCGCAAAGCTCGCCACCTTTGACACGGAAGCGATAAATGCCGCAGCCGGCGCTGGCGCGCCCTCATAGGTATCGGGCGCCCAAAGATGGAACGGCACGGCAGCCACCTTGAACCCCAACCCGGCAACCACCAGCACCCAGGCCACGTAGAACAGCGGGCTTGGCCCGCTCATCGTAATGCGGTACTGAATCAACGCCAGGTTCGTTGTCCCTGTCAACCCGTAGAAGTAGCTGAACCCGAAGAGCAGAAACGCCGCCGACATGCCTCCGAAGAGGTAATACTTCATTGCCGCTTCCGCGCTCTTGCCCGAGCTCTTGGCGAAGGCGGTCAGGATGTAAAGCCCCAGGCTCAGCAGCTCCAGGCCGATAAAGATCACCAGCAGATCCTGCGCCGCGGCAATCAGCATGCCACCCGCCGCCGCCATCAGCACCACCGCCACAAACTCGCCAACATGCTTCGTGAATACCGAATCGAACAGCAGCAGCAGCGTCAGCGCTGTCAGCACCAGGATTCCAACCTGCGCAACCGAGATGAATCCGCCTGTCCCCAGCAGGGTAAAGCCGCCGCTTTTGCCGAAGGTGAGCCACGTCGCGCCCTGCATCTCGACGGCCACAAGAGCGGCGCCGCATCCAGCCACGCCCAGCGCCGCCGCCACCGCGAGCCGCACACTCTGCGCCGCCTTGCTCAGCAATCCCAGGTCGACGGCGAGAACCAGCAGCGCCGCAATCTCCAGCACCGTCTCCGGCAGCGTCACGCGGAAGAGGTCTGCGTAGTTCATCGGCCCCCTCCCGCCAGCAGCGCCTGCACCGCTGGTTCAATTGCGTCCAGCAAAATCCGCGGGTACAATCCCACCACCAGGCTCACGCCGGCCAATAGCGCAACGCCGGTAACCTCAGGCCACGTGATTGCGGCAAACGGATGCGTGTGCTCATATTCCAGGCCATGCGCGGTCTGCGGCGCGTCGCTGAAAAATGCCTTCTGTAGCGCGCGCCACGTGTATGCGACACCCACCACAATGCCCACGCCGGCAGCCAGTGTCCACCACGGCCTGGCCATCCAAGCACCCACCAGCACCTGGAACTCCGCAACAAACCCCGAGAATCCGGGCAGTCCCATCGACGCCATACCCGCAATGACAAACGCCCACGCCGCGAACGGAATCCGCCTGGAAAGATGCATCGTTTCAAGCTCGGCCAGTTGCCGCGTGTGCGTGCGGTCGTAGACAATCCGCCCCACAATGGCGAAGAGCAGTCCCGCGATAATGCCGTGCGAGAACATCTGCAACACCGCGCCCGTCACCCCAATCTGGTTTAGCGTCACCAACCCGAGCAGAACAAACCCCATGTGGCTGACGCTCGAGTAGCCGATGACAAATTTGAAGTCCGTTTGCGCCAGCGCCACCAGCGCGCCGTAGACGATGCCGATGACCGCCAGGATCGCGAATACATCGCGCCACGAGCCCACCCCTGCGATCGAGAATCCCCAAGGATCGAGCCCGTGCGGAAACAAACCGATGGCCACGCGCAGGCAGCCGTAAGCGCCCAGCTTCATCACCACGCCCGCCAGCAGCATCGACGCCGCCGTCGGCGCGGCCACGTGGCCGGTAGGCGCCCAGGTGTGGAACGGCCATAAGCCAGCGAGAATTCCGAAGCCCACAAAGACCAGCGGGAACAGCCACATCTGCATGCTCACCGGCAGCCCCGCATGCGCCAGATCAACCAGCCCAGTCGAATGGCTGCCCGATGCCGCATACGCCGCCAGCAGAGCGATCAGCACCATCGCTGAGCCCACAAACGAGTAAAGCGCCAGCTTCATCGCCGCGTACTCGCGCCGTGTCGAACCCCAGATGGCAATAAGGAAATACTTGGGCACGATCGCGATCTCGTAAAACACAAACAGCAGAAACAAATCGAAGCTGAGAAAGACTCCGTACACCCCACCGATCAGTGCCAGAAAGAATGCAAAAAACTCATTGGTCCGCAGCTCGATATTCCAACTGAAGAGCACGCCCGCCACCGCCGCGAGCCCAGTGAGCAGCACCAGCACACGGCTGATCCCATCCGCCGCCAGCAGGTAGTGAATCCCCATCGTCGGAACCCACGGCACATCCACAATCACTGTGCGGATACCCTGATTTGTCCCCATGCCGGTAACAAAACCCTGCACCCCCAGCGCCAGCCCGGCCACCGCCACAGCCAGCGCAAACCACCGCGCAAGAGCATTGCGGCCCTTGGGTAGCAGCGCCTCAATCAGTGCCCCGGCAAACGAGAGATAAATCGTCCAAGCCAACACTAAGGTGGTTCTCCAGTCACTCTCAACCAAATCGTCTACTGCATTCCGGCCTTTTCTCAGCAGGCGCTTGCAAGGCGTCCACGGAGGGAGCAGGGGCCTTCAGGCCCCTGGAAAAAAATCCTCTAGCAGCTCGGGCTTTAGCCCCGGGCCCTTACCGCCATCGTCCCGATGGACAAAACTTCGACTCCACCTAAAACCTCCAATGCGCCAGCAGGTTTTCGACCGTCGGGTTCACGCTGTTCAAAATCAGTTGCGGCCACAGGCCAATCAGCAGCATCAGCCCGATCACCGGCGCCAGCGCCAGACGCTCGCCCGTATGCAGATCGGGAAATCCTGCGCAATTTTCCGGCACAGGCCCTGTAAACACTTTCTGAATCACCGTAAGAATCACCGCCGCCGTCACTAGCAATCCAAGAATCGAAACCGCCGAAGCCACCCACGCCAGCGAAAACACGCCGCGGAAGATCAGAAACTCGCCTACAAACCCGTTCAGCCCCGGAAGCCCCAAGGACGAGAACAGCGCTATCCCCATCAGCCCCGCCAGCACCGGCGCAGGCTTGCGCAGACCGCCAAAATCGTCGATGCCGCGATGCCCGCCCGTCCGCTGCTGCATCAGCGCAACAAACCAGAACAGCGCCGCCGCCGTCACGCCATGATTAAACATCTGCAGGATCACGCCATTCAGCGCCGCCGCCTGGCTGGCAAACTGCCCAGCATCCCAGGCGTCGATCGGCACCGCCAGCGCAAAAATCCCCAGCAGGCAATAGCCCAGGTGATTCACTGACGAGTAAGCAAACACGCGCTTCAAATCCTTCTGCGCCGCCGCCGCCCACGCGCCCATCACCACCGTCGCCACCGCCAGCACCAGCAGCGGCGTCCGCATCTGCGCAATCTGGTGCCCGAACAATGGAATCGCAATCCGCAGCAACCCGTACACTCCCATCTTCGACATAGCGCCCGTCAGCAGCATCGTCACCGGCGAAGGCGCCTCTGCATAAGCCGCCGGCAGCCAGGTGTGAAACGGAAACATGGGCACCTTCACCGCAAAACCGGCAAGCACGCCGACAGCCAGCCACATCGTCACCGGCCCCAGGTGCGCCTTCACCAGTTGTTCCAATTCTCCGGTCGAAGCAATTCGCGTCAAATAAGGAAAATCCATACTGCGGGTGGCCACAAACACCGCCAGAAACGCCACCAGCAGCGCCACGCTTCCGGCCATCGTGTACACGAAAAACTGTGTTGCCGCCGGCCCCCGCCGCGCCCCGCCCCACAGCTTGATGAGGAAGAACGCCGGTATCAAGCTCAGTTCCCAGAACAAAAACCAGTGAAAGAAATTCAGCGCCGTGAACGACCCGAACAACCCCGACTCCAGCACCAGCACCAGCCCGAAGTAAAGCCCCGGCTGATGGTGCACGCGATGCGCCGCATCGACGCTCATCAGCGTGACAATCGCCGAGAGCACCAGCATCAGCGCTCCCAATCCGTCCACGCCCAGGTGATATTCAATCCCGAGCGAAGGCGCCCAGCGCGCGCGCTCCACTAGGCCAATCGATCCATCCGCCGGCAACTGTGTCCACACAAACAGCGCTAGCGCCAGGCTCGCCCCCGTGGTAAGAATCGCCACTCCCCGCGCATGTTTGCCGGACACAAGAGCCACAGCCGCTCCGATCAGCGGCAGCAGCGTCAATACGGTCAATAGTGGAAGTCCGCTCATGCCCGGCTGCTCCAAATCAGGATGGCCGCGAGTGCCACAACCGCCAGCGCAAGCAGCCGCAGATAAGTCTGCACCCGCCCCGACTGCATGCGCGACAGCAACCCTCCGCCCGTAGACAATTCTTCGCAGCCCTTGTCGAAGCTGCCATCCACCACGTTGGTGTCCAGGAAGCGATTCAAATGCGCCCACAGACCGAAAGCCCATGCAACAGCGGCGACCGCTCCACCCCACACACGGCGGTCGAGAAAATCCGCAACCCGCGCCCACCAGTAGTAAAACGAAATTACCGTCATTCCGTAGAACTCATCCACATAGAGCCGGTCGCGCAGCCAACCCCACGGCAAATGCGCCGCATCTTCCAGAATGTCCGGCTGCTCGGGAGCGGGCGAAGTGCCGCCATACAGCAACCACCCCAATCCGATGCCAAAAAACACCACCAATGTCGAAGTGGCCATCAACGAAAACAATCCCGGCTCGAGAAAACCGCGCCATCCGAAGGCGACCGCTCTGCCGTCGAGGAAGCTACGGAACCACGGCCAAAGCGGCGTTCCAATCGCTCCCAGCGCAATCGCAAAGAACGCCAGAATCGCCAGCGGCACAGTCATCGACTCCGGGCTCTCATGCGCGTTCTTCGCGCCCCGGTTCATGCCAAAGAACACATAACTAATTTGCCGCGTCATGTAGAAGGCGGTCAGCAGCGCACCAAACACCAGCATGTAGAAGGGCGCCTTGCTCACGCTGAAGTGCTTCGCCGCCTCCAGAATTCCGTCCTTGCTCCAGAAGCCGGAAAATACCAGAGGAAACCCACACAGCGCCAGCATGCCGATAGCATAGGTGATAAACGTTACCGGCATATCGGACTTGAGGCCGCCCATGCGGCGAATGTCCTGCTCCTCGTGGCAGCCATGAATCACTGAGCCGGCGCCCATGAAGAGTAGCGCCTTGAAAAACGCATGCGTAATCAGGTGGAACATCCCCACCGCCACGCCGCCCATTCCGAGGCCAGCCATCATGTAACCGAGTTGCGAAATCGTCGAGTAAGCGAGGATCCGTTTGATGTCGTTCTGCGCCACTGCGATCAGCGCCGCAAACACGGCTGTAAACGCCCCCACCCACGTCACCACCGTCAGCGCCGTCGTGGTTCCACCGGTGAGCGCACCGGCCTGCATTAGCGGATACACGCGCGCAATCAGGTAAACGCCTGCCGCCACCATCGTCGCCGCATGAATCAGCGCGGAGACAGGCGTCGGCCCCTCCATCGCATCCGGCAGCCACACATGCAGCGGAAACTGCCCACTCTTGCCCGCCGCCCCGGCAAAGATCAGCAGCCCGATCGCGCCCGCCGCGGAAAGTCCCCACACTGACCGCTCGGTCACTAATCCAAGCAGCGCGTGCGTCTCCATCGACCCCGCCCCGCCGTTATAGAACAGCAGCGTTCCCGTCTCGCTGAACAGCCACACAATCCCCAACAGAAAAAATACATCGCCAACGCGCGTAGTAAGGAATGCCTTCTTCGCCGCAGCCGCAGCGGAAGGCTTCTGATACCAGAATCCAATCAATAAGTAGGAAGTAAGTCCCACTAACTCCCAGCACATGAACAAAAGTAACAACGAGTTAGCGATGACAACGCCTAGCATGGCTCCGGCAAATAAACTCATGAAGCAGAAAAACCGCGTGTAATTCTCGTCATGCGCCATGTAGCCGGTTGAGTAGATGAAGATGAGCAATCCGACAAATGTGACCATCACGAGCATGACTGCTGAAAGCGGATCGAGCACCCACCCCAGGTCCGCATTGGTCGCGCCAAACTGAAACCAGGTAAAGTTCACCGTCTCGCGCACCGCAACGCCATGCGACCATCCAGCCACAACATGCCCGAATGCAGCCAGCGCCAGCAGCAGCGAAAACCCAAGCGACCCAAGCGCCAGTGTAGATGCGGTCTTGCGTCGCGGCTGCTTGAATAAGGCGATCACACCCGAAGCCAGGATCGGCACTGCTGGAATCAACCACAGGATGCGCGTAATGGCCGAAGCGCCCAGTTGCGGAGTGAACGAAATTGTTTCTTGCATCAACCTCTCACCCCTTCATCCTGTTCATCGCATCCAAGTCCGTGGTATGCGCGTGGCGATGAATCTGGATCACGAGGCCGAGTCCCACCGCCGCCTCGGCCGCCGCCACCGCGATCGAAAAAATCGCAAACATCATCCCCGTCAGAGCCTCGGGATGCGGCCCATAGCGCCAGAACGCGATCAAATTCAGATTCGCTGCGTTCAGCATCAGCTCAATCCCGATCAACACCAGGATCGCGTTGCGCCGCGTCAGCGCACCTGCCAGCCCAATCGCAAACAACAGCGCGGCCACCAGCAGATATCCAGTGAGCGGGTTCATCGCGCCCCCTCTTTCTCGTGCATGGCCACAATCACCGCGCCAATCAGCGCCGCCGTCAACAGCAGCGCCACAATCTCCAGCGGCAGCACATAGCGCCCCATCAGTGCATTGCCGATGTCCATTACTGAGACCTGCGGCTTGGCGCTTTCGTGCGGCAGCGCAGCGGTGCTATGCAAAATGGCCCAACCCAGGATCGCGAAAACGCCAGCAGCAACCGCAAGCCCAACCAAAGGCTTCCCGCTGTACACGCCATCCTTGGGCGTCTCTGACCCGCGCGTCAGGAGAATCGCAAACACCACCAGGATCGCCACTGCGCCAATGTAAATAAGAATCTGCGCAAAACCGGCAAATTGCGCGTCCAGCTCCAGAAACATCAGCGCCAGCCCCGCGAACGCCACCGTCAACGCCAGAGCACAGTGCACTGTATTCTTCAACAGCACCGCCGCCAGCGCACCAGCCACCGATAGTCCCGCAATCAGATAGAACACAAAGCTCATCGGCCGCTCGCCCCTTCCCGTGCTAGCCCAAAAGACTCTGTGCCCCATCCATTCGCGATTTTTGCGAATGGGTGGGAGGCCGCACACATCAAACCGCCGCACCAATCACTCCGCATACCGGTAACTCCTCGGCCCAAAGTGTTCCCGCCTCATGCCCACGCGGGCCATGAACACATAGGCCACCAGCAGAATCGCCGAGCAAACCACCCAGCGCAGCAACCCCTCTCCCATGAACCGCCAAACTCCCGCCACACCCAGATTCAGCAGCGTCAGCGGCAGCACAAATTTCCAGGCAAAATTCATCAACTGGTCTTGCCTCAGCCGTGGCAGCGTTCCGCGCACCCAGATGAACACGCACATCGAAAGCATGATCTTCGAGAAGAACCAGAACCATGAAGGAACGAATCCGAGCACCTGCAAAGGCGCGGAATATCCGCCCAGAAACAGCGTCGTTCCCAGCCCTGAGATCCCCAACATGCCCACGTACTCGCCCAGAAAGAATAGCGCAAACTTGAAGCCCGAATACTCCGTGAAGTAGCCCGCAACAAGCTCCGACTCACCTTCCGGCAAATCGAACGGCGAACGATTCGTCTCCGCCGTGGCCGCAATCGCAAACAAGATAAAGCCCGCAAATCCCCACGGCGTAAAGATGTACCAGTGCGGCAGGCCGTACGAATACTGATTCTGCGCATCGACAATCCTGTTCAGAGAGAGCGACCCGGTCATCATCACCACCGCCAGGCTCGACATCAGCAGCGGCACCTCGTAGCTGATCATCTGCGCCACCGCGCGCATCGCTCCCAGCAGCGAATACTTGTTGCGGCTCGACCAGCCCGCCATGAAGACACTGAGCTCTGAGGACGCGCCGATGGCAAAGAAGAACAAGAGGCCGGCATCCATGTTGACCAGCGTCATGTTGCGCCCGATGGGCAGCACCGCGTATCCCATGAACACCACAACCACCAGCAGCACCGGCGCTAGAAAGTGCACCACCGCATCCGCGCTGATCGGAACAATGTCTTCCTTGGTCAGCGATTTGATACCGTCCGCAACCGGCTGAAAAATTCCGTACGGCCCCACGCGATTCGGCCCGTAGCGATTCTGCATGCGCCCCAGCCCCTTGCGCTCAAGCAGCACTGTAATCGCGAACAACGCTGGAAACGTAACGATGATGGCCACCACGCCCAGCAGAACCATGGCAGGATGCTGCAACGGACCGGGTAGAAAACTCACTAGCCAGTGCGCAAGGAGGACGAAAACCTGATCTGTTTTCTCGATCATTCTTTCCCATCTCCTTCAGCCGCTTTCACTAGAGGAGCTGGGGACGCCGGCGCCGCGACAGGCTTCGCCGCCGTGGCAGGGTTTGAAGGCGCAGGTCCGGCCGCCGCCTTGGCCGCCGCAGCAGCCGCTGCCGCCTTGGACTTGGCCTCTGCCTTGGCTTTTTCTTCCGCCAGCCGTGCATCCACCTCCGCCGCTTCT
>JBEKFD010000116.1:0-15327 GCA_050013495.1 Occallatibacter sp. | reverse complement strand
TGGCGCATATCCGTGAAAGTAGCATACGACGATGCTTTCGACAGGGAACATAAAACGATGTTCAGTTTTCACTACAACATAGCTGGCGGACCTGTGCCAAAAGGGTTTTATCAAGATATCGACAGAGCCACAAACTACTATAACTAAGGCCAGCACCCAAATTAGGAAACCATCGGGCGCAACGAGCCGACCCGAAGAAACGGCAGCTCTTCTCTTGACAAATCCCATATACATAATTAACTTATGCCTATGCCCAATACGCCTAATCAGGAAACGCCTAAACCTGTAACCCCTTCCGGCGCGCTCCCCATGCTCATCCTCCGCGTCCTCCAGTCCGGCTCCCTGCACGGCTACGCCATCGCGCAGCGCATCCATCTGCTCTCCAGCGAAGTCCTCGGCGTCGAAGAGGGGCTGCTCTATCCCACGCTGCAAAAGATGCTCGTCAAAGGATGGGTCACCGCCGAGTGGGGCATCTCCGAGACCAATCGCAAGGTTCGCTTCTATCGCCTCACGCCCGACGGCCGCAAGCACTTGAAGGCCGAACTCTCCGGCTACGACCGCGTAACGCAGGCCATCCAGGAAATTCTCCGCACCGCATAGCAGACGCAACCAACGAGGAGGTCCACCATGGGCGAGCTTTTCCGCCGCATCAAGTACCTGATCAACCGCCGCCGCTTGGACGCCGAACTCGAAAGCGACATGGAGTTTCATCGCGAGATGGCCGCGCGCGCCGGCCGCAGCAACTTTGGCAACACCCTGCGCATGCGCGAACATGCCCGGGAGGCTTGGGGCTGGACATGGCTCGACCGCCTTATCCAGGATCTGCGGTACGGCGTCCGCATTCTGGCCCGCTCGCCCGGCTTCACCCTCATGGCCGTGCTGGTGCTGGCCATCGGCATCGGCGTCAACGTGGCGGCGTTCAGCCTGTTTGACATGGTGGCCCTTGAGCCCCTGCCGGTGCGCGACCCCGGCTCGCTGGTGCGCCTGGAACGCCGCTCCCCCACTGCCTACACCAGCGAGATGCCCTATCCCTCGGTGCTCTTCTATGGGGCGCATGCAAAGACTCTTTCCGCGGTGATCGCGGTCCTGGGCATTCCTCCCATGCAATTGGATGACGACATTCAGCAGGCGTCGGCATCCTTCGCCACATCGAATTACTTCACCGAGCTGGGAACGCCGGCTGGCCTGGGACGCCTGTTCGATCCCGCGCGCGAAGACGCACCGGGTGCTGCCCCTGCCGTAGTGTTCAGTTATGGTTTCTGGCAGCGCCGCTTCGGTGGAGACCCGTCCGTCGTCGGGCGCACCGTTCATCTCAACGGCAAGCCGGCCACTGTTATCGGCATCGCTCCCTATGCATTTGCGAGTCTCGGCGGGCAGACCCCCGACATCTGGCTGCCCATGCCCCAGCAGCCCTACTTTGTTGAAGGCAGCCACGTGCTCACCGACACCGGCGATTCAAGCACCAGGATGTGGGGCCGCCTGGCCTCCGGCGCGAACGCAAAGATCGCCGCGCAGGAATTGCTGGCGCTCACCAATGAGTTGCGCCACCAGCATCCCAACGACATTTGGGACAACGAGTACATCGATATTCATCCCGGCGGACGCATGCAGGTAATGCAAGAGATGATGTACCAGGTTGCGGCGATGGTTGCCGTGCTCACGCTGCTCATCCTCGCCGTAGCTTGCGCGAATCTCGGCGGCTTGATGCTGGCCCGCGCGGTGACCCGCGAGCGTGAGATCGGAATCCGCGTGGCCATCGGCGCCGGCCGCGGCCGCATCTTCAGGCAACTCTGCACTGAGAGCCTGTTGCTCGCCACCCTTGGCTCATTTGCGGGCCTGGCGCTGGGCAATGCGGTGGTGCGCGTCGCCCTCAGCAGGATGGACGCGCCCAAATGGCTCAACCCGTCGCCGGACTGGCGGATCCTGCTCTTTACCTTCGCCCTTACGTTGCTGGCTGCGGTTTTCTTCGGGCTGACGCCGGCTTTGCAAATCGCCCGCCAGCGCCAGCACAAAACTATGGCCAGACAGGTGCTGGTAGGCGCTCAGGTCGCTGCCAGTTGCGTCCTCCTCATCGTCGCCGGCCTCCTGGTACGCGCCGCGCGGCACGCCCTCTATACCGATCCCGGCTTCGGCTACCAGCAGTTGCTTACCGTCGATGCCCAGCTTGCCCAGCATGGCTATTCACCCGCCGCGGCGAAAGCGTATCTTGCCCAAATGGAGGCCCGGCTCCGCGCGTTGCCGGGAGTTCAGTCGGTGTCGCTGGTCAAGCTGCCGCCGCTGGGGCATGCCGTTATGCGATTAAACAGAGTGGTCGACGGTCACGCAATTCTGGTCTACCCCAACTGGGTTGAGCCGGGATTCTTTCAAACCATGGGCATTCCGCTGCTCCTGGGACGAACCTTTTATCCCGGCGAGAAGAACGCCGTAGTCGTGAGCGAGTCGTTTGCCCGCTGGCAATGGCCCGGCCGAAGCCCGCTCGGCCAGCAACTGGGAGACGACGACAAGAAGGACATCGTCGTCGGCGTAGTCGGCAATGCGCGCATCAACGCGCTAAGTGACGACGATGCAACCGAGCAGTATTGGTCGGACCAACCGGACGACATGCCCGGCATGGTAGTGATCGCAAGGACCGCCGGCGCGCCTGACAGCCTTCCCCCCATCGTAAAGTCCATCAGCGAAAGCCTCGATCCCAGGATCTTCCCCGAAATCAGGCAACTCAAAACTCTCTACGAGGACAACATCTCTCCCGTGGGGCGGGTGGCCACGATCGTCAGCCTGATCGGGATGGTTGCCGTGCTGCTGGCTGGCGTCGGCATCGTCGGCCTGGTCGCCTTCACCGTCTCCCAGCGCACCAAGGAGATCGCCATCCGCATCGCCCTCGGCGCACGCAAGGCGCAGGTGCTCGCCGCGGTGCTGCGCCAGTTCGCCTGGCCGATGACGCTTGGCCTGGTGGCCGGCACCGGCATTGCGGCTGCGGCTTCGCGCGTGCTGCGCAAGGCCTTATTCGGCGTCAACAACCTTGACCCGCTCAGCTATGCCGGAGCACTATGCATCCTTGTGGCAATTCTTGCGCTCGCGGCTCTGCTGCCCGCGCGGCGAGCGCTGCGGCTCGACCTGGCAAAGATTCTGCATTACGAGTGACGCAAGCCATTCCGTCAAGGCAGCTCAGACTTCAGATTCAGATTCCGCACCAGCCGGTGCAGATACTTGGGATGAATGCCCAGCAGGCGCGCCGCCTCGACGACGCTTCCTTTTGCTTCGCCCAGCGCGCTGCGGATCAGTTCTTTTCTCGCCTCGTTGAGCGCGGCGTGGTATCCCGCTCCCGGCAGCGCGCCGGATTGTTCCTCGAGCATCCCTTCCGGCAAATCCTCAGGCAAGATCTCCTCTGTCAGCCCCAGCACGATCGCGTGCTCGATTGCGTTCTCAAGTTCGCGCACATTTCCCGGCCAGCTATAGCCCATCAGCAGCCGCCGCGCCTCCAGCGAAATCCCCTTGAACGGCCGCTTGCTCTTCTCCGCATACTTCGCCGCGAAATACAACGCAAGAAGTGAAATGTCTTCGCGATGCTCGCGCAGCGGCGGCACCTGAACCGACACCACATTGAGCCGGTAGTAAAGGTCCTGGCGAAACTCGCCAGCCTTGATTGCCTGCTCAAGATTCTTGTTGGTAGCCGCCAGAACGCGCGCCTTGAATGCGATGGTATGCGTTCCGCCCACGCGCTCGAATTCTCTTTGCTGCAGCACGCGCAGAAGCTTGGCCTGCATTTGCGAAGGCAGTTCGCCTATCTCATCCAGGAACAGAGTTCCATCGCCTGCTGCTTCCAGCTTTCCCTTCCTCATTCCAGCCGCGCCGGTGAACGCGCCTTTCTCGTAGCCGAACAGCTCGCTCTCAAACAGCGTTTCCGGAATAGCCGCGCAGTTGATGGCGACGAAGGGCCGATCGACCCGCGGACTCTTCTGATGGATGGCGCGCGCCACCACCTCTTTGCCCGTGCCGCTCTCCCCGCGGATCAGCACCGTGGACTCGCTCCTCGCCACGCGCGCAACAAAGTCTTCCACCTGGCGAATCTGCCGGCTGTCCCCCACCATTTTCCCCGCCGGGTTAAGCTCCGCTTTCAGTTGCTGGTTCTCTGAACGCAACGCATCGAGCGCAAGAATGTTCTCCAGGGTGACCGCCGCAATGCGCGAAACCGGATCGAGGAAGTGGATGTGATCCTCGCGAAAGGGCGGAGCCGGCCGCCGCGAAGTCAGGTAAATGACGCCGATAGTCTTTTCCACGGCCACCAGCGGCAGGCACAGCACGTTGTGCATCTCGCTCGATCCGGCCGGCGCATCCGTGAGAATGGCCGTACGTTCCCAGATTGCCCGTTGAACCAGCTCGCGCTGAATCTCGATCGGCTTCTCCGCGCCAGGGCGCCTGCACAAGGTAACAATCGAGCTTGGATCTTCATCGAGATCCGGCAGCAGCAGGACCGCGCCGTTCTCCGCGGGAATCACTTCGAAGATCAGTTGCAGGATTTCCTGTTGAAGTAGGCCCAGATCGCGAATGGAATTGACGATATTGCCGATTCTGAACAGGGCCGCCAGGTCGCGAGCCATGTGGCCAACCCGATCGGCGAACGTCGGAGACGCCTCCGTTTGCTCCACGGGAATCGTTTTGATGGAGAAGACGGAAGCCGTGTCGCTCAAACGTATCTTGGCAGCGCCGGCCACCTCTTCGTCGTGCACCAGAAACACGAGCTCCGATTTTCCTACCCGGATCGTATCCCCGTGCACAATGAATTTGTGTCTTACCGGAATCCCGTTCACAAAGGTGCCGTTGTGGCTACCGGGATCGACGATTTCGAATTCCTCGCCCACCTGGTCGATCATGCACTGCCTGCGCGAAGCGACCGAGTCCATCGGGCATAGCTCATCCGATGCGTCCAAGCCGATGGTTATGTGCCCATCGATTAGCGGTCGAACTATCCCTGGATTGGAACCTGAAATGACGAGCAGCCGCGGCCGCATGGGAGCCTCCGGTGCAATCGAGTCTAAATGAGCTTGCCTGAAATCCCGATCTTGCTTTCAATCCCGGCTAAATCGGGACTCCTGCGCCGAGGAGCCGAACAGATACTCTCAGGTATCCGATCGGATACCGTCGCGCGGCGTGCCGCGCCATCTTGCCATGCGCAGAAAACTGAGACCATCTGGCATCTCATTGAAAATAAAGAGTTGCAGTTGAATGGCGAGAATTTCTGCAGCCGCGTTCAACTTTGGCCACGTGCTTGCAATATCCCTGGGCGTAGCAACAAGCTCTCAAAAATATCCAAAGCCCCAGGGACCTGAACAGGTACCCAGAAAAAGGAGATCACCATGAAACGCATCGCCGCCATCGCCCTCTTCGTCGCCGCCACCCTCGTAACCACCGGAACCGCATTGGCACAGAACCAGGCTGTCAAAGCAGATGTTCCGTTCAACTTCAGCGTCAATGGCGCCTGGCTCCCCGCGGGAACCTACACGGTCGGCGAAGCCGGCCTTCGCGAAAACGAGATCCATATCGGAAACCAGGACAAAGGCATCGGCGCATTGGCGCTGGGTATGGTTGATACAAACGACCCTGCGAGCGGCGGAAAGCTGTTGTTCCACCGCTACGGCGCGTCTTACTTCCTCAGCGAGATTCGCTACGCGCACTCCTCGACCAAGATTCACCTGCCCGTGTCGAAGGCCGAGAAGAAGGCCAGGGAGCGCGCCATGGAGGCCACCGAGGCCAGCCTTCGCGTCAACGAGAACGTCCTGATCGCGATGAACTAGCTGGTCAGCGGTTGCAGCAGACAGGCCCAGGGGAACGCCGTCCCCTGGGCCTGCCTTTGTTTGCCCCGCTTTTGCATGACCCCAGCATTTCGGTGACCGAGGAGGCCCAAAAGGGCCAGCCTGCCTCAGCTCTCCAGGTACTCCCAGAATGAGTCGGTCAGTTCCGCTCCATGCTCATTGAGGATGCGCCGCGCAGCTCGCTCCATCTCCTCAACCAGCCCATGCAGATAGTCCCTCGACCGCGAGATCGCGACCACCCCGATCGTCGCCGTCTGCCACATGACAGCCTCATCCATCTCCGCCACCGAGGCGTTGAACCCCTGCCGCAACTGGTCTTTGAGCGAGCGCACCACCTGACGCCGGTCCTTGAGCGACCGCGCGTGCTCGATGCGGATTTCCAGCGTCAGTTGAGCTACAGCCATGGCGTCACAGGGTTTACACCCACAGTCTAAGCAAAACCTGCCAACTTGCCAACCCGCTATGTGCTTAATCCCCGAACTGCGCCAGTTGTACGGGAGCCGGCTTCGGAGTACGCAATCATTTACGTCGTTTCCGCTGGGTCCCGCCGTACCAGGCGGTCATAAACCCAGAGCATCCCGGCCGTCGCCACGCCCACTCCAGATACCGCCCACCAGATGAGCTGCGGCTGATGCTGAACTTCCCCGAAGCGATGTATCAGGAACCCGCCAAACCACCCGCCCACGAGTGACCCAATGCCAATGGGCAGGAAGGCAAAGCCCATATAGGTTCCTTGTTGCCCTGAGGGCGCAAGGCGCGAGATGTACTCGTAGTAGCGCGGCTGTTGCGTGATCTCGCCAATCGCCACTACGATGAGCGTTGCCACTGCCATGATCACGCTGGGATGCAAAATCAGCAAGAGCCAGGCCAGGCCCGAGATCAGTGTGCCCAACGTGATGCCGCGAAAGGCCGGCATTTTCTGCGTGAGAATACTGACCACCATCTGCAGTGCAATAACCGTCAGCGCATCCCACGAGAGCAGCGCTTCAGTATTGCTGTTTGCGTTCACGTACTCATGGATATAGGTGGGAAGAATGATAAATTCCTGCCAGAAGGCGATGTAATAGCCCGAGAAAATGATCAGAAACAGCATGAAGCGCCAGTTTGAAGCGACGGTTAGAAAGTTCCTGGCAACCTGGCCGAGGCTCTCGGCCTGCGCCTCGCCGGAGCGGCGTGGCTCCTTGAACAGCAGCAACACGGCGAAGAACATGGCAAAGACGCTCAATGCCGCCATGCCGAAGACTTTCTCCACGCTGAGATGCTGGTGTACCCATCCCGCCAGCAAAGGCCCCAAAGCCCCGCCAATGTTCACCAGGGTGTAGTAGATCGAATACCCAAAAGACCGCACGTTTTCCCTGGAAGCGCGAGCCGTGGTCCCGACGACGCAGGGCTTCACGAGCGCGACACCTAGGGCCGGAAGCATCAGGATCAGCGTCACCAGCACCACCAGGGGCATGGCGTTGCGAACCGGAGCCAGCCACGGCGAACCGATTGAGCCCAGCAGGAAGTAGGAGATGGTCAGAATCAGGTAGGCCAGCGACAGCGCCCGGCGAAAGCCCATCCGGTCCGCGATAGCCCCGCCGAACGCCGCCAGAAACCACACCAGCCCGCCGAACAATCCCGCCAGGCTGCTGGCCCGCTCGACGCCGAAGTTCAGGCTCTCATGCAGATAGCGTGGCAGCGAGGCAAACGCCGCGTAGTACGACAGCCGCTCGAAGAGCTCGCTGATGTTGGCAACCCAGAACGGCCGCTCAAACCCGGTGCGAATTTCGTGGAAGCGTTTGGAGAAGGTCAATGGGTCTCCTTCCCGTAGTCGGCCTCTGTCTTCACCTGCGAGGTCCTATAGATGGCCACCGACAGCAACACAATAACAATCACTGCCAGAACAGCAACATAGAGCTGGGACATGGGCCGGGTACCTCGCTCGCTTGAGACGGTTCCCACGAGTGTACCGGATCGGGATTCGTCAGCGGTAGGCTCTCCCGCCGGTCGCCCATGCGTTGACCCCGCCCAGCGGGTATTGGTACACTGACATTGCGGGGTGGAGCAGCCCGGTAGCTCGTTGGGCTCATAACCCAAAGGTCGCTGGTTCAAATCCAGCCCCCGCAACCAAAATCCAGATTCTAAATGGCTTCCGCATGCGACCCGGAAGCCATTTCTACGTTTGGGCAGAATTCAGGTCGAGGCAGTGTCGGCCCCGCTTGTCTCTCCGCCCACGTTTGCATGGAGCGGGTGGTGAGACTTGAACTCACAGCCTCAAGGTTCGGACCCTTGCGCTCATTCCTTTGAGCTTCACCCGCAAACTTTGGAACCGCTCCCCGGACTCCAACCGGGATCCTCTTCGTTAGGACCGAAGCGCTCTCTGCCATTGAGCTAGAGCGGCAAGCCTTGGGAGCCCCTGAGAGATTCAAACTCTCGACCTTTCGGGTAGAAACCGATTGCTCTGTTCGCTGAGCTAAGGGGCCATGGTGGAGCCGGTGGGACTCGAACCCACATTGGGATTTCTCCCGCTGATTAAAAGTCAGGTCTCTGCAATCCAATTCGAGTACGGCTCCGTTTGTTCTGGTGGGTCGCCGGAGAATCGAACTCCGTTCTGAGGATAAAGAATCCTCTGCTTCGCCCTTTAAGCTTGCGACCCCTGAAGTACCTTGCGGGACTGGTGTACGTGCCGGGAGTCGAACCCGGAACCGGCCCCTTATAAGGGGACTGCTGCGTGCCGCTAGCAGCTACACGTACGCGCGAGTTGGTGGCAGCGGATGGACTCAAACCATCTACTCTGCGCTTATGAGACGCATGGCTATTCACTTCGCCTTCGCTGCCACAAGACTGGCGGGGGTGGCGGGCATCGAACCCGCTTCATCCGGCTTTGGAGACCGACGTTCTACCAGTCTGAACTTCACCCCGATTTTCCCCAGACAATCTCAAGCACCAATAAAAAACCCGGCATATAGCCGGGTCCGATGCAAATACAAATACACTCAGACCCTCAACACACGCTTCCCCAGATGACCCGCTTGGTCATTCTGGCTATCTCGTGTTTGAAGGTCTGCTGCATAAGTCTCGCTCTCGAGTTACAGAGTACATCCGTTCGTGGTAAGTTGCAATTCAATCCTTGCACGGATCGAATTCTTTTGCCGAGGCCATAGCTACACCGATGGGAGTCAGCCGATGCAGAATGCGCACGGAATCCGAAACTTCACTCAGGACTTGGTCCAGCCGCTTGTAACAGTCCGGCGACTCATCCAATTCCCCGCCGCGAAGCTCGATTCCAGCGCGATCGATCCATGAGCGCATCATCTCCGGGGTAACTCTTCCCGGACGCTTGCACTCACCGATCTTGCGATCTTAGACACCGCGAGCTTCATTGCGGCCCATCGCGCGGCCGGCGCCATGAACGGTGGAGTAGAGGCTGTACTTGGCATTGTCATTCTCCACGCCTTCAAGGATGACAGACTGTTCGCCCATGGAGCCTCCGACAAATCCCTTCTCTCCGGGAAATGCCGGTGTAGCGCCCTTGCGAACAACCCACAGCATCTCATCGCCATGCTTCTCGCGCCACGCGAAGTTATGGTGATTATGCACCACCTCCTTCTCTTCGGCGCCCAGCAGCTTCGCAACCCGGTTGCAAACCCAGTCGCGGCCAGCGTAGGCATAAGCGCCGGCAAGACTCATCGCGATCAGGTACTGCGCGCCCAGGTCGCTGTTCACATCCAGCACGCAAGGCTCAACATCCATGCCGTCTTTTGCGCCCGCGGCCTTCAGAAACCAGGTTGCGACTCCGTGGCCGAAGCCGCGCGACCCAAAGTGAACTCCTATCCAGACGCGATCTTCCTCATCGGTGAAGATGTCGACATAGTGGTTGCCCGATCCGACGGTTCCAAGCTGCGCTCCGGCCTTCTGAAAGAGAGGTCGAGTCGCCTCCAGTCTCCACCCGTCGAGCGTTCCGTCCAATACAGGACTGTCCACGCGCTCGTTGTTCTTGCGGCCGACGCCAAAACTGATCGTCTTCCACACATCGTCCATGATGCGGCCAATGATGGGACGCAGATCGCTGCCCTTCATTTCCAGACGAACAGCCTTGTTGCCGCAGCCAATGTCGTATCCAACTCCGGTGGGGCTGATTGCATTTCTATATGCGACCACGCCGCCGATGGGCACTCCATAGCCGAGATGGTTATCCGGCATCAGCGCCACTTTGTCGGCAGTCTTTGCGCAAATTTGGATCTGCTTCAGAGTCTTCTCGTCCGCCTCACCAAACACCGGGATGGTTCCATCAATCAATTTCATGCGCGTTCCTCTTTCTTGTGTGGAGCACCTGGCAGGGCTCGAACCTGCATAGAGGCCTTCGCCTCAGCCCGCGTTCGTAGCGCGGCGGCTCATCCGATTCACACCACAGGTGCTCAACTTTGGTCTGGATGGAGGGATTTGAACCCCCGGCCCCCTGCTCCCAAGGCAGGCGCTCTGCGCAGCCTGAGCTACATCCAGACAACTTGGTGGCTTCGGCGGATTTCGAGACCGCGGCACTCACGCCTTCAACGTGATGCTCTACCCTCTGAGCTACGAAGCCATAACTGGTGGACCTGGAGAATGTCGAAATCTCGACCTCCGCATTGCAAGTGCGGCGCTCTGCCAACTGAGCTACAGGCCCACTTAATATTGGAGGGAACGGAGGAAGTCGAATCCTCTAAAACGTGATCCACAATCACGCGCCGCGCCGTTTGACTTCATTCCCCGTGAAGCTATTACAAGTTGTGGAGCCGGCAGAGGTACTCGAAACCCCAAACCTGCGGTTTACGAAACCCGCTGCTCTGCCGCTTGAGCTATGCCGGCTCACTTATCCGCGAACGGCAAATCGCCGGTCGCCATCGGAGTCGGCGTACAGATACCGGCTCCACTCATTTACTTCCAAGCCCATCGACCGCAGAATGAACCTGCCGGTATGCACGCTGGCCGGCAGAGGCCTCTTCAACAGCGGCATTGCGGCCTCCTCCGGCGTCCTGTTCGCCTTGCGGTGGTTATCCTTGCGGCAGCAAGCTACAAGGTTCTCCCAGGAGTTTTTTCCTCCCTGGGCCCTGGGAATAACATGGTCGAGGGTTAGATCGCTCCCATGAAACTTCAGCCCGCAATACTGGCAGCGGTAACAATCTCTGACAAGAATGTTGCGCCGGGTAGTTACCTGCAGCCGCACAGGGACATGCCTGTACACCAGCAGACGAATAACACTTGGCGAATAAATGCCGGGATAGACAAGCCTGCTCGTGGCTAGCTCGACCATGGCCTTTCCCGTAGTAACCAGCTTGAGCGCTCGCATAGCCGGAATGATGCGCAAGGCCTCATACGACGCATTCAGTTGCAGCACCGGCCTCCGCATCTGATTCATGACATTTCTCTCTTTCTGCTACACTCGCACTGGAGCGGTGAGCGAGACTCGAACTCGCGTGTGCGGTTTGGAAGACCGCCGTACTTGCCGCTGTACGATCACCGCATGAACATTGGCTCCCGGCGAGGGATTTTAACCCCCATCAGCACGTTCAGAGCGTGCGGTCCTGACCGTTGAACGAACCGGGAATAACTCAAATTGTGGCTCCGAGAGCCGGATTCGAACTGACGTCTCGCTGCTTAACAGGCAGCCGCTCTACCGCTGAGCTATCTCGGATCAGCGCCCAACAAATCAAAACCCTCTGGCCAGTCAGGCTCAGAGGGTAGATGGAATCCAGGTTCAGAATCCTCCGAGCGGTTACATGGGTACACCGAGCCGCGGCTGTGCCGTCGCTGGTGTAAATCCGTGATTGATCGCTCGTTTCATCATGGCTTTTACAACTTACCCTGAATCGAGATCATAAGTCAACTGTCATCTCGCAATTATTTGTAACATCGGTTACCTTATCGCGAGGCCAACTTATGATCCGCAGTGGCAACATGCCGCAAAATTGGCGCCGGTGACGGGAATCGAACCCGCGAATCAATGCCTTGAAAGAGCATCCGCCAAACCAGACGAGCGTACACCGGCGAAATTGTGGCGGCTGCGGCGAGAGTCAAACTCGCACCATCCCCTTCGACAGAGAGGCATCCTTTCATTAGACGACGCAGCCGCTCTGGGGGCACGATTCGAACGTGCGAACTCTGCCTCATGAGGGCAGCGAGATGGCCGCTTCTCCACCCCAGATCTTTGAAACGCAAAAACTTGGTGCATGCGAGAGGATTTGAACCTCCAGAACCCCAAGGGGTAGCGGTTTTACGGACCGCCGCAGCTAACCGTATCTGCCTCACATGCACAACCTGGTGGAAGCGGAGCGAGTCGAACGCTCACATCCCAAAGGACGGCCCGCTTCGAACGGGGTGGGCCCGCCACATGCCCAGCGCCTCCCGAAGTAATCTGGCAGAGAAAAACAGGCCTGCCAAGAACTGTTCTCCGATCTAAGTCATGAATCTCATGCGAGCGACCCGCGAGCCTCTGCTGCATGCAATGCCTGGCGGAGAGTATTCGATTCGAACGAATGACACCTCTACGGTGTTCCGCGTTAGCAATGCGGCGCCTTCAGCCTGACTCGGCCAACTCTCCGTGTTCACTTACTCTGGTGCCGGCCGGGGGCATCGAACCCCCACGTCGTAAGACACTGCGTTTTGAATGCAGCGCGTCTTCCATTCCGCCAGGCCGGCACATCTTTGGTAGGAGCGGGGGGAGTCGAACCCCCAAGCCCGAAGGCGCTTGATTCTAAGTCAAGTGCGTCTCCCAGTTTCGCCACGCTCCTAAAAACAAACTGCCGCCTTCCCGCAACATTTCACAAAGACATAACTCCCCTCTGACGGCATTCCCATGTCGCCGCCCTCAACAACCGCACAAACTACGATGCCCTCCGATATCTCGGAGGGGTTCGATACTGACCGATCCAATGACGTCAGCGCACGAAGCCTCCCGATTCCAGCCGATAGCTGAAGGTCGAGAGTTGATTCGAGTTAGTGAATAGGCCGCGCATTGGTTTCAATCCTTCAGTTATTAGATACCATGTTTTCTTCCTAAGTGCAAGCGCCAAGCGTATAGCGCGCCCACGTGCCCGTTCCTGCGCTTCGAGGGATGGCACTGGTTGCTCTCGTGCCTGACAACGAATCGAACCGGGTATCCCTCCGTCGCTGAAGGTTAGAGCATGGTCATGGGGATTCCATTTCAGCACCCTCCCCATTTTAGAAATTCCGCTTCCAGAATTTCCGGGTGCTCCGGTCGCTGGAATTTCGCCCAACCTATGATGAGTGAGTCGGTAACATCCGGCCCCAGAGACGAAGCAATGCGACCGGTAGTTGCCGGGTCAGTCCAATTCTTGACTGACCTTTTTCCCTGGATACAGCGCCGCTCGCCCTCTTGTTCTCCGGCAATCGGCCCACAATTGCATGTGTTCGAGATTTCTGGAATTCAGTTAGATGACTGCCGCGTAGAAGCGACGACAGTCGAACCCCTGAAGATGCCTGATCGAGTTGCATCTACCTCCGCAGCTCGGCTGCCATTTTATGGGATTGCGCTCATTTATTTAATACTGCCGAATCTTCCCCTCCTGCTCTCGGCCGGATGGCTCGGGGTTTGGCCGCACGGGTATATCAGTCTTGAGTTTATTCTGATTGGCGCGCTTGGCTTGTTCCTGCCGCGAAAAGTGGCTTTTGCGCTGCTCTGCATCGATTCGCTTGCGGACTTTATCTATGCCATTTGTTACGCATATCAGTTCTCACTAGGGAATTTGCTTTCGTCGCTTCGCTACCTGAGCGTGCTGCCCAGGGGCAGGGTAGCGGAGGGCCTCGCTTTGCTGCCCGTTGTTCTGCTGGTCTGCGCAGCCCTGTCCCTGGTTCGGCCTCTTCCCCGATTGCGGGTTCGAACTGCGTGTGGCCTGCTGGCTGCTGTCGTTTTTCTTCTCCCTCTGGATATTCTCAGCGGACAGAATCCAATTTGGCACAGAGGTGATGTTGCGCTCGTCTCGTTTCGCGTCTTGCGCGGTCCCCTTCTGAGTCTCGTCGTTCGGGAGATTTGAAACTACAAGATCAACGAGGCGTGGCGTCACTCGGAAGACGTCCCAGTCCCCTCTGCCTCCGCTGCTGCAATCGCCTTCGTGGATCGGCGCCGGAGTTCGGCGGTAGCCCCCAACGTCGTGCTAATCCTCGTCGAGTCGTGGGGCCTTCTGCTTGACCCGCACTTGGCCCAGGCAATCACGGCCCCGTTTGACGATCCGCGCATTGCGCGCAAATTCCAAACCTCTTATGGCTCGGTCCCCTTCACCGGACTTACGCTGCCCGGCGAAGCGCGGGAGCTTTGCCACTCCACTCTGGGCTTCGGCATACTGCGTGCTTCCGGCGAGACAGCCAAACAATGCTTGCCGGCATACTTTCAGGCTCGCGGCTATCAGAGCATCGCCATCCACGGTTACGTCGGCCAGATGTATAACCGCACTGAACTCTATCCGAATCTTGGATTCAATCAGGTGTGGTTCGGCCCGGTTCTCGAGAAGCTTGGACTCCCTGACTGCCGCGGAGCATTTCCCGGAATCTGCGATACATCCATCGCCTCTTGGATCGGAAGCTCCCTTCTCCCTGGGGACCAGTCCAAGCCCAGGTTCATCTACTGGGTCACGCTTAATTCTCATCTCCCCATTCCTGGAAATCCTGATTTGCCCGACGATGGCGTTTGCGCAGCGCGGCCCGCGCTCCAGAACTCTGCCGCGCTATGCTCCTGGTTTCGCCTTGTACGAGGCGTGCACCAGGCTGTCCAGCAAATAGCCCTGGCCCCCTCCGCCAGGCCAACTGTCTTCCTCCTGGTTGGAGACCATTCCCGCTTTAGAAGTATGCCTGCGAAACTTGCGAAATCTACCATGCCTGTCGCGTCGCCGACTTCAACGTGATGGTCGCGAAAAAGCAGCTTGAGCGGATTCGTATTCAATATGTTCATCCCCGGCCGATTCATCGCGCAGATGGTTCCGTCCGGATAGGTGACCTTGAATGTATAGGCCGGAGCGTGCCCTCCGATTTCTCCGCTGAGGTGCTCGCACAGTGCACGCATGGTGAACGCAGGGTATGCATCATCGTCGAACAGCAGCAGCCATTTGTGTTGCGTATTCTCGATGAAATAGCGCATCAGCCGATTGAAGCCGCCCGATCCGCCTTCATTCTTCTCCGGAAATAGCGTGCGCACTCCAGGCTGCCGCAAAAGAAAGTCCCTGGTCCCGTCTCCCTAGCCGTTGTCGACCACAACAATATCCTTGAATCCCTCTGCCGAGCATTCCTCAAGCGTTCGCTTCAGTTTCTCGATACGATTCAGGGTAACGATTCCGATCAGGATTTCCTGCCCGCCTGCGCAATTCATCTCTAGCTCGCTTTCCGCCGCGTCAACGCATTCCGCCCAATGAACCTTTCGGCAGCCGCAAGCGCTTCCTCGATCGCTGCATCCATGTCCAGGTAGCGATACGTTGCAAGCCGCCCGGCAAACGTAATCGCGCGCTCCTCGCCAGCCAGGCGCGTGTAGCATTCCAGCATTTGCTTG